>JAAYLD010000100.1 GCA_012522015.1 Clostridiales bacterium
ACATATCGCATCTATATGCCCTTCATCCGGCGAATCTGATAACAGTCGACGGCACACCGGAGCTGGCGGATGCCTGCAGAGTCACTCTTGATTTGAGAGGCGACGATGGCACAGGCTGGAGCCTTGGGTGGAAAATCAACATGTGGGCAAGGCTGTTTGACGGAGACAGAGCATTAAAGCTGCTTACACGACAGTTGAGAGTCGTCGATAACAAAAAGTATGGACGTAGCTGGGGCGGCGGTACATATATAAACATGTTTGACGCGCACCCGCCGTTCCAGATAGACGGCAACTTCGGCGCCACATCAGGCATTGCCGAGATGCTGCTGCAGAGCAGAGAAAACAAGATTTACATTTTGCCTGCTCTCCCGTCAAAGTGGGAAAAAGGAAGCTTTGAGGGACTCCGCGCTAAAGGCCGTATTAAGGTTGATGCGCAGTGGGACCGTGACCATGTCAGAGCTGTCTTGACGTCCGACATTGATCAAACGGTGGAGGTTGCTATAAAGGGTACAAAACTGACGCCGGTTACTCTGACGGCCAACGTTCCGACGGTGATTGAGCAGTAAATTATAGCATAAGGCATTATAACAGCTTGCTTCTGTTTTAGTCATTATAAATACGTATATCATTTGTCTATCATATAACTATGTGGAGGGGCGAAAAATGAAGGTTACCGTATTAACAGACAAGACGCGCGGGCGTGTTGACAGATACTGGGCAAAATGTGTCGGTAGCTGCCACGCCGCGACAGCACTCAGGGAAGACTGGCGACGCCAGCTCAAGATATGCCGGGATGAGTTCGGGTTTGAGTATGTGCGTTTTCACGGGCTGCTTGACGACGACATGAGCGTATGCTTAATCAGGGATGACGGCAGTCTTGAATACTCATTCTTCAATATCGACTCAATCTTCGATTATCTACTTGAGATAGGCATGAAGCCATTCATTGAACTTAGCTTTATGCCGACGCCGCTCGCATCCGGCACAAAGACTGTTTTCCATTATCGTGGCAACATCACCCCACCGAAAGATTATAACGACTGGGGAAAACTTATCTACACGCTCACCGATCACCTTGTCTCCCGTTACGGCATCGATGAGGTAAAGACGTGGTTCTTTGAAGTGTGGAACGAACCGAACCTGAGAAACTTCTTCTGGGCGGGAACAATGGAAGATTACTTCCAGCTTTACAAATATGCCGCCCTTGCAATTAAAAAAGTCGACGAAAGATTAGCCGTCGGCGGGCCTTCAACGGCGGTCGATGCCTGGATACCTCAGCTTCGCGAGTTCTGCGAGAAGGAAAACGTCCCGCTTGACTTCATCTCAACTCACCATTATCCTACCGATACCGCCTTCGGATTCGGCAGGACAATTGAAGACCAGATGGCAAACTCAAAGCGCGGCATACTCACCGAAAGAGCCAAAAAGTCAAGAGCGGAAGCAGGCCCTCTTCCCCTTTACTACACGGAGTGGAACAACTCGCCAAGCCCGCGTGACCCGTATCATGACATTCCGTATAACGCCGCGTTCATAGTAAAAACTGTTACGGAAAACATGAACATCGGCCTCAGCGGCTATTCTTTCTGGACGTTTACGGATATATTCGAGGAATGCGGCCTTAGCTCCGTTCCGTTCCACGGAGGATTCGGTCTTCTCAACATTCACGGCATACCGAAACCCTCATTCCGCGCTTTCCAGCTGCTGTCAAAGCTTGACGGTGATTTGCTTGAGCTTGACATAGCCGATGCATCCCCGACCGTTGACTGCACAGCTTCGCGCGGAGAAAATGGCATCACGGTACTTATTTCAAACTATAATGTTCCACGCTCACAGATTGATGCTGCAGACATTTGCTTTACACTAAAAGGAACAAGCAAAATCTCCTCCGCTTCACTCCTTCGCATTGACGAGACACATGCAAATGCCAAGAGGGCGTGGGTTGAGATGGGAAACCCGACTTATCTTAACCGTGAACAGATTGAAGCGCTTAAAAAGGCGTCGGAGATGGTACCCGAGCCGGTTACATGGACGGCAGATGAGGACGGCATAAAGTTTGATGTAAGAATTGAGCCTCTCTCCGCAATAGGGGTTTCTATTGTTCTTTAAAATAATAAATTAAGCAGCAAAGAAAAAACATCCTTGAATACCCCATGTGTTCAAGGATGTTTTTACTGTAATCATAAGTTGTTTTCTGTGCGCAATGCTGTGTCGCATTATACGCGCTTATGTTTAATTTATATTGTAATCATTTTATCAGTTTAAATGAATGGCTTTATTTAGTCTATGTTGCATATAGTTTTGTTTTATATTGAAACGATGGAGCTATGGCTGCGGGAATATTATCAATTACTTTTTTCAAGCCCTCTTTTTACAGCAATAACCGCTAAATTATCCCCAATGGCTGTTAAAAGCGCTGCTAAAATTTCTATATCATCGGTGCTTAACTTTTCTGCAAGCAAAATAGCAATTATTGAGGCAAGCACAACCAGATGTGCCCCGGAGTTGTAGCTCATGAATAATTCACCCCTGTTTATAATATGCGGGTTATTTGGGGGTTGTTAATTGAGCTTTGGTGGTTGAGCTGATTGTTCAATTCTTGCTGCGAAAGCGGATTGACAGTATTGGCGTTTACCTGTTATTTAGTCATTGATTTCAATTGAATAATTTATAAAATGAGGGGAATTTATATCAGATGTTTTATCTTTATTTATTTGGTTAATACTATTTATTTGATTTTCTTGACTGGAATTATTTATTTGGCTGCAATCAATCATTTTGGTAAAATCACTTACAAAATGAATATATTATGCAGTTATATTTTTCCTTTGCAGTAGCAAATAATTCCATATTAATTTTTGAAGTTAAAACTCCTCTGTGCCCATCAACTATATAGCTGTTTGTCCAAATATACAAAGTACTGTTATCGGCAAT
Source organism: Clostridiales bacterium (assembly GCA_012522015.1). Lineage (GTDB taxonomy): Bacteria > Bacillota > Clostridia > Oscillospirales > CAG-272 > DTU064. The sequence goes on from JAAYLD010000100.1 coordinate 2,932, forward strand.
ACATGTATCGAATAAGTTATTATCTGAATATATGCTTGATTCTATTACCTGACCCTCTTTAAAATCAGAAAGGGATTTAGGAATAATCAATTCAAAAGCAAGGAATTTTATTTGGTTGCATAAAGCTTTGCTTTTATATGTAAGTTCAAATTGACACCATAAAGATGTTTGCCTAAAAAATTTTTTCTATTACCACTAACTAAATTATAGACCCTACATCCTTCTGGCTCTGTTATAATATTTGCAATAACAGCCTCTTGATCGATATTTGATACAATGTTATTAATATTTATTTATATGACTCTCTATTAAGAATTAGCTGAGGATAATACTCCGCTTTTTGAAGCTTTATAAAATCCTTCTGCACTTTATTTATCTCGTATTTTGCTTAATAGCGACGAAGCTCAAGAAAACTGTACCTATAAAAGCAAGAAAAGATGCGCAGTATTGCAAAACATCCCCCGATGACCAGCTGGCCCTAAGAATTTCTGGTCCATTTATCTTAAACAAAGCATGTATAACAATTATTGGGACAACAAACAGTGCCAGAGCAAGAAAAATTAAGAATTTATATGGTTTCTAATTTATATATTTTTATATATTCTTTTATTTTCTTGAACATAAAAATCACCACACTTTCTCGTAGCTTCAATCATCTTTGTGTTTGCTCGTCAATCCAAGCCAGATACGCGGCGCTTCTACACTCAACATCGACAAACAGAATCTCCGGCGTTTCATATGGGTGAATCTCAAGGAGTTTCTTTTCAAGGTCGGGGTATAATTCTTTCCTTGTTTTTAATAACACTAAAACTTCATCTTCATGGCAAAGATTGCCCTTCCATGTATAATGGCTTTTTATCTTAATTTCCTGCGCGCATGCAGCAAGCTTGCATCTTATGATTTCATCTATCACATCCTTTGCCTGCTGCTCATCCTCAAAAGTTGTAAAAACAACACCATACTTTCCCATTGTTTTCCCTCCAATCATTTATTTTCAGTTTATTTGAACGGATATACAAATTTTTTCTATCTTAGTAACTTAGTAATATTATAATTTAAAAATTAAATATTACAAATATAAAAAGGAGCTGCTTTTAGCCGATGAAACGGGGGAAAGCAGATTCTTTAATTAAGCAACTATTTTTTGTGAAAGAGGTTTTTAAAAAAACATTATGTCTTTATATGCGGATAAGTATAAATATCTCCTTTGTAATTTCTCATAACTATTTTGTCATCGTTAGAAAAGACAGCATACTCCGGTTTTTTAAAACTCGGTGCGGAAATGCCCCAGACCTTGGCTTAAATCGCACTTATAAAGGCAATACGGCCTGACTTTTCTGTGCTGTTATCTGCACTGATGTTTTAAGGAAATATTTTTCCTATTGATTGATAAAGTCAATATGGAAGCATTATGTTTTTTGCATATTTTATAAATTAAACGAACAGAAAAAACCCTGCAATCTTTATGATTACAGAGTTTTTCGGTGATGGAGATAAGCGGGATCGAACCGCTGACCTTCTGAATGCCATTCAGACGCTCTCCCAGCTGAGCTATACCCCCATACTTATGTTGACAGTGCCTATAAGCCGGGTTCTGTCGAGAGTTGTCATCTGTCTTTGCTGGACGTTACCGTACAGCTCCGGCGCAAAGCGCCGCGCCACCGTAGGTCATGCGTCGGGCAAACGTCTCGACCATTTACGGTGTTGCTTCGGATAGGGTTTACAGGGAACGACAGTTGCCAGCCGTTCCGGTGAGCTCTTACCTCACCTTTCCACCCTTACAGCTGTTCACTGACAAGAATGTCAGCGAATATGCTGCGGTTTATTTCTGTTGCACTTTCCCTGGAGTCGCCTCCGGCGGACGTTGTCCGTTATCCTGCCCTGTGAAGCCCGGACTTTCCTCACGGCAAGACCTTTCGGTATGTTGCCGCGCGACAACTCGGCGCTGTCGGATAGTATTATACATAAGGATTCATAGCCTTGTCAAGACAGCAAGGGGAAAAATCATGTGAATACTGTAATTTGCTATTTATATTATAACATCTTTTGAAAAATAAGACTAGTATTATTAAATATATAATCATTAACTGCTTAAAAATATCACAATAGTTATACTACAAGCAAACAAATTTGTTTTTTTATTTTACAGCACGGACAAATAGATTCAAAGACACGTCTTAATGGTAAATATGGTTCATAATCCCTCAAGCGGTAGAGTTCAAAATCTTTCGATTATATTATGGAGGATAATATGCGCAAAGCTTTGCTTTGGTTATTTATAATGGTTGCAGCACTTGCTCTGTCTTTCAATATTATAGCCAGTGACTATGATGCTGATGAAATACCAGAACTCACAGAGCAGAGAGCAGAGGAGCTTATAAGGGCAACATATGACCTGTTAAAAGTATTTTTCGCTACAACTGATAATGATATGATATAACACCGCAAAGTCGTTATATGCACCTTGCTACGATAGACTAAATCAATTGCATTATATACCAGCGAATCCGCTCAAAAACCCGAGTTATGATTATTGGCTTTCAGTTTCAAGAAGCATTTATACCGATGATCTTGCTGATAAGATGGTAATCGGAATCTACACAGTATATGTTCATAACGGAAAAGTTTATGTCATGCCTGCCCTCACTCCACAGTGGGTTGAATTTGATGTAAATAATAAATTATATGAAAATATTGAACAACTAAAGGATTATAAGCTGAATATTAATATAGAAACTAAAGGCAAAGAAGCAATTATAAGTTTCGATTATATAAATGCATCGAAAAGTCCTTTTTTTGAAGATTTCTTTATTGAAAGAACATATGTTAACGCTGTTTATGTGGACGGCTCCTGGAAGATAAGCGGCGGTGATTATGTCGATATGATACTTGACAAATATTTTGATGAATTGAATTAATACTCGCCGCAAACCGGCGATGATATGTATGTATACTTGTTTGCTGCCGTTATTTCAGGTGGTGCTTTACTTATATATAAATTCACAGCGCGCAGGCGGAGAATGCTGCGGGTGAAATGATACTGCTTTTGAATTAATTTTATCCATTAGTTGAGTATACCAACGTTGTTTTATGTTGTTTAAACGGCTTATTATTCTTCCTACGATTGTTATAATAAATAAAAAGCGGAGATTTCACATTTGTTTTTGTCTGAAATCTCCGCTTTTATGTTATTGATTATTATTTTTTATATTTTTATAGTAAATAGGCAACGCTTATTTTGTCTTCCCGGTTAGGTATATAATATGGCAAAATAAAATTATATTTTATATTTTCATCATCAGAAATTAACGATTTAAAACAATCGATTATTTCTTGATCTTTTTCTTTTCCCTGAGATCTAAAATTAGCAACTATTACATTTTCTTTTATATCATATGTAACAGCCGGATATGCTTCCATTAATTTTTGATATTCTTCTATCTTTTCACCATCATAATATCTACAATATATATCAAACATTTTTTCATTTATATCTTTTAATTGTTTTTGTACTTCATAATATGAACCTTTCCCAGTCTCGAATATAATATCAATCCATCTCAGTTCATATTTTAGTTCTTCTCCCAGTTCATTTATAATAAAATTTTTACAGTAATCTGTATCACAACTTAGATTTACAACCAAATTACCTTCAGTATTTAGGAATTGCTTTAATTTAGATTCGCTACCGTTCATGATAGTCATTAAACTTGTTCGTTAAGCGGTATTTAGGTATTTATGTGTTATATACAAATTCAACTAAGCGTTTGTAGAATATCTTGGAGCATCCCGCGGCGTAT
>JAAYLD010000101.1 GCA_012522015.1 Clostridiales bacterium
CTGTCCGCAGGCGTTATGAGCATTACTGGCCGGAGATGGAAAACCTTACAAAGCTGGAGCAGAATATTGCTGTTGTGAAAGAAGCGATTGAAGAGGAACTGTTTGATGTCCGCTACCAGCCGGATGAGAATACCGTTACGGAGAATATTGCTTTTGTAAAGGTTCACGATGAAAAACATTTAACGGTCGGATTCCCACAGAGAGTAGTAACTTGGGAGGAACTGCTTGACAGGTTACAGGTGAAGCTGTGGGTGTATCCAGACCGTTTAGAGGTTCGGGGAATTGTCCCGATAGAAGATATAGCGAATCCTAAATGCTGTTCTTCATTAACATATGATCCCGCAAAGTGACAACGCAGTTCATTATCGTGGGATTCTACATAATCAATAATAATTGTGTTAGCCATATAGGCAGCGCCTGATTTTACAGCTGAAAATCTCGGATTATTATAAATATCATCAACTGATTCCGAATTATAACTCGTTTCTTCGGCAGCATCTGTATCTATAAAAGGATCCCGTCGTGTTTTCGATATTATATAAACAACAAGAAGTACAGTTAAAACAAGTATAAATACAACAGTCAGTTAAACAACTGGCCTCTTCTCTATGCGTTTCAGCATTGAAGTTTCCTCCATTTAATTGCCTTCTGCTGATATTACATAATTATCATAGTATAATACTGTTAATACTGTTATTGTAAACAACCTCAAGATTATTTTGAGCAGCCATCTGATTTAAATTGATATGTCTATTAATTTAAGACTATCAATCATCCTTTACGCCCGCCCAGAAGTCGCGCAGTATAAGGCGCAGAGCACGAGCGTCGCCGACATAGCGCAAATTTCGCCAGTGTGAGGGGAAAAGGGCTTTATACTCAGGCTGAGAGAAGCGGTCGTCGATTAGAAGTATTACCCCTATGTCATGTTCGCTGCGGATTACACGCCCTGCAGCCTGTAAAACATTGTTCATCCCGGGGAACATATACGCAAACTCATGCCCCCTCTCGCATAGGCCTTCATAATAATCGCGCAAAAGGTTGCCCTCCGCTGTTATTTGCTGCAGCCCTACGCCGACAATGACAACGCCGGACAGTCTGTCGCCCGGAAGGTCGACTCCCTCGGAGAAAATACCGCCAAGCACGCAGAAACCGACTTTCGTCCGGGTCGGGGTTGGCGAAAAATTGGCAAGAAAGCTCTCCTTTTGCACCTCTGTCATTCGCCGGCTTTGAGAAAACGTCTCTATGTCCGGATAACGGTAGTTAAACGTTTCAAGAAGCGTTGTGAGGTATTTATAAGATGGCGTATACACGATATAGTTGCCTGTTTTTGCACGGGCGACGGCATATATCATCTCAGCTATGCTCTCAGCCGACGCTTCTCTGTCGGGCAAACGAGTGCTTATCTTATCAGCAGCGACTATACATAGATTTTTAGGGTCATAAGGCGATGGAAGTTCAAGCGTGTCGGCGCCGTCGCACCCGAGGACGCGCAGAAAATAATCTGGCGGCTCAAGCGTCGCGGAAAAAAGAACAGTTGCCGCCGCGCGGGAGAAGCGCTCATTTAAATGTGCCGAAGCGTCAAGGCAAATAAGACGGCAAGTGACATCGTCGCCTAAAAGTTCGACAAATGTTGTATGCCTGCGGTCGTAGCAGCGCAAAATCGATACATACCGCGCTATCGGCTCAAGAGCTGCCAAAATCCTCGCCGGATCGCCTCCCTCGCTGCGCCACGAGCGGCGCAGATAAGCTTCGGCGGTGATGTGTGCCTCACGCACCGCAAGAGACAGCTCCTGTATCGGCTCAGGGCTGATGTAATATCCCCTCTTGTATCCTTCGCTGTCAAGTGTGACATTGTCACCGCACAGCGGAACAAGAGCGCGAAGGGAATTGACAAGCGATACTGCGGCGCCGCGCGCAACATCGGCATCGGCGGGCAGCGCTGAAACAAGCGTTTCCGCATCGGCGAGCGAAAGCAACGCTGAATACATTTCACGCGCGCGGTCGGGCAGGTTATGTGCTTCGTCACAGAGAAAAATATAGCGCAGAGCAGCGTTTTCCTCGGTTTTATCGAAGTGGCGGCGCATATAAACGCGCGGATCAAAGACGTAATTATAGTCACAGACGATGATGTCGCACATCTCCGAGGCGTCAAGTGAAAGCTCGTACGGACAAACCTTATGGCGAGCAGCGCATTCGGTGATTACAGCAGCCGTTAAGTGACATCTTGCGCCTGTTTTAGCTATCAGCTCAAAAAGGGCTGCGTGTGCGCGGTCATAATGACCTTTTGCAAACTGGCAGGCGTCCGGGTTGCAGCGCACGCCGAAAAAGCCGCTTGTACCGAAGCCTCCGTGTGGGCAGATTCTCTCCCTTGCCGTTATCGTTATTCCGCTAAGGTAAGGCGTTTTAGAAAGCAAAGCAGCCGACGCTTCCTCCGCTGCAAGTCGGGCAGGCGTTTTTGCCGTCATGAAAAATATCCTGTCTACAAGACCGGCGCCGATTGCCTTTACAGCGGGATAAAGGGACGCCATTGTCTTGCCTGTGCCGGTTGGCGCTTGTATAAGCACACGGCGCTTAAGGCGTGCGGCACGCATAACAGCGGCCATGAAGTCTTTCTGCCCCTCTCGGATAGTGCCATACGGGAAGCGAAGGCTCTTTATCTCAGACGGCAAACTTTTCTCACGCGCGATATAATACTGCGCCAACCTTGCATAAAGGGCAACAGCGCCCCGCGTGCGCGCTTCAAGCTCCGAAAATGAAAAAAGGCACACAAATTTTCGCGGGCGACCGCCGCTTTTTGGTGCATATGTTATTCGGACGGCTGCAGACTCACCGCCGCTTTGAAGGCACCACATATAAGCGTAAATGACACCCTGTGCTACGTGCGCCGGCGGTATCCGTTCCGCTCCCCCGAAAAAGGGTCGGACGACGGTTTTTATCTCCTCAACAGTATCGTACGTGTGCTCATTGCCCCTCTCAATACCGTCGGCACAACCGGAGAGGCGATACTTTATTCCACCGTACTCAATCACACAGGAAAGCGGGACTTCGGCTATGTAATTATCACTTGTGTCGTCCTCTGTGCTTTTATGTGTGCGGCGTCCTTCTTCCGCCGTGATAAATTCGCTGCCGTAGCGCAGGTCAATATCTCCGCGGTATAAGAAATCAACAAGGCCGCGTACGGTGATATTAATTGCGTTTTCTTTTGCGTCATACATCAGCTTCACATCCGCGGCCTCCCTTCCGATGATTGAATCTATATTTCACGCACCCATTTATATCCGCGGGCGCGATATTTCTTCCATGTTCCAGCCGTTTTTAGCTCGCTCGGCTATTTCATCCGTGCGCAAGCGCTCCTTTACATACGCTCGTCGCAAAAGTTCTGAGGGGACATATTCATCGTATTTATCAAAAGCAGGAGTTTCGTTCGGGCCCACAAGCTCCTCCGTGTCAACGCCGCGCGCAAAATCAGCGCATATGTCGGTAAAAAGCTTATCCCCAGCCCCGCCCTCCATGCGGAATTTCATAAAATAACAGCCCTCAAACTCGAGCGCCGAAAGCTTATACTTTGGCGCATTTTTTGCTATATACCGGCGCAGCGTTCGGAAGGAACGTGTACCAAGCCACGGGAAAAAGCACCATGTCAGCCCTCCAAGCGAAACTATTGGGCGTTTGAGCATTCCTGTTTCCCGTGCGACAGCTCGTGCGGCGGCAAGACGCTCCCGGGCGTTTGCTTTGAGATATGGATACACCGTATCCTCCAGCAGCACGCGGTACATACGCTCAAGTATCCTTGTGTGAATCTCGCCGAACTCGCCCGGCCACGAAATCTCCATTTTACCGCCGACGCGCTTTACGTAAATGAGCTTTCTTGGTATGTCGACATCTTCAACCTCCCAAACGCGCCCAGCAAGCGCAAACCTGTCGCCAACGGGTGGAGCTTCGGCTATTGTGCCTATTTCATCTGACCCACAGCGGACGGTGAAATCCTCAGAATCCTTGAACACAGCATAAAATTTATAACTTGCTGTAAGACGCTCCCCCTTAAGCCCGACGATAAGCCCGCCTTCCTCCATAAGTTCAATGAAATCCTGCTTAATCATAGAAATAAGAAGCGTGCGGTAATCTTCGCGGCTCATCCCGGTAAAAGGCGGCAGCGGCAGCACGCGGTCGGCAAGCTTGGCGGGTGTCCTCTCGCCGCCGGAAGCTAAAATTGACAGCGTTTGCTGAAAAACAAGCGAGTATGGCATTCGCTTTACAAGCGGCGGCTCAATGAAACGCTCCTCTATATATAATTGAATGATGGCTATTGCGCGCAAAAGATCCCACGGGATGAGCTGTGGCAGCGGCAGGTCGGGCGCTTGTTGCTCCTCGCGGAAAACAAGCATCATCTCCGGCGGATTGCCACGCCGTCCGGAGCGTCCGAGGCGCTGCAAAAAGCTTGAAACGGAGTTTGGCGCGCCGTTGTGTATTATGCGCTCAAGCCGTCCGATATCGATTCCAAGCTCCATCGTCACTGTCGCGCAAACAGTTCTTTTTTGTTCTTCGCTTTTTATAAGCGTTTCCGCTTCCTCGCGAATGGACGCAGACAAATTGCCGTGGTGAATGAGAAAGTTGTCAGGTTCACCGCGGCGCTCGGCTATCTGCCGCATTGTCGCACAGACGTATTCTGTCTCCTCACGCGAATTTGAGAAAATAATGGTGCGTCTATCCTTTGCACAGTCGTAAATGTACTCATATCCGGGGTCTGACGATATAGTCTCGTCCTCTTCCGGCGTCAGGTCGCCGAGAGAAGGCCCTTTGCGTATTTCATGAGTACCGATGTGAAGAGTTTCGGCGCTTTCGATGAAGAAATGCTCAATGCCAAGCCGCCAGCGTATTGGCTGAGGCGTCGGCTTTGGGATCTCACACGGGCGATCGTCGCCGCCTGACAACCATGCCGCCGCAAGCGTTGGGTCGCCAATTGTCGCCGACAGTCCTATGCGGCGCGGCCTGTGACCTATAAGGCGCGATATGCGCTCGATCTGGCATATGACCTGATTTCCGCGGTCGGTATTGGTCAGCGTGTGTATTTCATCTATCACAATATACCGCAAGTCGCCGAAAATACGGGGGATGTTATTCTGCCGCTTCATCAGCATTGCTTCAAGCGATTCAGGCGTTATCTGCAATATGCCCGCAGGGTTTTTGAGCAGCTTTGTTTTGTGTGAGCCGGCAACGTCGCCATGCCAGTGATATACGGGTATGCCGGTTTCTTTTAACAGCTCATTTATTCGCTCAAATTGATCATTTATTAGGCTTTTTAGCGGGGCTATGTAAATAGCACCTACGCTTGCCGGCGGGTCATCGTAAAGTTGCGATAAAATCGGGAAAAAAGCAGCTTCCGTCTTGCCGGACGCCGTTGATGATGTGAGCAGTAAGTTGTGATCCGTACGGAATATTATCTCCGCCGCCGCTATCTGCATTTCGTGAAGACGTTCCCAGCCCCGGCTGTAAATGAACTCCTGTATGAACGGCGAGAAAAGCTCGAACACTTCAGCGCCGCTTGATCTTCCCTCATATCTATCTTCCGACATATAATTCTCCTGTTTTTGTTTATTATTGAGGAGACAACAATATACCGCGAAAAAGAGCATCGCCGATGTAATTAATCGGCGGTTTTAATTATTATAAACATAAAACTGTTTATTTTATAATTTAAAACGCCTGCGATGGTGTAGAGCGCATCCGCAGATAAGCTCCTTTTATAACCCCGCGAGAAAGTCCTTCAGTTTAGCAAAATAGACAGGGGTATTTGCGAGGACAGAGGTAGCGTGGCCTGCTCCGTTTACAATTAAAAGGTCTTTTTGCGAGCCACAGGCTTCATAGTTATCGAGGGTATAGTCGACGGGTATATACCTGTCGCTGTCTCCGTGTATGAAAAGCACAGGGCATTTTATAATGCTTACGGCATCCGTTACGTTTATATTGGCAAGGTTAAATCCGCCTACAATACGGCAAAGCATGCCGGCCACAGCGAGAACCGGTCGCGCGGGCAGGTGATATTTTGTGCGCAAAAGGTAAGCAAACTCATCAAACGCTGATCCATAGCCGCAGTCAGCGATGACGCCGCTTATTGTTAAACTGCCAACACCGCCATATCGGGCGGCAGTGAGTAGAGCCGTTGATGCGCCCATAGAAATGCCGTATAAAATTATTTTATGTTCCGCGCCATATTTTTCAGTTAGATAGCGAGCCCAAATAGCCACATCGTCGCCCTCAAGCGTACCGAAGGTTATATATTTGCCGCCGCTTTTACCGTGGGCACGTTGATCAATGACAAGGAGAGTATAACCAAGATTAAATATAAACTTTGATGTGAGAGCAAAATCGCAGTCGCCGGTGCTTTTGTGCCCGTGGATCAAAACAGCTGTCGCTGCAGCTGTTGCGTTTGTGCCGCTGCTTTTGTTCTCGTAAAGGCGTGCGTGCAGGGTTACCCCGTCGCTTGCATTGACATATATGTTTTCATAGGGAGTATTTGATAACCAGGCACGCCCGGCTTTTATATCCGGAATTCGGGCGGCGTAGTTTGATTCTTTTATTACTGCAAAATAGCGCTCGTCAGCTTTTTCCGATGCTTTTTTGCTTTCACGGCGACAAACTACAATGAAAAAACGTGCGGCGGATGCAAATATAAAGCAGAAGAAAAGAAAAAAAACACCTGCCACTATATATAAGGGCAGCATCCCGCTTGTCGCCTCCTCTCTTTAATTAACCCGCGTAAATTACCTGCCGACGGAACTATTGTTCACTTTTTTTATATTATATCACCGCCGCAATTTCTTTTCAAACACTGTTCTTTTGAGAGCAAAATTTGTTTTAAACAATATCGGCTGAGCAATATCTGCTCTTCCAGAAGCAATTTGTAAAATTTTTGTTACAAGAAAAAAAGTACTTCTATTCGTCTCGTAAAATGTTATACTATTAGGTGCGTGTCTTGCGTCCGCGCGCTATTTGTCTGCGCGCCTTTTTTATTGCCATAATAATTTCAATTTATGAGCAATACGTTGCGGGGGGGCGCCAGCACATCCGAACATAAGAACAAACCGCAAACTACAATAAACTACGAACATTTTATCATTGATTGTATGGTGAAAAAATCAAAAGATACTAAAGAGATAAAAGAAAATATTGTGGAAAAAAAAGCCGCCCGCCTCACTCGCCGTGCAAATCGCGCAGCGAGTGTGCGGCTTCTTATACGGTTCCTTCGCGGCTCGCGGGGCTTTTTTGTGGCGAGCATTTTAATTTCGCTTGTCGCCGCCATCTTTGAAATGATAAGCCCAAAGGTTATTTCCTTTACTGTTGACTCAGTGCTCGGCGACAAGAAGCCTAACCTGCCGCAGTTTGCCATTGATGCGATTGAAAAAATCGGCGGCAAGGAATACCTTGCAAAGAATCTTTGGGTCATTGCTGTTTTCGTTCTAATCGTTTCTGTTATGCTTGTTATTTTGCGTTACGCGCAGAATGTACTCAACAGCCGTGGCTCGCAGACGCTCATCGAGACGATGCGAAATGACCTTTACGGGCATATTGAGCATCTTCCCTATTCGTGGCACATGAAAAACCAGACGGGAGACATTATACAGCGCTGCACATCAGACGTTGAAATGGTCAACGCCTTCCTGTCGCGTCAGCTCGTCTCCATTGTAAGAATAGTTTTGTTTATTATCGTTGCAATGGTTTTCATGTTTGATATGAACGTGCGTCTCGCTTCTGTCGCGGCAGCTACTCTGCCGATAATCGTTGCTTATTCTGCTTTCTTCCACGGCAAAATAGGGCTGCGTTTCCGCGAATGTGATGAAAGTGAGGGCAAACTGTCATCTATTACACAGGAAAACCTCACAGGCGTGCGCGTTGTCCGTGCATTCGGCCGCGAAAGATATGAAAGGGAGCGTTTCGAACGCCAAAACAATGAATATTGCTCCCTGCTCATAAAGCTATGCAGGCTTTTAGCTGCTTTCTGGGCGACAGGCGACTTAATTTCCGGCCTTCAGGTCATGCTTATAATCATCCTCGGCACAATTTTTACCGTTCGCGGTGATATGTCGACGGGCGATTTTATGGCATTCGTATCGTATAACTCCATGCTGATATGGCCTGTCCGCCGGCTGGGGCGTATGGTATCCGAAATGAGTAAAGCGGGCGTTTCAATCGAACGCATACGCTACATCATGGATTCGCCAAGGGAATGCGACAAGCCTGACGCAATAGAACCGCCAATGACAGGCGATATCAAGTTCGAAAATGTCTCCTTCTCCTACGATGGCACAACAGAGCTTTTACATAACGTAAGTTTCACTGTGAAAGCAGGCACAACGCTCGGTATAATTGGCGGCACAGGCTCCGGCAAATCGACTCTTATGCATCTGCTTTGCCGCCTTTACGACTTACCGCCGGAAAACGGCCGTATTACAATTGGCGGCGTCGACATCGCTGATATGAAGGCATCATGGGTAAGATGCAATATCGGCATTGTCCTTCAGGAACCGTTCCTTTTCTCGCGCACAATTGAGGAGAACATCGGCATAGCACGTGCGGATATAACGATGGAAGAGATAAGGGAAGCAGCGCGAATAGCATGTCTTGACGAGACAATCGAGTCATTTTCTTCCGGATACGCAACTGTTGTCGGCGAGCGCGGCGTCACGCTTTCAGGCGGACAAAAGCAGAGAGCGGCAATTGCCCGTATGCTGACACAGAAAGCTCCGATTATGATATTTGACGACTCGCTTTCCGCTGTCGACGCTGAAACAGATGCCAAAATACGCCGTGCTCTCAGCGAGGCAATGGGTAAATCAACAGTTATAATTATCTCGCATAGAACATCAACTTTAATGGCCGCCGATAAAATTATAGTTCTTGATCGCGGCAGGGTTCGTGAAGAGGGTACGCACGAAGAGCTTATCGCAAAAGGCGGGCTCTATAAGCGCATAAATGACATTCAGATGGCAAACATTGACGTCGACGATGATGAAGAAGAAAAAGAAAACGAAATGAAGAAAAAGGAGGCGGTGATATGACAGGACATGACGAAATAGAATTAAAAGAATATACTGTATCGCTTCCATGGTTTGGCATCGGGCGTCTTATCCCTTACCTTAAGCCGTACGTCAAGAACATTTTTATTATGGTGACATTCGGCATTATTGGCAGCGGCGTAGACATTCTTATGCCGCTGTTCCAAAGGTATGCTATAAATAACTTCATAGCAAATAAAACGCTTGAGGGGCTTCCGTGGTTTGTTGCACTTTATGCTCTTGTCCTTACAGTACAAGTTTTTGTAACGATTATTACTATAAACAAATCAAACTATGTCGAGTTTTCCATCGGACGCGACATGCGTCAGGCAAGCTTTGATCATCTGCAGACGCTTTCGTTTTCATACTTTAACCGCAATAGCGTCGGTTACATACATGCCCGTGTCATGAGCGACACAAGCCGCATAGGCGAGCTTGTTTCATGGGGTGCGATGGACGGTGTTTGGAACATCTCTTATATTATTGGCGCTATTATTGTAATGATATCGATAGACTGGAAGCTTGCACTGCTTGTTACGGCTGTCGTGCCCTTTGCCGCGCTTGTGGTAGCGATTGTCGAGGGTAAGCTTGTAAAACTCAATCGACGCATTCGAGAGATTAACTCGCGCATTACAGGCAGCTTCAACGAAGGCATAACGGGCGCTAAGACAATTAAAACACTTGTCATTGAGGATAAGATGGAGAGCGAATTCCGCGCTATCACATCCAAAATGAAGAAAACGGCGGTTACAACCGCTCGTTTCAGTGCTATCTTCAGCGGCGTGACCTCGCTTGCCTCCTTTGTCGCGCTCGCTCTTGTGCTCTGGCGCGGTGGCATTTTAACGGAGAGCGGGCTGATGAAACTGGGGACACTTTCCGTATTCATGTCGTATGCGCTCGGCATGATGGATCCAATTTTATGGATTGTTGAGATATTTTCTCTTCTCATCACAACGCAGGTGAATATCGAGCGCTTAACGAAACTCCTTGAGACAGAGTCTGATGTAATTGATTCTCTGGAAGTCATAGAAAAATATGGCGACACTTTTAATCCAATCCGCGAAAACTGGGAGCCGCTTTACGGTGATGTTGACTTCGAGGATGTTTCCTTTAAATATCCGGATGGCGATGAGTATGTTCTTGAGCATTTCAACCTTCACGTTCCGCGCGGCACAAATGTAGCTATTGTCGGTGAAACCGGCGCCGGCAAATCAACCCTTGTTAACCTTGTCTGCCGCTTTTTTGAACCAACGGAGGGAGTTGTTAAAATAGATGGGCGCGATGTTCGCGAGCGCTCACAGCTATGGCTGCATAGCAACATCGGTTACGTGCTCCAAACGCCACACCTTTTCTCCGGTACGATACGTGAAAACCTTATATACGGCAACCCATGTACAACCGAAGAAGAAATATATGCTGCTCTGCGCCGCGTCCATGCCGACGAATTTGTAGCGCGCATGGAGAAGGGGCTTGACAGCGAAGTCGGCGAGGGTGGCGATCTTTTATCAACCGGCGAAAAACAGCTTATTTCTTTTGCCCGTGCTATTCTTGCTGATCCGCGCATCCTCGTTCTTGATGAGGCAACGTCAAGCGTCGATACCGTAACCGAACAGCTTATCCAAAGCGCTATAAAAGAGGTTACGCGCGGCCGCACATCGTTTGTTATTGCACACAGGCTTTCCACTATCCGCGACGCCGATGTCATACTCGTCGTTCGCGGAGGCCGCATTGTCGAGCGCGGCACACACCGTGAGTTAATGCGGGCATGCGGCTATTACTATAGTCTCTATACTCAGCAGTATGAACGCGAAGCCGTTAATAAAGCCTCCTAAGATGTATCTCAGATAAAAAAATATAACCAGACTAACAGATAGTCTGGCTATTATTTTTGGGATTCCAAAGGGGCATGGCCCCTTTGGTGGGGTTTTCAAGGGGTGAAACCCCTTGGTTCACTTTTGCCTGCATAATTAGGTTTCCAAAGGGGCGTGGTTCCTTTGGTGGGGTTCCAAGGGGTGAAACCCCTTGGCTCGCTTTCGCCTTTCCTCCTCAATGGCGCTGGCGTTCAGACATAGGTATGTACTTGCGGCGAGGTCTGACGTTCATATAAGCGGGGCGGATGATTTTGCTGCCATTAATAATCTCCTCGAGCCTATGTGCGCTCCATCCGGCTATACGGGCGATAGCGAAGATGGGCGTAAACAGCTCCATTGGCAAACCGAGCATACTATAAACGAATCCGCTATAAAAGTCGACGTTTGCGCTGACGCCTTTATACATTTTTCGCTCGCTTGCGATGAGCCGGGGGGCTATTTTCTCAACTTGCTCGTAGAGTACATATTCATCGTTTCTATTTTTTTCTACGGAGAGTTGTTTTACGTAACGCCGGAAGATTTGTGCTCGCGGATCTGACAGTGAATAGACAGCGTGTCCGATGCCATATATAAGCCCGCTTCGGTCAAAAGCTTCTTTATGGAGTATTTTTAAAAGGTAAGCTTCAATTTCCTCAGTATCCGACCAATCGCGGACATTCTTTTTTATATCCTCGAACATCTGGCACACTTTGATATTTGCACCGCCGTGCTTTGGCCCTTTAAGGGAACCAAGTGCCGCTGCTATGGCAGAGTACGTGTCTGTACCGGAGGAAGAAACGACGCGCGTTGTAAACGTTGAGTTGTTGCCACCGCCATGCTCGGCGTGGAGCATGAGAGCAATATCAAGAATCGTCGCCTCAAGCTTTGTGTATTTATTGTCTATCCTGAGCATGTGCAGGATGTTTTTGGCGGTTGATAAGCTGGGGTCTGGTTCATGAATGAAGAAGCTGCAGCTACCCTCAATATAATAATTAAACGCTTGGTACCCGTACACGGCAAACAGCGGAAACACAGCTATCAGCTGTAAGCACTGCCGCAGCACGTTAGGTATGCTCGTATCCTCGGGGTTATTATCATATGAATACATCGTAAGGACGCTGCGCGCCATTGAATTCATCACATTTTCGCTTGGCGCTTTCATAATAAGGTCGCGAACGAACGACGTCGGCAGCGAACGGTATCCTGCAAGCACAGAACAAAACTCGTCGAGATCTTCCTGTGACGGAAGTTCGCCGAACAGCAGTAAATAAGTAACTTCCTCGAAACCAAAGCGTTTTTTTGTATTATAACCGCGCACGATGTCCTCAATATCATACCCGCGGCAATACAGTTTCCCTTGGCTCGGGACTTCAACCCCGTCTTTTATATCCTTTGCATGTATTTCGGATATTTCGGTCAGCCCGGTTAGCACGCCCTTGCCATTCAAGTCACGGAGCCCGCGATATACGTTGTACTTTATATACATCTCGGGCTCAATGTGCGTATCACTTTCGCACAGCCGAGCCAGTTTTTCTATTTCCGGTGTAATTTCGGAGTAATTTCGTTTTGTGCCCGTCAAAATAGAAACCTCCCGAAAAAATAGATTTAACTTTTATTTACGTTTATAATTAAAAACAAACGCAGTCCTCCCGTTTTGGCTGCGGAAGGGTCTGCGGCGATACTTTATATTTTTTAATATATAAAAAGATAAAAACTTACGTTTTTGTTCTACATTTACGCTGCCCTCACAACAACTTCCGTCTGCTTTTTATAATCTTTAATTTGCTCTGCGTAAATTTTAAACGCCGTTCACTTCTTTCTCCCGCCGAGAAATATTATTTACCTTCACATTATATATGAAAAACAGTCATCAATCAAGAGCTTCAAATATTTATTTACAAATTTATGCCACCATGTCCCATAAAATGGCAGGTGGCATATAGTGTATAATATTTTTACTGCGCTTGTCGCTCGCTTGCCGCTTTTGCGTAATATTGATGTTGCCGGCTCTTATGTTTTTTGCTTAATCGGCGAAAAGCTGTGTTGAGAGATAACGCTCGCCTGTGTCAGGGAGAATGACGACGATTGTTTTTCCTTTGCTTTCAGGGCGAAGGGCTACTTGCGTTGCTGCATAAAGCGCAGCACCTGATGATATCCCGACAAGTATGCCTTCGGTGAGCGGCAGCTCACGTCCTGTTGCAAACGCGTCCTCATTTTTAACACGTATCACCTCATCGTATATTTTTGTGTTGAGAACAGCGGGGACAAATCCGGCGCCGATACCTTGTATTTTATGCGAACCGGCTCTTCCCTCCGATAAGACTGGCGAAGAATCAGGCTCTACGGCAATTATCTTAATTTCTGGTTTTTTAGATTTTAAATATTCACCGGTGCCTGTTAAAGTTCCGCCGGTTCCGACGCCGGCCACAAAAATATCAACTTCTCCATCCGTGTCCTCCCATATCTCAGGGCCTGTCGTACGGCGGTGGATTTCGGGGTTTGCGGGGTTATCAAATTGTCCGGGTATAAAACTGCCCGGGGTCTCGCGTGCGATTTCTTCTGCTTTTTCAATAGCTCCCCGCATTCCCTTTGTGCCGTCAGTGAGTACAATTTCAGCGCCATATGCGCGCAGAAGATTGCGGCGCTCAACACTCATCGTCTCTGGCATTGTTAAAATAACACGATAACCGCGCGCAGCAGCAACAGAGGCAAGGCCGATACCGGTATTTCCGCTTGTAGGCTCAATTATGACAGAGCCAGGGCCTATTTTACCCGATGCCTCGGCTTCATCAATCATTGCTTTTGCTATTCTGTCCTTAACACTACCCGCGGGATTAAAGTATTCGAGTTTACCGATGATCTTTGCTTCTAATTTGTGTTTTTTTGCATAGTTTGAAAGTTCAAGAAGTGGCGTTTTCCCGATAAGCCCTGTTAAATTCCTGTATATGCGCGCCATAATGTTATCTCCTAAATAAATATATTTAACATATATGTATTGTATGTTATATGTATTGTCATTATATACATAGTATAGCCTTTTTGTCAATGAAATTTCTCGTATTTTATAATTATACCCGTTGTGGCAGCCCTCCTGCAATAAAGGCAGTAAAAATATCGCTGTTTACTTTGATGTGAGGAGCCAATAAGATTATATAACATATGGAGCCAAGCACCAAAACAAAATCATCTTTATTTTAAAAGATTTTTTGGAAAGGGGTTGCAAATCGTATACAAATGTGGTATACTCACTCAAGATAGATGTTGAGATGAGAGTGGGGCAACCCGCTCTTTGTTTTTGAATATGCTGAAGGGCTCCGAAGCAAGCTCCTTGTACGCTATATTGCGCCGCTGAAGAACAAAACATTTTAAAAGCACAAAAAACGATGTAAGCAGTCTCTATATAAACTACAAAAAATATTCGGGTTATTTAAATGGCTAAAAATCAAAGTAGCAAGAATTTTGGCGGTGTCGCCGCTGCAGCCCGCGAAATTTCTCTTCCCATAATCGAGGGGCTTGGCTATAAGCTTTGGGATATTGAATATGTGAAGGAAGGCGCTGAATGGTGCCTACGCGTGACGATTGATTCGGACGCTGAGGGCGATGTCGGCATCGAAGATTGCTCGGTTGTTTGCCGCGCTCTTGATGAAGCGATTGAGAGCGCTGATATAATAAAAAATAAAGACAATTTTACAATCGAGGTCTCGTCCCCGGGCATTGAGCGCGATATTCGCCTGCCAGAGCACATAATATACTGCCTTGGTTCCGAAGTTGAAGCCCGGCTTTACGCTGCCATTAACGGTAAAAAGGTTATACGTGGCACGCTCGCTGAATTTGACGGGGAAGAAGATGTCGTTACAATGAGAGTAGACCCTGACGGCGATATTCGTCTGCCAAGACGTAGCATTGTTAAAATGAAAACAATATTTAACTTTGACAAATTTTCATAAAAACAATCCCGAGGGCAATCGTCACAAGTCAAAAATTGAGGACGGTTAGCTTTCGGTACTTTTGCATATACAATAAAAAAACAAAATATAAGAAAATTACTGACTTAAGAGAAACGGAAGGAAAACGTTTTGGTGAATAATGGCTATGAACAATGAGCTTTTCGCTGCGCTTGATGCGCTTGAAAAGGAAAAGGGCATTTCAAAAAGTTATATGCTTCAGCGCATTGAGGCTGCGCTTATATCTGCGTATAAACGGGAACTTGGTGGCGCAGTAAACGTACGTGTCGCTATAAATGAACAGAAAAAAGAAATAAAAATGTATCAGCAGCTTGAGATCGTGGATGTCGTTACAGATCCCATGACACAGATTCCCCTTGAGGATGCAAAAAAACACTCAAAGCGCAGTGTCATTGGCGGCATCTGCGAAATTGAGATGAAGCCGAAGAACTTTCGTCGCTTGTCGGCACAGACCGCAAAGCAGGTTATTATCCAGGGCATACGAGAGGAGGAGCGCAAGCTCATCCGCGCCGAGTATGAGAATAAACGCGAGGAGATTGTGACAGCTCTCGTCACGAGAGTTGACATGACAGACGGTTCCGTCATCGTCGATACCGGTACAAGTGAAGCTATACTTACACGCGCGGAGCAGATCCCGGGCGAGGTGCTCAGAGTCGGCGACAGAATAAAAGTATACATTTCCGAGGTAAGAAACGACTCGCGCGGACCTATCGTCGTACTTTCGCGTACCCATCCGAACCTTGTAAAGCGTCTTTTTGAACTTGAGGTACCGGAGATTGCCGATGGCATTGTCATAATCAAGGGCATATGCCGAGAAGCTGGTTCACGCACAAAGCTTTCCGTTTATTCGCGCGACGAAAATGTTGACCCTGTCGGCGCCTGTATTGGTAATCATGGCGCTCGAATTGCCGCTATTTGCAATGAGCTTAACGGTGAAAAAATAGACATAATCGAATATAGTGATGATCTGGCGGAATATATAGCTTCAGCTTTGTCGCCTGCCAATGTCTTGGAGGTATTCATCGAAGGCGAGCGCTCGGCAAAAGTTTATGTCGATGCAGATCAGCTTTCGCTTGCAATTGGTAAGGAGGGACAAAATGCTCGTCTTGCCGCACGACTGACAGGCTATAAAATTGATATAAAGAGCTATAACTAAAGCGGAGGGATAAACCTTTGGATGCAGGGAATAAAAATCCTGGTGGCGCTGGAGCTCCAAAGAAGGATAGCCAGCCAAAAAAGAAAACTAAAAGGGTACCTGAGCGGCGCTGCATCGGTTGTGGCGAGACAAAGCCGAAGCCGGAGCTAATCCGCGTCGTTCGCTCCCCGGATGGGGAAGTATTCATAGATCCAACCGGTAAAAAATCCGGCCGCGGAGCATACATCTGCCGTAAAAGCACATGCTTAAAGCGTTCCTTTAAATCGAAGCAGCTCGGGCGCAATTTGAACTGTGGGATCCCGGAGGAGGTCCTAAAAAGGCTCTCCGAAGAAATTGCCGACGTCCTTGCCGCAGGTGAGAGCACAAAGTGATCCCTGTCGATAAAGTTAAGCGTATTCGCGGGGCTCTTGGCCTTGCGATGTCAGCAGGGGCTGTGTCGGTAGGTGTAGGGCTCGTTATCGACGCCGTAAGGCGTGCAGGCAAGTCCGACCGAAGGAAAAAAGGATCGGCTTCGCGGCACGTTTACGTTTTTTGCGCCTCTGATGCTTCAGAGGCCACAAAAAAACGCGTTTTTGATAAATGTGCATATTATGAGATACCAGTGTATGAGCTCCCAATAACAAGAGAGGAGCTCGCACACGACATTGGCAAAACAGGCGCTGTTGCTGCCGTCGCCATATCAAATGAAGGTCTTGCACATAAGATAATAGAAAATCTTTCTTATGGCGACAGAAACACAGCAAAGCAAACACATAGCAAGATATAAAATAACATAATATAGCACTATAGTAGAAAGCAAAACTACTTAAAATAAAACATAGAACACAGAAACCGAAAGGGGTTTTACCGCCACCCGGCGGTGCGGAGGAATTATATGGCTCAGGCCACAACGTACAGAATCAACCGGCTCGCAAAAGATTTCAACATAAAAAGCAAGGACATCCTGGAATTGCTCAAGGACTACGGTTTTGAAAACAAGACTCACATGGCTGTTCTCGAACCGGAAGCCTTTAACTTGTTCATTGAGCTTTTAACAGGTGCTAATCAAATAAAAAACATTGACGGCTACGTTAGGGGCGAGATGATAATACCACGCCTTGTCCCCAAAAAGACGGAGCCGCAGCCTTCGCATGAAAAAGACGCTGTAGCTGCATCACAGGAAACGCAGGCCAAAGAGCCTGCAAAAGACATTACTGATGGTAGTGTCGTAGAAAGAGCTTCTACTGCAAATTTAACACCGGCAGCTATGAAACAATCAAAAAAGAAGGATGCCAAGCTGTCGTCACGTAAGGAAACACAACCGCAAAGCGAATCCCAGCAGCAGACACAGCAACAGAAGCAACAAAGCCAGCAGAAACAACAGCAAAAGCAGCAGGGGCAAAAGCGCTCCGAAGACAGCAAAAAATCTGCCGCCGCAGCATCTGCTCAAGCAGCTTCTGTTGAGCTTGGACGTGGTCAGGTCAAGGCTCTGAAGAAAAATAAAGGTCCTTGGCAGCCGACAACCACTGCTACAACTAAGCCCGAAAAGGCGAAGAAACAAGAGCAGCCGATTACTATTCGCCAGCGCACAGGAGGTATGCGCATTGTTGATACCCGTTCAAGCTTTGTTGATCTTTCGAAGTATGACGAGGCTCTCAACAAGTATGTTTCCGAACGCGAAGAAACGGTTGTTGTAAAGCAAAAACTCAAAAAACAGAACAACAGGAGAATCAGCAACAAGGAACGCGATAAGGAACGCCGTGCACTTGAAAAGCTGCGCAAGGAAGAAATAGAAAGAGAACGCCGCCGCAAGCTTACGATTCAGATTCCGGACGCAATCTCCGTAGGCGAGCTTGCATCACGCCTTAAAATTAGCGCTTCCGAGGTCATTAAAAAGCTTGTGCTCAACGGTATTATGGCCTCGATTAGCGATGTTATTGATTTTGATACTGCTTACCTTATAACAGAGGAGCTTGGTGTCAAGGCAGAGCGCGAAGTTGTCGTTACGATTGAGGAAAAACTTTTTGATGAAGCAGAAGACACAGACGAAAATCTCGTCGAACGCAGCCCTGTCGTTTGCGTCATGGGCCACGTTGACCATGGCAAAACATCACTCCTTGACGCTATACGCCATACAAATGTGACACAGAGAGAAGCCGGAGGCATCACTCAGCACATCGGCGCTTACCGCGTAAATGTCGGCGGAAAATCTATAACATTCCTTGACACGCCCGGTCACGAAGCCTTCACAGCAATGCGTGCCCGCGGTGCAAAGGTGACAGATATAGCTATCCTTGTTGTCGCCGCTGACGATGGCATAATGCCGCAAACGGTTGAAGCTATCAACCACGCCAAAGCGGCCGGTGTTGATATTATTGTTGCAATAAATAAAATAGATAAGCCTGCGGCGAATCCCGACATCATAAAGCAAGACCTGACAAAATACGACCTTGTTCCGGAGGAATGGGGCGGCGATGTAATTTGCGTCCCCGTATCAGCCCTCACTGGGCAAGGAATTAATGATCTTCTTGAAAGCATCCTGCTTCTTGCTGAAATTAAGGAATATAAAGCAAATCCAAGCCGCCGTGCAAAGGGTGTCGTTATAGAATCAATGCTTGACCGCGGCCGTGGGCCTGTTGCGACAATTCTTGTCCAGAAAGGCTCGCTTCATACAGGAGACATCGTAATAGCGGGCACCGCTGTCGGCCGTGTCCGTGCGATGACAGACGAAAACGGTAAAGTTGTCAAGGAAGCCGGCCCGTCAACGCCAGTTGAGATTATCGGGCTTTCTGAAGTTCCGCTCGCTGGTGATGAATTCAACTGCGTCGAGGACGAACGCATGGCGCGCGAACTTGCAGAACAACGCCGTGAAAAAGCCCGCGAGATGCAGCTTAAAGCAAGCTCAAGACTCAACCTTGAGGATATATTCAGTCAGATTGAGAGCGGTGTCAAGAATTTCAATATTATTATCAAAGCTGACGTTAACGGAAGCGCTGAGGCCGTTAAATCATCGCTTCAAAAGCTTTCAAACGATGAAGTAAAAATACACATAATTCACTCCGGTGTTGGTGCCATTGTTGATAGCGATGTACAGCTTGCAGCTGCATCAAATGCTATCATCATCGGCTTCAACGTAAGACCTGATAAGAATGCACGCGACACTGCGGAACGCATGGGCATTGAGATACGCACCTATCGCATCATCTACGAGTGCATTGAAGATATGCAGGCAGCTATGAAGGGGATGCTTGCACCGAAGTTCCGTGAAGAAATTCTTGGTCACGCCATTGTCCGGCAGGAAATACATGTGCCTAATGTGGGAATAATTGCCGGTTCTTACGTCCAGGACGGAAAAGTAGTGCGCAACGCGCGTATACGCATCATTCGCGACGGTGTCGTTGTTGCAGAGGATAAAATATCATCGCTTCGGCACTACAAAGAAGACAGGCGCGAAATTGCGCAGGGCTTTGAGTGCGGAATCGGGCTTGATAAATTCAACGATATCAAGGTAAACGATATACTTGAATGCTTCACTATGGTGGAGATTGAGCAGTAATATTTTCTACTCCAAAAGCAATATAATAATGACAACAAAAAACGCCCAGATGGGCGTTTTTGTGTTATATCGTTTGTTTTTCGTCTTTTGCCTTTAGCTTCTTTTTTATGTACGGGGTAGCCTTTTCAACAATTATTACTGCTAAAAGACCGCATATAATGCCGATTATCATGCCAAAAAGCACATCTGTCGGGTAGTGTACATAAAGATAAAGGCGTGAAAAAGCAATAATAAAAGCAAGGACAAAAGCTGATATGCCGATAATAAGCCGCCGTCTGTCATGGTACATGTATAAAAGAACGACGGCGCTCTCAAAGCTTGCCGTTGTATGCCCTGAGGGGAAGGAGTAGTCCGACTCTGGCTTTATTAGATATGGAGCTACACCTATTAGGTCATATGGACGCGTTCGCGCAACGAGTGGTTTTATCGTAATATTGCAAATAATAAGCCCGAGAAGAAGCGCCACGCCCATCATAATGCCCGTTTTTCGTGTCTTTTTAAAAAAGAGCATGACGAAGGCACATAAAATGAAGAAGATACCCTCGTTGCCGAGCATCGTTATTTTCGGAAGAAGAAAATCAAGGAAGCTACAATGCGTATGCTCGGCTATGCTGTCAAGAATTTCAATTTCGCGCATACTTAAGCGAGTCAAAAAACCGCTCATCAGTTTACATGCCTCCATCAGTTATTGTACCATTTATAAATTTTATATCCGTCATCCGTTTTGCGAAGGAATACCGTCATATCGACGACGTCGAGGAAGTCGTCACGACCCGAACGGTGAAGTATGTGTAAAAACGATATTCTGCACGAAATCACATCACCGTCACTGATAGTACCCCAGTTGTAAAACTCGTCAAGATTAACGTCTTTGAACTCGTAACTGTCGTGGTCGATAACCATCCAAAGGTCGCCTCCTGCCGCTTTAACTGTATTATAAAGTTCGGACGAAGGGTCAAAATACTTAGAAATTGATGAAAAGCGCTTGTCCTTCTGCATATATGCGGCATAACCCTCGATTGCTTCTGTAATATATTCGCTGTACTCAGCCCTAAGAGCGTCGTCGCTGTTTACAGACGCAATATACGAACGCTCATATCCATCCCCGTCAATGGCTGAAACAGCAGCTTCTTTACCTGTGGGGTCCGCGGCTGTTACCTTTGCAGGCGGAGACTCAAGATCCGATACTACATAAACGTCAAATAGGACACCATTTACGCCATCAGGATAATACCTGAAGGCATCCTCGTTTATAACTGTTTCCGTCTTATACTTCGCTGTAAGAGCTACACCGTCGATGTAAGCCGTATAACCGGCAGGAACGCTGATAGTTATAGTATAAGTCGGGCTATCCTCCTCATGACGCACGGAAACGTAAAGTTCAATTGAATCAAGCTCGTATGTGGCATAACCGTGCTCAGATTTTATATCACTTTTTTTGAGTATTATCGCGGCAAACTTCTTATCGCCCGCTTTTACGATATATTTAACCTCGTCTTCTTTATCTGACGATGCTATGGCGTATGTTATCTCTGAGTCTGCTATTTGCCCGCGAAGATAATCTTCAATTTCATCCGCCGTAGCACCCTCTGCTTCATACTTTGCATCGGACAGAAGCGCTCCAAAGTCAACGGGATTAAAATATTTATCGAATATCTCCGCTGCTTTATACTTCGGCTGTACGCTTTCATATTCGGCAAGCCTGTCCTTAACAATGCCTGTCAGCAGCAGTACAGCAGCGACAAAAAGAAAGATAAATGTAAAGTATATTACATAAAAAAGCGAAACGTGTTCCCGTCTGTGGCGTCTTATTTTCATTATTTATGTGCCCCTCTTAACCGTTTTCATTCGTCTCGGGTGACACAAGGAAGAAAGTCGGCAAATGACGCGGTTTTGTGAA
>JAAYLD010000102.1 GCA_012522015.1 Clostridiales bacterium
GCCGTTAAGAGCCCGCAAAAATTATATATAGATGGTAAAATCGCGTCAATAACAGCTTACAACATTGGTGGGAATAACTTCTTTAAACTGCGTGAGCTTGGAGAAGCGCTCGGATTTGGTGTAGATTTTGACGTTGACACCGGAACGGTACTTATATCATCAGAAAAAAAGAAAACACCGCTCAAAGCGGAGGAAATATACGCTAAATGCTCTCCCGCTGTCTGTTATATTGAAATCTACAACGAAAGAGGGCAAAAAGTATCAACCGGCAGCGGTTTCTTCATAAGCTCCGATGGTCTTTTAGTGACGAACTGGCACGTCATAAAAGGAGCGGCGGCAGCTGTTATAACAATTCTTGATACGGGCAAGCAATACGAAGTCGCTGGAATCTGTGATAGTGACGAGAAAAACGACGCTGTTCTTCTTCGTGTGAACGGCAACAAGTTCCCATATCTGAATATCGGGACGCCTGATACAGTTGTTGGCGGAGCGGTGGTATATGCTATTGGAAACCCTCTTGGGATGCAAAGCTCCATCTCGGAAGGTATAATATCAAACCCAAACCGCCTTTATAATGGTGTTTATTACATACAATCAACAGCCCCCGTTTCATCAGGCAGCAGCGGAGGAGCGCTAATAAACAAATTTGGTGAAGTCATAGGGATAACGACAGCTACAATCATCTCAGACCAAGGTGTGGTGCAAAATATTAACTTATCCATTCCTATAACTGTCATTGAAAATTTCAACCGCGGCTCCTACACCCCGCTTTCAGGCTCAAGTGTAACACTGCCGCGGTCGGTTTCACTCAAACGCACGTCTCTCACGCTTCCTGTCAGGGAAACAATGACGATGACGGCAACAGTAACTCCCACAAACGCTGCCAATAAAAGCATTACATGGACAACATCGGATAAAAACGTGGCGATTGTCAGCGATACGGGAACAGTAACCGCTGTTGCACCCGGCACAGCTACAATAACGGCGACGACAGTAAACGGATTGAAAGCTTCATGCACTGTCACGGTTGAGAAAACATCAAAGATTACATATATAAACATAACATCTGCAGAAGTTACCCTCACTAAAGGCGAGCAGACGAAAGTCAATGTTGAGGTTATTAATCCTCAATCGCTTGTTTACACACTGACGTGTCAAAATCCAGACAAGCGTGTTGTTACAGTTAAGTGGGGCGGATGGGTTGGTGATACGACGTCGCTCACACTAACGGGTGTGTCAAGCGGGCAGATTGTTATTAAGATTTACCTAAAATCCGACCCGAACATATACGACACCTTGACTGTAACGGTTAATTAAAGACATATCATAATGTATTCATTTAATAAAAGAAAGCCCGGTGGCACAATTTTCGTGCCACCGGGCTTTTTGTAATTGTAGTTTGTCAAAAGAATCATAATGAGGGGTAAAACGAAACTTGGCATTATAAATTATAAACAGCCAAAAAAGTCACAATATGTTGTATATTGTCTTATGGCGTGGTATAATTTAGCAAAAGTATATTGCTGAAAGGGAACTTTCTGCCATGAAAAAGAATCTGCTATTGATTATATTAATAACAGCATTTTTAGTTGTAACGGTAGGGCTCATAGCTTCGCTTGCTTCTAAACCGCAAACGTCAAATTCAATTTGGTATGAAGAAAATATCGCAAATATAAAATCATCGCTTAATGTTGATGAAGAAAAAGCTACTGCAATATATGAGATACTTGCTGCGTGCGACAGAGATGGCGTAATACAATACATATCACGCTGGAATGATAAATTGACAGGCGAGACATATTACCGTGTCCGCTTTTCCGACGGGGACAAAGCGGACGTTTATTTATATGAAGACGGAACGGTCAAAATTAAAGATGGCAATGAAGTACTGTACGAGGGCGGCTTATACGGAATCGACGCGGGAACGGATACTGTCACTGAGCCTGCTTTAGTAGAAAATGATAAAGATAATGACGATGGCAAGACAAATGTAAATAATCCTAACTCTGATAAAGATAAAGAAACACATACAGACAATGATAACAACAGCAAAACGACCGATGACAGCCAAAAAAATGATATAGAGACATCAAATAATGAGACAAGTTCAGGTTCGATAACAACATCAAACGCTGAAACAACAGCAAATCAAGATAAAGACAAAGAAACAACAAAACCAACCGAAACTGAAACTACACCTCCATCTGAAACAACAAAAAACAGTACGGATACGAAGACAACCGCGGATAATACACAGAAGATTGAGATTATCGTAAATAAAAATACGAAAAAATTCCACTATACATATTGCTCCTACGTTTCACGCATGAAAGAGGAGAATAAACTGACAATTTTCGTGTCAAACCTCAGTGAAGCTGAAGATATGGGGTATTCGCGCTGTTCATATTGCACGGGAAAAAGCAAATAACAGCTTGACACGATAAAAAAAGTGTCATTGCGACGCTTTTCATCCGGTAAAACATACGCCGTCAAACCTCAACATATAAATAAAACAATTATATAAAATTACGGAGGCAGACGGTTCGGATGAAAAAAAATAACGGCGGCAACGTGGCGGCAAGTGGCCATGCGAGGGCCGCTATAAGGTTTACGGCCTTTTCTGTTGTTGTGTCACTTTTATGTATAATAATCGGCTGTGTGGCCGATATTCTTGATCCAACAAGGATGAAATATACATCCTCTGATTCTGGCTTCAGTACGGCTGTGCCAACCGTTGTGGTTGTAATCGATCCCGGTCATGGCGGGGAAGATGGCGGGGCATCCGGTACAAATGGTGTTTATGAAAAAACGCTCAATCTTGCTATTGCAAAGATCCTGTGTTCGCAACTTTTAGCGGGAGGAATCCCCGCTGTACTAACACGCGAAGAAGATAAAATGCTTTATGATAAATATGGCGAGCTGTCCGATTATTCGAGGCATAAAAAGACATATGATTTGCGCAACAGGCTCAGAATGACAGAAGAATATGAAGAGCCTGTTTTTGTCAGCATACATATGAATTCATTTTCCATAAGTAAATATAACGGGCTGCAGGTTTTTTATTCGACAAATGACGAATCATCAAAAATACTTGCTGATATGGTGCAGAGTACAGTGCGAAACTATATTCAGCCGAATAACAACCGCGAAACAAAGCGAGCGGACAGCTCAATATATTTGCTTGACAGGCTCACATGTCCTGCAGTCCTTGTCGAGTGCGGATTTATATCTAATCAAGAGGAGTGCGAAAAACTTTGTAACGTCATATATCAGCTTGAGCTTGCTGCCGCAATATATGTGGCAATAGCAGAATATCTGGCGGCACAGAGTAAGCTATAAAAATCAGCAAAAATAAGGGCATTTGTGATAAAATAAGATTACAAAAGAATTGAGAATGCGAGATTAATTATTGTATGAAACAGCGAAAGACAGTATATGTTTGCACGGAATGTGATTACCATTATCCGAAAGCGCTTGGCAGATGCCCGCAGTGCGGTTCGTATGGAACATTTGTTGAGGAAAAATTTGATGCGCCAGAGGCACTTGTAAAAGAAGCCGAAAAATCGCCGCGTCGGGGCGCTTTAACGGGCGGCACTGCCGTGCCGATAACAGCGGAGTCTGCAGGGGATGAGCCGCAGCGCCTCCTGACGGGCTACTCGGAGCTTGACCGTGTGCTCGGGGGAGGAATTGTCCCCGGTTCCGTCGTTTTGCTGTCAGGTGAGCCGGGTATAGGTAAATCGACGCTTCTTACTCAGATTTGCGGTGTGTTATCACGTGAAAACCGTGTACTTTACATCTCCGGTGAGGAATCAGCGCACCAGCTGCGTCTTCGCGCAAAGCGCCTTGGCGTTGCGTCAGACGAGCTTTATATACTCACGGAAACAAACATAGACGAAATTTGTGCAGAGACTGACCGAATATCGCCTGATGTGATAATCGCCGACTCCATTCAAACGCTTTACAGCGACCGCTCACAGACACTTCAAGGAAGCATATCGCAGGTTCGCGAGTGCGCCGGTATGCTTGCCAATTTAGCAAAGGGCGGCGGCTCCTCCGTAATTCTTGTCGGACATGTCAATAAAGAAGGCGGGATTGCCGGGCCGAAAGTGCTTGAGCATATGGTCGACACCGTCCTGTATTTTGAAGGGGACAGACAGCAGAATATTCGCATCATACGCGCTATAAAAAACAGATACGGCGCAACAAATGAAATTGGCGTGTTTGAAATGACGGATTCGGGACTTTCTGAAGTTGAAAACCCGTCCGCTATGCTTTTAGCAGACAGGCCGCGGGGCGTTTCGGGAAGCTGTGCCGTGTGCGTTATGGAAGGAACTCGCCCTATTATCGCAGAAATCCAAGCGCTTACAACAAAGACGACATTCCCGTCGCCTAAACGCGCGTCCGATGGCTTTGACCTCGGGCGGCTTTACCTTCTTTTAGCCGTTCTTGAAAAAAGGCTTGGCCTTTGCTTTTCGGATATGGACGTATATGTGAATGTTGTCAGCGGACTTACGCTTGATGAACCAGCGTGCGATGCTGCAGTTGCACTTGCCCTTATTTCATCCATAAAGGATATCCCGGTGCCATTTGATCTTGCCGCTGTCGGAGAGCTTGGTCTTGCAGGAGAGGTGAGAGCTGTGTCGGCGCTCGAACGCCGCGTTAAAGAAGCGGCGCGGCTTGGATTTGGGCAGATAGTGCTTCCGAAGAGCAGCTCATCAGGCATTGAGGCGGCCGGGATAAAGCTTATTCGCGTTGGCAGTGTTTATGAAATGCTCAGCATATTTACATCGCCAAGCGTTCAACAAAACAAGAGATAAGCACAAGATTATACAAATGAATGGACAAGCCGAAATAATCGCACAAATGCTAATAAGAACGAACAGATGTCTGAACAGTTGACAAATGCTTCATATTACAATATAATAGTATGATATAAACTAATGAAGGAGCGCAGGCATTGTGGAGGGCGCTAAAGTTAAAACAAAAGATGAAACAAAAGTAAATATAATCAATATACAGCGTTTTTCAGTCCACGATGGTGACGGTATCCGAACGACGGTGTTTTTTGCCGGATGCCCGCTGCGCTGCTTTTGGTGCCATAACCCTGAGGGTTATACATATGAGCCGCATCTTATGTATTCAAAAGAAAAATGTATCGGATGCGGGGCGTGCGTTACTATATGTAAAAACGGCGCCGTGACAATCAGCCCGGATGGTGAGAAAGAAAGCAGTAACAGCACAAGCCCCAGCATACGCAAACCTATACAGGATTTTGACGCTTGCCGGGCTTGTGGCGATTGTGTTGCCGTTTGTCCGGTGGGAGCCCGTGAGCTTTCTGCCAGACTTTATTCGGCGGATGAGATTGCTGACATATGTATAAAAGACAGGATGTTTTACGAGGAATCCGGCGGGGGCGTCACGCTGTCGGGCGGCGAGGTCATGGCGCAGGATACAGAATTTTTACTGTCTCTTTTAAAGAAACTCACCGGTCACGGGCTGTCGGTTTATATCGACACATCCGGTTACGTGCCATGGGAAAAATTTGAGGCTGTTTTGCCTTATACCGACGTTTTTCTTTATGATATTAAATCAGC
>JAAYLD010000103.1 GCA_012522015.1 Clostridiales bacterium
TGAGTTTATAAAAAATTACACCGTCAACTTAATAAGCGTAATAATAAACACAAAAAGCGCCGCCGCACCTGCAGAGATTCCGGACCTGCTCAAAAAACCGCGCCTGCGCCTGTACAGAAGACCGCCCACAGTGTCTTTATTTTTTCTGCGTGTATTTTTTTTACTTTTCCGCGAGCTATCGCGCAAATAATTAATATTTCCGTTATGCAAAACAACGTCTCCTGAACTAAATTAAATTTTATTTAATTATTTATTTTTGATATATCTTTCACGTAGATGTAGCCCTGGACACATCGGTTAAGCTATTTTAATAAACAAAAGTAGTATATCATATAGAAAAAGCTAAATCAAGCAAGGGGTAAGTGGCGTGCTACAACTTCTTCATAATCGTTTTATACTCCTCCCATTATGTTGACAAAGGTTTCTGCATATTGGTATAATGTTGCTGCGAACTATTATGCGATTTTTATACACACTGCATAAATTTAAACAGAAAGGAATAAAAAAATGGCAGACAGATCGCGCATCATAGTGGACGCTAATAAGCGTAAGTTTCCTACCGGTGACCTTTACGGCATTTTTTTCGAAGATATCAACCATGCAGCAGATGGCGGTCTTTACGCGGAGATGATCCAGAACCGCTCCTTTGAGTTTTCGCCAATCGACAACCGCTCGTATAATAATATGACGGCATGGCAGATAGTCGAACGCGACGGCGGCCGCGCTGAGGGGTACATCGAGAGCGAATACCCGCTCAACGTCAATAACACGCATTATTTTCGTATAAGAAATATCTCCGAGGGAGCCGTCGGCGCCGTCGGTGTCTTGAACGAAGGCTACAACACGGGGCTTCCGCTTCGCGCAGGCGCTACATATAAATTTTCCATGTTTGCGCGTCGCGACATCAACTTAAAATCCCCCGTTGAGATTATTCTTGAGAGTATCGATGGCAAGCGTCTTGGAGGGGATGAGATCGTAGTCGACAGCCCAGAATGGAAAAAGTATGAGGCTACACTTACCTCATCAGCTGAGGATTTTTCAGGCAGGCTTGTGATTCTTTTGCGCGGTGCTGGTACGCTTTATCTTGATATGGTATCTCTATTCCCCAAAGATACGTTCATGGGCCGGGAAAACGGTCTTCGCCCCGATATAGCGAAGTTTCTTGCCGATATGAAGCCGACGTTTGTTCGCTTCCCCGGCGGCTGCCTAACACATGACGGCACGCTTGACATGCACGCCCGTGACTCGATGTATCGCTGGAAAAACACTATCGGCCCGCTTGAGTCACGCCCGACAAAGCGTAATAACTGGCAGTATAACCAGACATACGGTTTTGGGTATTATGAATTCTTCCTTTTCTGTGAAGATATAGACGCAAAACCACTGCCTGTGCTTCCGGGCGCTTTTAACCCGCACCGTCAGCTCGCCGTACCAATGGACGAAATGCAAGCTTGGGTCGACGATGCTCTTGATCTGCTTGAGTTTGCAAATGGCAGCACAGATACGAAATGGGGCGCATACCGCGCATCGCTCGGCCATCCGGAGCCGTTTAACGTCGAATACATTGCAATAGGTAACGAAGAAGTTGACGTAGAATTCTTTGACCGTTATCCTCTCTTCCATAAAGCGATAGCTGAAAAATACCCTAATGTAAAAATTATCAACACAGCAGGCCCATGGGCAGAAGGCATAGGTTTCGATCGCGGCTGGGAAAGCTCCCGTAAATGGAACTCATACGCTGCCGACGAGCACTATTATGTCTCTCCCGATTGGCTTATTAAGAATTATGACCGTTACGCAAGCGATTTTTATAGAAAAGGTTCTA
Organism: Clostridiales bacterium; assembly: GCA_012522015.1. Lineage (GTDB taxonomy): Bacteria > Bacillota > Clostridia > Oscillospirales > CAG-272 > DTU064. The sequence goes on from JAAYLD010000103.1 coordinate 1,826, forward strand.
CTAAAGTTTTTCTTGGTGAATACGCATCGCGCAACAGCACATTTTATAACGCTCTCTGCGAAGCTGCCTACATGACAAGCTTTGAGCTAAATGCTGATGTCGTAGCCCTGACATGTTATGCTCCCCTGCTCTGCAATGCTGATTATGTAAACTGGCAGCCTAACCTTATCTGGTTTGACAATCACCGTGTCTATGGAAAACCAAGCTATTATGTTCAAAAAATGTACTCCGTCAATCAGGGTGATGTCACACTTGAAGTATCGGCAGATATTACCCGTGCTGACGCATACGTTGAGCCTAAGCGTATAAAAGGCGACTTTGGCTTTGGTGCGGCCGGTGAAGCCATATTTGGCAAAATAAAAATTGATGGCACGCAGGTTGACGCATCAGTTGTTGAGGTTATTGATGGCGACTGGAAGTTTGAGGATGGAAACCTTTGTCGCATACCTCACGATGAAGCTCAGACAACCCCTACATTCCCGCCAAGGCGGCGCCGTGTTGAGGCTGATGTAATGCTTCGCTGCACTTGCGAGGACTTTACACTTGAATTCACTGCAAAATTGTCAGAAAAACTCCCCGAGCCGCCACCTGCCGGCGAACGCAGGCCAAGATTCCGCCGTGGCATGATTATTACCTTCTGTGATAGTGGTAAAGATAAGTTTATATGGCGCATTGGCGGAAGTCGCAACAATGAATCGATGGTTGATGTTGTGGAAAATACATACAGTAGCCGTCTTGCAACAGCACCGTTTGAATTACAGTACGATCATGAGTACTCTGTTAAGATTGAAAAGAACGGCGCAAGTATAACCTGCTCTATTGACGGCACTGTCATCCATGAAATTGAGTATAAGCCACAACCTCCGAGGCGCATTTACGTCTCCTCTACACTTGATGAAAAGAATAACGAAGTCATCATCAAAGCTGTAAATGTACGCGAAACACCGGTCACCATGGATATAGTCGTCGAGGGGGCAGGAGTCGGCCCCAGAACTGTAAAGCTTGAAACACTGACTGCATCAAGCCTTGACGATACAAACACATTTGAAGAGCCAGAGCGCGTTGCAACAAAATATTCAAGTTTTAACATTGACGGAATTCCTTTTGTGTATGAGTTCCCTGCACACTCTGTCAACATCTTCAGAATTCCAATCATATAAAAAAGCACCGCATAAACTATCAAAATAAATACCGGGGAGCAAA
>JAAYLD010000104.1 GCA_012522015.1 Clostridiales bacterium
GGAAAACCGGCTCACCCATCCCTTCTTTATGTTATTTTATCGACTTATTACGAATATTTTGCCTATATATCAAAAACCCCCATCCGGCTTTCGCCTGATAGGAGTTTTTCTTCAGTCTGAGTCAAGCCTTAAGAAAGGCTTGATTTTTTATATTTATCCCGTTTTGTCGCTATATGTATAGTATCATTCATATATTGCCCAGACGACAGCGTCGCTGTCGGGCATTGTAAAGATTGTTTTAGGCGATTTTTCATCAAGAAGCGTGCCGCACGACGTGCGCCAATGTGAAAACTTTCCGCCTGCCCCATTTTGCTCCGCTGCCTCAAGCTCTATCTTGTCACCGGCAACAGCTACAGCGCCAAGCGGGCTGCCGTTTGCTGTGCCATCATGGATGAAGAGAACCTTTTTTGCTTCTTCCGCCATGTTGACAAGACGCCAGACACCGCCGCGCATATATTTTCTGCCGTCATCGGACGTGCGCAGAATTAGTGGCGTTCCATTCTCCGGCTTGCCATCAAAAGCAATTGTGTGCTCGCCTGCCGTTATAACGGCAAATCCCCCGTCCGTCACGGCTATTTTGAAAATGTATGCAGCCTCTTTATTGTCGCCAACAGTGTAAACAGCGTTTTTATCAACATCAACGGCAAGGTATCCGTCACGCTTGCCGCGTATGCGCGCCATATATGTTAATTCGCGCTCGTCGCCATCGCGGCCGCCATCAAAGCGTTCGGTCACATCCCCCTCAAATTCAAAGTAAAAAGTCATCGCACCGCAGTCAACACCTGAGGCTGAATAATCATGCCACAAACCAAGAGCAGTCTCCGTCGCGCCAGTGTCAGCAACAAACCCGCCTCGCGGCAGCGCAATTTTATATGGCTCGCCTTCCTTAAGCTCTGCTGTTGCCGCTTCCTGCACCGGCGGATACGGGAATTTAAAGTTGCGCCCTGTAAAATCTTCTTCAGGATCATCCTTTAGTCCTGTTACTTTCACAGTGTCGGGAACAAGTGCCCATGCCCCATCAAGGTTACGATAGGGATATATCTTTGAGAAGAATTTATACGCGTCAATATCGTAGTTGTAAAGCTCGCGGCGTGTGTTTATCGGTCCGCGCGTACCGTCCCAGCCATCGTCCTTTGCACATTCGTTCATTACGTTAAACCAAATTGCCGACAGCGTTGCAAAGTATTCGTCGGAGTTTGATATTGCATATGTATTCGGCCAAAGTCCGGCTGCTTTTGCATGACGATAAAGCATCCTAAGCTCGCGCGCAAGCTCGTCATTCTCCATTCTGTCAATACCGGCAATTTTGACGCCATGACCAAATTCATGTACCAGTATACACTCGTTTCTGTAACGGGTTGAGTATTCCTTATCGGGACGGCTATCGTCACCATCACGCCAGTGCCAGACGTTTGCCTCCGTTATGCTGCAGGTGATGCCGCCAAACCCTTCGACATAAAGAGAACGGGGATTATAGCCGGAGCGGTGCTCAGGTATATGAAAAGCGCACTCACCCTTTCCATATACGCAAAGGGATGCCCCGCTCTTCACCATCTGCGCTGCAATTTCGGGCGATGTGGACAGCATAATATCTACAATTTCACCTGCTCGCTTCACTGTTTCCATGCCAAGAAGCAGTGCAGCGCTCCCCTTCACTTCAATGCCCGATTTTGTTATAAGCCTGTATTTATAATAGTCCTCATACGGGGCTGTTACTTCCACATCAGCATATTTAACGGTTACATCCGGTGCCCCTTCACCGCACGGCAGCGATTCTGCTAAACGGAGCGTCGTCATACCATAAAAGTAAACGCGGCCACCGTGACCATAGCGACGCTCAAGCGCAAGCTCTTTGCCATCGACGAAAACTGAGAAAGCTTCTGCCCCGGGATCCTCACCGTCTTCGAACATTTCATCCCAGTAAATCTCAATATCGCGGTCATTTATCCGCCTTGCACGTACTGTTTGCGGGGTTAGCGCAGCATCTTCTTTTGTCAGCTCTATTGCTGCTGCGCATATGTACTCATTCCCATCTTGACAAAACCTTTTTTCTGCCTGTTCTGCAAGCTCAGCGGCTGTTTTACTGGACTCTTCTCCTTCATCTTCGCCAAAGTCAGACGGTTTATATGCACCAAAAAGCTCAGCAAATGTGTCAAAACGGACAATTTTTCTGATTTTCGCATAGTGCGCCCCTTCAAGATACGGCAAACGGCGGAATAAAATCGTATCTCCTTCCCTCATCACTGAGGCGTCACATCCTGAACATGCGTAAACGGTAGCTTTTCCGTTTTTATACTTTTCCCATATATTGCCGGGCAGCTTTATAACATGAACGCTCATAATACTACATCCATCATATATGAATTCATATTTGAAATTATTATAACTGTAAGAAGAAATAATGTCAACTGCTCGCAAAAAGCTTCGCTCCTCCGGCAGAAAAATATACCGGGGGAGCGATGTTTTTGTGCTGTATTAAGCAAACCCTAAATGATAAAGTAGCTGTGTATAAAATACGGGTTTTAATATATTATATCACTACCGCTGGGGCTTTTTTTTGCTCTTTATTCTCCTCCTGCCCTGTTATGTGCCCCTCCTCTTGCTCTTCCTCAATTTCTTGCTGAGGTGCGGACTTGAGCCGCTCCAGCTCCTCCTCTTCAAGCAATCTGTAAGCAACTTTTCCGACAAGCGTCTTCGGTAAGCTGTCGCGGAACTCAATTTCACGTGGCAGGGCGTATTTTGCTATGTTTTTGCGGCAATACGCCATAATTTTTTCTTTTGTCTCATCAGTCGGTTCAATGCCAGTTTTAAGCACAATAAACGCTTTGACGCGTTGCATGCGTATTGGGTCCGGAACACCAATTACGCAGCTCACCTGAACATATTCATGTGCATCAAGTATGTTCTCGAGCTGTGACGGATAAACATTATATCCGTTTGTTATTATCATTCGCTTGATTCTCTGCCTGAAATAGACAAA
>JAAYLD010000105.1 GCA_012522015.1 Clostridiales bacterium
GGCGGAGACGGCTTTTACACGTCGCTTTTTGCATATGAAGGAGATGCGGATTGCATAATAGACTTTTCGCACCACACATCAGCAGGTGTTCTTACGGAATATGCCACAAGACGAGGCATACCGCTAGTCATTGCAACAACAGGTCACACCGAAAGCGAAAAGCGATACATCAATCATGCTGCGCGTTTTATTCCCGTATTTTATTCCGGGAACACATCGCTCGGCATTGCTGTTCTGCGCGGTCTTGTACGCCAAGCAGTAGAAATGTTCCCCGGTGCGGACATTGAAATAATCGAACGCCATCATAACAGGAAGATAGACGTCCCGTCAGCAACAGCGCTGATGCTTGCTGACTCGGTAAAATCTGTGCGGCAGAACGCTGTGCCGCTTGTAGGTCGTCACAGTGATGGTGTGCGCAGCAGAAACGAAATCGGTATACACTCGCTTCGTATGAGCAATACTGTCGGTATTCATGAAGTAATAATATCAACGGCTTATGAAACGCTGACACTGCGTCACGAAGCGCACGACCGTGCCCTTTATGCGGAGGGCGCTCTCACTGCTGCCGAGTTCATCATCGGCAAAAAGCCCGGTCTTTATGATATGAGCGATATTTTCGGCTGAAATCATGGAGGAAACGGCATCACCATATGAATGTAGACACAGACATGAACATAAACACTAATATGCGCGTAACAGAAATACACTTTACAAAGATGCACGGCATCGGAAACGATTATATTTACATTAATTGTACAAACGGCGAGCCAAGTGACCCGCCCGCTCTTGCGCGGGCGATGTCCCCTCGCCGTTTTTCCGTCGGTTCCGACGGGCTTATACTAATTTGCCCGTCAGATATCGCCGATGCGAAAATGCGCATGTTCAACGCCGACGGAAGCGAGGGTAAGATGTGCGGGAACGGCATACGCTGTGTCGGCAAGTTCATTTATGATAAAGGGATAAGACGAAAACGCTCGCTTGATATCGAGACAAAAAGCGGCATCAAGCATCTTGAACTATCAATTGGAAAAGACGGACTCGTTGATTCCGTACGAGTCGATATGGGCAAATATTCAATTCTACCGGCAGATATACCAGTTATGAGCGACAAACCGCTTATCTCGTCGCCAATAGAAGTTGACGGGCAACAGTATCGTGTCACAGCCGTCTCAATGGGCAACCCGCACGCTGTTATTTTTGTCAATGACACAGAAAACCTTCCTCTCTCACACATAGGGCCGCTTTTTGAACACCATCCTATTTTCCCGGAGCAAACGAACACTGAATTTGTGCGAGTAATTGACGAAAAGACGCTTCTTATGCGCGTATGGGAGCGCGGCAGCGGCGAAACTCTTGCCTGCGGAACCGGCGCTTGTGCCGCCGTCGCAGCATCAATCGAATGTGGCATATGCCATACGGGGGAGGAGATAACTGTAAAACTGCTCGGTGGGGATCTTAAAATAACATGTCTTGACGACAACACTGTGTATATGACCGGCACAGCGACAACAGTATACGAAGGAGTTTACTATTATGAGTATCAAGCTTAATGATAATTATAATAATGTAAAGAAAAGCTATTTGTTTTCAGAAATCGGGCGGCGCGTACGCGCTTACCGCGAAGCTCATCCAAATTCAAATGTCATAAGCCTTGGGATCGGCGACGTTA
>JAAYLD010000013.1 GCA_012522015.1 Clostridiales bacterium
TCTTTGTCTCCAAGGGCGCAGGCGAGGATGTCGCTATTGAGTTCGCTATGACAGGCGGCGAAGTAACCGTCGAGTATAAGAAGGCTGTGGACGAAACAGAAGCTGTTCCCAGCTATGCTAAAGCAGTGTACGATTCAGAAGAGTATAAAGGCAAAGGCTATGGGACTGAGCTCTCGCAGTGGATCAAAGATATGTATAACAACAACGGTATAGTGGATAAGACACTCTACAAGTATGTAGCAGCTCCGTCCGACATTGATAACTTTGATGTATTCTATCAGCGTATAGTTCCGAAGCTCACGGGCAACTCTGACGACCGTGACAGGAACTTTATCAATTACAGGATTGAAACCGTTGATGTTGAAAACTGGGACATCGTTTCTCCGATTGACTTAATCATCACGGGATACAACAACCTTGAAGGTGCTAGCGGCAACAAGCGCATATTCACTGCCGACGAGAAGAGCTATATTACATACTCCGTTTATGAAAACAATGGGGAACCCTACGATATCGATGGTGTAGTGTATGCATATGGCAAGATAGTTAATGAAAAAGGCGAGACTATTGCTGATCCTGAAACTGATGGAGTAGTATATGCTAAGTTCGTACAGTGCACGGAAGCTGAGTATGCTGCTCAGTTCAACGATGAAGGCATAAGAAAGACTGACACTGACGATGATAAGGGATACAAAGCATATAAAATTTCCTTCGAACCGGGTCTCATTAGCTTTAGTGTAACAAGCTCCGCTGGTAAGAGTGCGGAATTCAATATCAACCTTATCAAGGCTTATGATAAGACATCGGATGGCAAGTTTGTTCTCATTGACTACGATGGCAGCATTGTAGTTGGTGCACGTGTTGCCACAACAAGCGTAAAGCTTGTCGGCACCGAATACAAACCTGGTACACCGGAGGTTAAATTCAGCGAAGGTAAGGCTGCAAAGTACGAATGCGTTGTTGAAAAACAGTAACGTATATCTACAGCTTTATACAAAAACCCCCGCGCGTATGCGCGGGGGTTTTTCATATGATTGATATTCTATCCTCGTTATTACATATCAGCCGATGAACATCTGTGTCCAATAGTTGCCGTCTGCGACGTAACCGACGCCGATTTTCGTAAAGTTTTTGTTGAGAATATTTGCGCGATGGCCTTCCGAGTTCATCCATCCTTTGACGACAGCGGACGGAGTTGAGAAGCCTTTTGCTATGTTTTCACCGGCATAGCGGTACGACAGCCCGAATTTCTTCATCATGTCGAAGGGCGAGCCGTATGTCGGGCTCGTATGAGAGAAGTAACCAAGATCTCTCATGTCCTGCGACTTGTAGCGTGCTACTCGTGACAGCTCCCAATCCATTTTAAGAGCGGGAAGCCCGTATTTTGCGCGTTCAGCATTTACGAGGCTGACAACCTGCGATTCTAAATCAAGTACTTTTGAATCAATCGAAGGTATGTACACTGTATCGCCGGGATATATAAGATTGGGATTCTTTATCTGAGGATTTGCGCTGATTATTTCAGAAACGCCAATCTCATGCTTAACAGCTATCTTCCAGAGCGAATCACCTGCGACAACCTTATAGGTTATGTATGAGGAATTTGCTGCAGAGACTGCCGGAACAAGACAAAATGCAGCAAGCACTGCAGAAATCGCAATCGCGATCAATCTGTTTCTTATTTTCATGTTTTCACCTTCCTTTCGCCGGGGGGGCACGGATGCCGGCTTAGGGCGGTGTGTTATATAAATAGCGATTACAGCACCGCGCCAGCTCCGGACGCGTTTTACGCGCCTGCCGCCGCCTTGCAGTTACATGTTATCGTTTTTTATACCACCGTGTCAAATGTAAGTGACGGCAGCTCTGGACATACGCTCCACACAACAAGGCATAGATTGACACTGTACCCATTGTGTTGTAAAATAACAAGTGTAAATATTACTGCGGAGGTATAAAAATGCCGCATCGGTTGAAATTAACGATCATTATTACGATGATACTATTTATCATAGCTGCTGTGTCGTTCGGATGCAGGGACAAAGGTTATAAAACGGAAAATGATACCGAAGGTGAATCAAAAACAGAAACAACGACGGACACAGAAGAATCAGTCGTTGAGACAGATCCAATAAACGGGAAGGAGTTAAATATACCTGTGAAACTTGAAAATGTAAAAACGGTAAAGATTGATACAGCGGCTGAACATCAGACGATTGAGAGCTTTGGCGCAAGTGGTGCCTGGTGGGCACAGTATGTAGGTGATTGGACCGATCTTACATCTGACGGGATGGAAGTTCGTGAATATATAGCACAGCTTTTATTTGATAAGGAAAAGGGCATAGGCTTAACGGCATATCGTTATAATATCGGCGGCGGCAGCCGGGGGAGCTCAAAAAGCAACATTTCAGACCCTTGGAGGCGTGCTTATTCTTTTGAAGTAGAGCCGGGCGTATATGACTGGGGTCGTGATGCGGCAGCCGTATGGTTCATGAGACGTGCTGCCGAGCTTGGTGTAATAGAAATAACAATGTTTGTAAACAGCCCGCTTGAGCGGCTTACAGTCAGCGGGATGGCGCACGCGAGCCCGTCTCAAAAGGATTTTTCAAACCTTCCGCGGGAGAATTACGAAGCTTTTGCTGACTATGTGCTTGATGTAGCCGAGCATTTTAAATCGGAAGGCTTGCCAATTAA
>JAAYLD010000014.1 GCA_012522015.1 Clostridiales bacterium
GACAGGGAACGGCTCCGGTCTCCCATCATTTGATAAGCTTTAGCTACATAAATAGCGGTACTGTGCACGCCTAAGAAATTTTGTTCATCCTCGTTTAAATCTAATAGCTTTTCATAATAATAAACCGACTTCTTCATATTGCCTTTGAAAAAGCATATTGTGCAAAGATACCTTTCAAACCAGCGCTTGACCTTAATGTTGCCAGCATTGGCGCACTTCTCAATCATATGCCGCGCAAGAGTATAGGCTTCATCAATCTGCGAGTTCCAGCATAGATTATAAAGCTTTTCAATTACCACTGAATACGCCAACTCATCAGCCGAATTGTCAAGCTTTTCAATAAGCTCATCCAGCAGCTTGTTTGATTGCTCAAACGAAACAAAATTGCGCAGAACCCTTGCCTTATGTATCATAGCCTCAAAATAAAGCAGCTTATCATTTTCATTCATTAAGGGTATTGCTGCCTCAAGGCAGGCATTAGCCTGCACAAAATTCCCGATAAATGACAGGTAAGCTCCCTTTGCCACAAGAATCAAGGGATCGGCAACAACAGACGCATCATCCAAAGCCTTAAACCAAATACCCAGCTCGCTGAAATTGCCGGCCTTTATATAATCTCTGTAGCATGTAAGTATTATTTTATGAAGTAGCTTGTAATCCTTTGAATCAATCGCGTACTTAGCTGCCCTTGAATACTGCTTATGGTCAAAATAATACCGCGTGGCTTTTTGCATAAGTATTGATGTCTCGTTTTTGTCCGCCATATCCAAAAGGCTGCTTCTGAAAAGCGCGTGGTAGCGATAAAACCCCTCGCTGGTTTTTACCGTGAATATATTTCTTGATACAAGGCTTTCCAGCATTAGCTTTGTATCTTTTTTATTCAACACTTCATCCAGCATCTGCGCTTCAAGTTCGTCAAAGCAGGCGGATTTTTTTAAGAAATCAACCATGTCAGGGCTAAGGTTTGCGATACATTCGTTGAAAAGATAAGTGTACAAAGTTTCTTTGCTGTAAGATGAAATGTTGCTAATAGGTTTACTGTTCTCCAAAAGCACCTTGAAAAAGCAAATTGCCAGCGGCCACCCTTCGGTGTAATCGTATATCGAGGAGTCGCAAAAGCCTAAGATATTGGTGATTTCCTCCCTTGTAAATGCAAGCTCATTTTGGGTAAGCTCTATAAGGTTACCTTTAATTTTAAACGGCAATAAATCCTGTGGGAGAGTCTCTCTGCTGCCAAAACAGAATTTTACATTTTTCGGAGGATGCTTTATCAGGTATAAAATAAGCTTTTTGACTTTCTCCTCTACAATAGTATGTAGATCGTTCATAACCACAATGAAATTGACAAGAATATTCTCAATGGTGCTGATCAGCGCGCCGGCAAGTATGGAAATGAAATTGTTCTTTTCACAAAAGGGAAGGTACTCGGACGCGGAGAAATCAAATTCGGGGAAGGTTTGCTTTACAGCCGCACAGAACGTATCTACAAAGGTAAAAATATCGTTTTCGCCATCCAGCGACAGCCATACAGCCTTTTCCACGTTCCTTGCGACCTGCGAAAGCAGGGTGGTTTTGCCGTAACCCGCTCCGCCATGTATATAAACAGCCTTTGCAGGACTGTTAAGGATGGCATCTATCAATTTATGACGGACGAGTTCTCCGTTGATGGCTTTCGGGATCGTCAATCTTGCACTCGGTATGTTTAACATGAAAATACACTCCGCAGCCAATAAATATATTGCATTTATTATTTATGTAAATTATAACATAAAATTGCGCAGGTACGCAATAAATTTGGATAGTCATACGAAAATTAAAAATTAATGATAATGTTCACGGTTATGTTAATTTATGCTATATATAGTGGAAAAGGTGTGAGAAAACGACAAAGCCTAAATATATACATAAATACCTATATATACTACAAGAATGAGGAGAGCTCAGAATAAATACCGATAAAATGAATCAAACAAAAAATCCATATATAAACTGCGGTGTGGACGAGGAAATGTTCCCATGTATGGGCAAGTGCTACCATAAAAGCAAATCGCCGCATATAAACTCGTATGAAACCATCTGCGGGTATTGCGACATAATGTCGTCATTTCCGTATGGAGAAAAGCTTAAAACAATTACAATTTACGAATGCCAGCTGCTGGGTTACGGTAAGAAAATCAATGAATAGATTGGCTGGAGGTGCAAAATGGAATGATAAAAACAACACATAAATATACAATGATTGTATTGTTTATTATTTCGATGCTATTGATGATGAGCGGAATGAATACGCTTGCTTCCAACGGAGATTCGATTATTACCACCTACAACTTAGGACCGGAAGGAGCTGAAACCGCTGTAATTGGCACCCTCTATTCGGACTGGCGGCTTGTAATTGAAGGCTCAGGGCCGATAGGCGACTATTCGAGGGGCGAAAGTCCTATAAACGAGTATAATAACAAGATAAAATATATAACAATTAATCCCGGAGTGGAATCTATTGGCAGGTACGTGTTTTTTTTATGTAACGATTTAAAACACTTAATAATACCATATACGGTGAAAACTATCGGTGAAGGAGCTTTTTATAATTGCGACAAATTAATGACTGTTGAGTTTGATGGCGCTTCGATGCTCACAAGTATTGGAACAATGGCGTTTGCTGAATGCACTGATTTAAAAGAGATTGCAATTCCGGAGTCGGTAACAAGCATCGGAGAGGGTGCATTTCAAGGATGTAGAAAGTTACGTCAGGTCAACATACCTAACGGAATAACTGTTATAAAACCTTATACATTTTCCGGATGTTCCAAACTGGAAAGCGTTACGTTTCCGGACTGCTTGCATTATATCGGCGCCAGTGCATTTGAAAGCTGTGAAACATTTGAAAAAATAATAATACCCGAAAATGTAACGACTATTGATAGCAAAGCATTTAATAATTGCAAAAAGTTAAGTAGAGCTATTTTTAGGGGAGATGCACCGACAAGTTTTGGTACGGAGGTTTTTGCATACTGTGACGGTGATTTTAAAGTCGGGTATATTTTCGGCAAGGAAAGCTTTGAGAGCAGCATTGTTGATGGAAAATGGAATGGATACAAAATAATACCTTTGTTTACCGTAACATACAACGCAAACGGCGCCGAATCGGGCAGCGTCCCTGTCGACAAAGACCTTTATGAAGCAGGCAATACAGTTAGAATTCAGGGCAATACCGGCTCTTTAAAAAAGGAAGGCTATAAATTTTTAGGATGGAACACGTTGGCCGATGGCAGCGGGACAACCTATTACGAGGGCAACAGACTTATAGTAGACGGTACAGGGCATATTACGCTCTACGCCAAATGGGAGTCTCCTGCTATTATCAGCGTATATATTAGCTGGGGAAGCATGGAGTTTACATACACTGATGGCATATGGAACCCCGAAACCCACCAGTACGAGGGTGCAGGTTGGATAAACGATAAAAATGCAAATAAAATTTCGGTTACAAGTACTTCAATTGTGCCGATCACAGTATCATATTCGTATTCGCAGGAGTCCGGATACGAAGTGGTAACCGGCAGCTTTACCGATGGAACAAATCCCGTTACATACCAAGTGCTTTTTGCGGGAGATGTAATGCCACAAAGCTGTGCGGTTTATCTGATACTTACGGGCAAACCTCCTGAATGCAAAATGAGTAAAATCGGCTCAGTCACCGTAACAATTGCGGCTTAGAAAGGTAGCACATATGGAAAACGATAATAAGAAAAAAAGCATAGACAAAAAGCTGATGATAATTATCATTGTGCTTTGCTTTATCACATTCTCATCCACAGTTGTTACTGCCACTTTACTGATAAAAAACTCAATGCAGAAAGATAAAGGGAATGTGTACCCTGTAGTATCACAAGACCCGGACGCTGAGCCTATCGAAGAAGAAGGCTCATCTGAGGAGCCGCTCACTAATCCTGATGGAGGCGGCGCTGTTTCGCTGATATATTCAAATCAGGCGACAGCTTCCGAGGGGGATGGCATTGCAACCATTCTGTTTCAGAACCCGTCAAAGTCTAATCAAAGTATTGTTATTCAGCTTCAAATTACCGACAAGGAACTGATAGAAAAGTTGGGCAAAACGGGCAGAACAGACAAGGAAAAAGCAAAAATTGAAGGCGCAGAGGACTACGACAGCGAAAAAAACCGGATGATCATAGCAGAGTCAGGACTAATCCCGCCAGGACATAAGCTGACAACCCTTGAGTTGAAAGCACTGCCCGACGGAACTGTTCTGCCAAAGGGAAATTATAACGCGGTCTTTTATATTCTCGCATACGACAAGGATACCAACGAAAGAGCAGTTGTAAATATGCAGATACCTATTTCTCTGACGATATTAGAGTAATAATTTATATTTACAATTACGTTAATTTAGCTCTTGCATCGGGAAAACGCCGACAAAGGCGGCGCATGCCTGATACAGAGTCTGAAATAAATACAAAAACAAATATTTTTAGAAAGTAAAGAGAGGAAGTATCTATGAAAAAAACAATTTCTATTCTTTTAGTTCTTGTTCTGGCTCTTTGCGCCAGCATACCTGCTTTTGCCGCGGACACTATTACAACTGAAGGTGGCAGCGCCACAAAAGATGTAAAGGCTACTTATCAGCCGGGAGATACCCCCACAATTTACAGCGTAGATATAACCTGGGGAAGCATGGAGTTTACATATACTGATGCTTCTAAAGGAACATGGGATCCAGAAACTCACCAATATAAGGGCGCGACAGAGGCCACATGGTCATGTGAAAACGACGCAAACAAAATTACCGTAACCAATCACTCGAATACTGGAATAGTAGCTGTATTGGGTTATACTTCCGGTGAAGGCTTTAGCGAAATCAATGGAAACTTCAGCAAAGACAGCTATACACTTAGATCAGCTGAAGGTACAACACGTGGTAATGCTCCAAGGCATGATTTTTATTTGACGCTTTCGGGATCATTGAATGAGAGCGCTTTGGAAAATACTGTGATCGGCACAGTTACAATCACAATCTACGGATTCGACTCACTGACTGATTAATTCACTTCGGGTAAAGGTGACAGGTTACAAGCGGTTATTGACTTTTTCCCCTTTTTCATAAATTTTGCCGCTTGTAACCTGAATCCTGAACTTTAACGCGCTGCTGCTGTGAGGCAGGCGTCCTCGTCCTTTGACAGTGCAGCTGCAAGATGCAAGAGAGGAAACGTTGACAATAAATTCTATCAGGCAAGCAAACAATTCTTTGGGAAGGGACAGGCATATCAAAATGACAAAAGATAATAAAAAGAAAATGGTGCTTGCTGTCTTGTGTGCGCTGTGTTGCCTGTCGGTTACGGTTATGATTTTAACCGTAATAAAAACTATGAATGATGCGGTAGCCTTCACACCTCCGGAGTTCGACCCGTCTGCAGTTACGGGAATACCGAATGTTCCGGAGGGGCTTGGCTATTCCTCCATTGAAGTCGAGATAGGGTATAAGGTATATGTCTGCGGCAATCTGATTGCTAAAGGCAAGAGTGTGGATGTGTATTTCACATCTCCCGAAACCAATACCGTATGGCTTTTGCTCCGTGTTACCGATGAATCGGGAACCGTTCTCGGACAAACCGGTATTATACATCCCGGTGAATATGTGAAAACCCTCACACTATATGAAGCGCCTGACAAAGAAAAAAACGTGAAAATGAATATAATCGCCTATCAGCCCGAAACATATATAAGCATGGGTACGGTGGGACTGAATACAAAGCTGACGATTGGCGGACAGGGATAAATACAATGAAACGAATGTTTATCTTTCTAATTATAGTTGTTATATGTTCGTGTATTCCTGCAACAGTATCAGCATCGGAAAGAAAAACAATTGAAAATATCGGGGACCCCTTGTACATAAGCGTGAAGGCTACTTACAAATATAACGGGGATCCTAACCTGTATAAGAGCACCCAAAACAGCAGCTCCTAATCTGTCACGACCGGGGATGGTATCACAATTGCTGTCACTGCTGGCGCAGAAACATTGCCGTCCTACACAAGGCTTGTGGTAAGGGTAATTCCAAAGGAGGAAACCGAAGCATATAACTGGTTTTCCGAAGTTCTGAAAGAAACAGGAAGCAACATTCTACCTTTGGATATCTATTTTGAAAAAGACGGGCAAATAATACCGATAAATA
>JAAYLD010000106.1 GCA_012522015.1 Clostridiales bacterium
CTGTCAATGACAGCAAACGGAGCGCGTGGTGAGACACTGTCGCAGATGGAAGATGTGTTCGGCCTTGACATTGCTACGCTTAACGAAAGTATGGCGGCGTATATAGAAGGCTTGCCAAGCTCTGATAAGTATAAAATGAGTATGGCAAACTCCATTTGGTTCCGCGAGAAAGAACTTACGGTCTCACCGGATTTCTTGCAGACGAACGCTGACTATTATGGAGCAGCAGTCTTCGGCGCACCGTTTGACAGGAGCACTGTCGATGCAATCAATAAGTGGGTAAAAGAAAAAACCGACGGTATGATAGAAGATATAGTCGATGAAATACCGGCGTCTGTCGTAATGTACCTAATAAATGCTCTTGCATTCGACGCAGAATGGGAGACGATATATGATGAAAACGATGTGTCCGAAGGGGTGTTTACGACTGCCGACGGTGAGGAGCAGACGGTCGAGTTTATGACGGGAGAAGAAGACAAATACCTAAAACTTGATAATGCCGAAGGTTTTATTCGCTATTATAAGGACAGAAAATACGCCTTTGCCGCGCTTTTGCCGGACGAAGGAGTTGATATAGATGATTTTATCGCGTCACTCAATGCAGAAGCTCTCTCTGATGCTCTCACAAACGCCGCATCAGAGTTTGTCATCGCGTCAATTCCGAAGTTTGAGTATGATTATGATGTTGAGCTTGGCAAAATGCTTACTGCGATGGGTATTGTGGATGCATTTGATCCGGATAAAGCTGATTTTTCCGGTATCGGCAAAACGGGTCTTGGCAATATGTTCATCAATAAAGTCATCCACAAGACATATATATCTGTTGCGGAGCGCGGAACACGCGCAGGCGCGGCAACATCTGTTGTAATGGATGTGACATCGGAGCCGATTGAACAGCATACGGTGAAGCTTGACCGCCCGTTTGTCTATATGATAATCGACATGCAGTATAATCTGCCAATTTTCATTGGCGCTGTGATGGAGATTGACAGCTAATTCTTACTATCATAACAAATGCCGCTCCCAACGGGGGAGCGGCATTCTTTTTTTATACGACTTTTTGAGTTCACATAAGAGGGACATCGATGAACCCATTAAGCGACATCGTTTTTACAGCTTTGAATCCGCACGCTTTGGCGTAAGCTGCAGCATCGTCAAATTTGAACGCTATGTTTTCTGTGCTGTGTGAATCGCTGCCGAGGATTATTTCCCCACCAAGACGGTGCCATTCCGTCAAAAGCTCAGGGGAGGGATAATATACTTTTTTGAATCCGCGAGCGACGGCTCCCGTGTTGACTTCAAGAAGTGCTCCGGTAGCAGCAAGGGTGCGCAGAGCCTCTTTTGCCGCGGCAAGATACCGGGGAGATGATTCATCAAATCTCGGGCAGCGCTCGTTGAATTTTGCGACAAGGTCAAAGTGTGCAATAACCTTACACTTTGTTATATCAACGACTTTTGATACAGCCTCAAAGTAATCATCGGTGAGGGCATACGGGTCGCCGCCGTAAAGCTCGTCAATAGCGCGATTGTTTATATCTACAGCCTCGTCAACATCAAATCTTACGCCGTTTTTTGTAAGACAATGGACAGCGCCTATAATATAGTCGTAATCGTCGGGGTTATATAGCCCCACGCTTAAAACATCAGCTTCTATGCCAAGAAAGACATTAATTTTATCTTTATATTTTGCAGCAAGCGCTTTAATCTCTTCCGTATAAGCGCCGACAGCGTTTTTTTTCATCACCCAGTCGCACTCAAAAGGAAACGGCGAATGGTCGGATATGCAAAGCGCCGGCAGCCCTGCTCGAATCGCAGCGGTTATCATATCTTCTGCTGTCGCGGCGCCGTCGCTGTATAGGGTATGCACATGAAAATCGCCGTACCTTGAGGGGAGTATGCTCATATCATTTTCTCCTGTTTGACCTTGTGGTCGATGTCGTGACGGCGTTTTAGCTCGTCTCGTATATCATCAAGCGTAATGCCCGCAGATGCCATCAATACCATTACATGATAGGCAAGATCGGCAATTTCGTATATTGTTTCGGCGCGGTCACCGGCTTTGCCGGCGATAATAACTTCCGTCGATTCCTCACCGACTTTTTTAAGTATTTTATCGGTTCCCTTATTGAAAAGGTACGTTGTGTACGAGCCTTCAACCGGCATATCGCGACGTCCCTTGATAAGGTCCATTAAATCGTCAATTGAAAAAGCTGTTTCCGTTTCGCTTTCATA
>JAAYLD010000015.1 GCA_012522015.1 Clostridiales bacterium
CCCCAGCCACCCCAGCCGCCCCAGTCAAGCATGCCGGTGGCCTGATAGTGGACGTCGCTGTTACGGAAGAAGAAATCATCGCTGTGAAGGGCGTATTCGAATGTTTGCACATATTTGACGGCATTTTTATATAGGGAGGTTTTCATAAGAGACTTTACGCCTGCTTGTGTCTTGGGCTCAGGATCGCTGAAGTAAAGCGGTTGCTGATAAGCTGTGGGCATTGTAGCAAGATTAGGAGAGTTTTTGCTGTAGAAATCCATTTCAATTAAATACCCGCCAGTCGTATCCGGCAGATAAACGCCAAGATCGGAGAATGAATATGTCTCACTGGCATATGAAAACATACCGCTGTCAATCCATGAGTAATCACTTAAAAGTTTTTCCTCAATCTTAGCGCATGTTTCATCAAACTTATCTTTATTTATGTTACCTGCGGCAAGGAGCTTTCTTGCAACAGCCTTTGCTGCATCTTCGGCGGCTTCTTCCCAGTTAAAAACGTCAACGCGCGCAGCCTCAACGCGTACTTGCTCGCAGAGCTGGTATACACCGTAGTACTCTCCATTATAGATAAGAACGACGTTTTCGCTGTGCATATAGTATTTTGTGCCGATGGCGCCGGAAAAGTCATAAAGAAGTTTATTGCGCAGAAGAGTGTGATCTATGGCGTTGGCAAGGAGCACCCAGTGACGGCTTATGCCAGCCCCCATGTTAAGCAGGTTTTCCTTTGACTCAAGCCTCAACTTAAAGGGGCGTTTTTCAAGCGAAGCTGTAGAGTTGCCGCGAACTTTTAGCTCGCATGCCCCCTCATAAAGCCCCTTGTTTATATATGAATTGCCCTGCATACGAAGGTAAGCACTTGAGTAATTATTTTTATTGATTGCTTTATATTTTGTGTCAGAGGTGAAATACATGACGGGCAAATTGCTGAAGTATATAGATAAATCCTCGTATCCGTCAACTGAAACGGTTATCATGGACTCAATGTCGTACTCTGTTGGCGTATAAACTCCCGTTGTATTGGAGAAAGTCTTTGTATCACCTGACAGCATCGAGGTGATTGTCCAGTTGTATGTCACGCCTTCCTTGTAATTAGCGCACTTTAACTCAACCCCCGCTTTGACAAATCTGTTGAGAAAGCATATGCCATCACCGGCGTCCTCAGGATCGATTGTGCCGTCAGACGTCGTTGACTCGGGGACATAAATATATTCTTCGGTTGTTTCTTCATTTGATGTTTCGTCATCATTATCTTTGTCACAACCTGTAATTAAAGCGAAGCTGAAAATAAACACCAGCAGTAGCGTGGTGACGGATAAACATAAGGCAATTATACGATTCCGCATGATCATCTCCGAAACAATATAATACGTATAATATGAACATAAAGTAACATAAATGATAACATGGATTTATGACTAATTCAACCGATATAAATAAAAGATTATGCGAATGCTATATAACAGCATGGGAGGCGTGGCGAAAATGCCAGGCCTCCCCTTTTTGTTATAATAAAAAGTCATTCGGCGGGCTGACTTGCGTTTTCTGCAAGGAAAGCATAAACCTTCTCAAAAAGAAGATGCTTTCGAATAGCCTCCTCACCATAATATGATATTGCATCGTCGGCAGATCCCATTTCATTTTCTTTTGCTATGCGCTCGGCGCCGGCTTTATATTCAGCGTCGGTGATTTTTATGTCCTCAAGATCACATATTAAATATAAAATCATATTTTGGCGGACAATATTTTTACTTTGCTCACGAAGCAGCTTATAAAACTCGTCCGGGGACATTTCATGATAATATTCGATGAACTCATCGAGTGTCATGTCACCATTCTCGGCGTAGACTTCATAAAGTGAGATAACTCGCCGCTCCTCTGCCTTGATGAGGGCTTCGGGGTATGAGATGACAGTGCTGTTTTCATAGACATAATTAAAAATATCTGCGCCAAGCGATTGAGTTGCACGGTAAAGGGCTTCCTCTTCAAGCATTACTCGTACGGCAGCGCGGCATTCATCAGCCGTTTTATAATCACTATACTGAGCGCAAATCTCGTCGGTAAGCTCAGGGTAAACAATGCGCTCAGCTGAGTTTACAGTTATGGTGTAAACAACAGAAACACCGCGCAGCTTTTCGTTGGGCTCATAATCGAGGGGGAATGTGCAGTAAATGTCGAATGTCTCGCCAACAGTGTGCCCGACAATGCCTTCCTCAAAGCCTTCAACAAACTCACCCGTGCCAAGCTTTAAGTTATAGCCTTTCTTTAGGCTATAGGTGCCGCCCTCAAACTGCTCGCCGTCTGTAAAGCCATCGAAATCGCCGTTAATATAGCCATAGTAATTGATATTTACTTTATCGCCGGGGAGGATAACATCACCGGCCTCAAGGTCAATTTCATAACTCAGGTCTGAGAGAAAAGTCGAATTTATGTATGCCGTTACGTCATCATCAGTTATTTCGTCCACATCGAGTTTACCCGGTACGCCGATGTAGCTGCAAAGCTTTATATAATCGCTTAAGTTGTAGTCGGAGTATGAAACTGATGCCCCATCTGTTTCTGTGTCGGTATCTGTTTCGGTTTCTTTTTCTGTTTCAGTCTGTGTGTCAGTCGAAGTTGAATCTGTGATATCACCGTCATTCTTACATGAAGTAAGTGTAAAAAGACTTAGAACAATAGATAATGTCAGAATAAAAAAAAGCAAATGCCGAAGGGGAAGTGATACTATTGATTCTGCGCTGTGGTTATGGGGCACTTTGTATGGTTTTTTCATGGATGTTGCTCCAGATGATTTGTTGCCATGAGATTATTGCATAACATTATAACAGAAAAAGAGCTGCCGCGTCAATCTATTTCAATATAGCGTATATTATCGATATAAGTAAATTACTGCATAAAATAAAAACGCCTGCTTGGCGTTTTTATTTTATGATTATGTATTTTGTTTTTACAAATTAAGCTGCCGGTTTTGTACCCCAGATTTCAATTTCTGCGATATTGCCGAAACCTTCTGTCGGTCCGACATAACGGACATAATTGTAAACTGTTGAGTCATTAATATCGACAAACACGAAATCGCCACCGACAGGTTGTTCATCGATTGTGGCAAGATCAACCCATGTTTCACCATCGGTTGATGCCTGGAATATACCACCAACTGCACGTCCTGTCTGATCTTTGCGAGGGAACCAGCGAATCTGTGTTAAGACAACGCCGCTATCAATCTTTGCACCAACGTATGCAGTTTCAAATGTACCGTCGCCGGGAATACCGACATTCATTTCCTCTGTGTTTTCGAACTCAAGCTTCTCATCGGAATCATAGAATGTGTCGACATTCTGGTCAAATGCCTTCGGAGCTAC
>JAAYLD010000107.1 GCA_012522015.1 Clostridiales bacterium
GGGATGATTTCAAGCCAGTATCCATCAGGATCCGTAATGAAATAAATACCCATAGAGGGGTTCTCATAGCAAATGCAGCCCATTTCCTTATGCTTGGCATAAGCCGCATTAAAATCATCCACTTGAAAAGCAAGATGAAACTCGCAGTCGCCGAGATCATAAGGGCGATCCATATCACGCAGCCAAGTGAGTTCAAGCTCAAAATCACTCTCATCATTGGCAAGGAATACAATAATGAAGGAGCCATCCGCAGCATTTATGCGGCGCACTTCTGTTAAGCCCAGTGCTTCCTTGTAAAACGCAAGAGAAGCATCAAGATCCTTAACATTGTAATTTTCATGTACCATTTTAAATTTCATCTGTATATCCATCCTTTCTAATAGGGCAGATTCTGTTGCGATAGGGTTCCGAACAGGGATCTGCCAAAAGATCATCTATAATATTAAAGTTTTGCCAGCAGTGCATTGGATAAATCTGTTTTATGTCTGCAAGACGCGCTACATAATCAAGTCCGAGAAAAGCATCGTGTCCCTGTCTGGGGTCAAGGGTAAGGAAAGCGGCGTCGATGGTGAGCCCGCGTAGTTTTTCCATTTCTTTTTCAAAAGCAGCCTGCATGGCCCTGTCTTCCTGCCAGCTTTCGCGCCAAATCCAAAGGTGAAGGTCTCCTGCGTGATAAAGCGTTTTGTCGCCGGAGCGGATTAGATATGCGTTGCCCATGTCCGTTGAACGAAGTGTTGAAAAAGAAATCTCCGCGCCGCCAAGAGAGACCGTATATTTGTTGTCAGGGGCGGCAAATGTGACGTAGGATAAAAGATCGCTCGGCACATAATAGGGGTCAATATCATCAGAAAGAATCCAGTGAACGTTTTTCCACTGCCTTCCATAATTAAATACAGCAGGTGTGAAATGATCACCATGCCCATGACTGACAAAGATAAAAAGCGGGGTCTCAAGCGGCTTCGGCAGAGGCCCTTTCCAGTAATCAAACAAAAAACAGGAATTCTCCTGGTCAACAAAAAAGCTACTGTGGTGAATAAAGGTAACTTTCAAAGCAGCCCTCCTTTTCGTTCATCTTGTATTTATACTTTTTAGAGCTGGCTGGATAAAAAATATTAAAAATATAATACTATATTCCAGTGTATAATTCAACTTTATCTTAAACTTATACCTTTTCAGCCTTTCTTTGGTATCATTTGATGCAGAAATAAAGCGTAAAGGAGCAGAAGACACGAAACTTCTGCTCCCTTTGATATTATAAGATTATAATTGAAACATTATTCCGGAATAGCGATACCACCGTCTGTGACATATGCTTTGGAGAGCGCGTATGCGTCAATAACTACATTTCCAGCATCAACATCAACGTTGCCTGAGTAGTAGACTAAAACGACATCGCCAACGCCCATTTTTGCATAATCAATACAGCGGCTGATTCGGATATCATCCATAGGAATCTTGAAAAGCATGCCGTGATTTTCATCGACACACATAATCGAGTCATAAAGATAAATGTTCACGTCTGCAATATCGGTGATGGTACCAGCAAGGGTGTAAGCGTAAGGCTCAGCTTCGGTTTCGACTCCGTTCTTTTTAGCATAGGAGATAATATCTTCTGCCGCTTCCTCGCCAATACGGAAAATGTACGCATAGTCGAAAATGTTTGTGCGGATGTAGCCGTCGGCTGTCACGTAAAAGACATTTTTATAAACACCGAGTGCTTCAGATGTGACAGAAAAGACGATATAATCTTTATCGCTCACATGCCAGTTATCATCTTTGATAAATTCAGCGTCGCGGCATGTGCTTAAAACATCAAAGATATACTTATCATCCTTGAGGGTGAAGTAACCCTTTTCTGTCTGATTCTCATATAAAGCAAAGCTTTTAAGGCTTAAAGTTTGTGTTAGACTGTACTCGTCAAGCAATTCTCCAAAGTTTGCGGGAGTGGCATATTCGCTGTTTTTGAATACATAATATTCATTGTCTAGTTTTACAGCAATGAGATGGTCAGAAGAAACACCTGATATTTTGTATACTTCTGTGGTAATCTGATGTTCTTGTTCCTTGGTTATATCATAACCGACGACAGGGAAAGTACCGAGAGAATCGCCGAGGAGTGAAGAGTCAACAGATCTGCCCCTCGAGGTGTACTCTTTGCCGTTTAAAGCAACTATTGTGTACTGTTCGGAAATAGTTTTATACTCCCACGGCCATTCGACACCAAACTCACTTCCGACCACAGTCAAGTCTTTATAATTCCGTTTTAGTTGACTGAAAGGAACCTGGGAAGAATTGCTTTTGCCGGTTGTTAGTATTCCCACAACAACCACAGTTAAAAGACATGCTGCAACAGCGCCCAACTGAATAAATATGTTTTTCTTTTTTTTCGGTGCCCCATTTGCGGCTTCTACATAAGCCGGATCAACAAGCTCCATTTTATCTAATAAATCTTTTCCTCTCATAAGGTGTAACCCTCCTTTATAAGATACTCCCGAAGCTGATTGCGGCATCGGAAAAGTGTTGTTTTTACTTTACTCTCGGATA
>JAAYLD010000108.1 GCA_012522015.1 Clostridiales bacterium
CCCGGCGCTTGCATTCGCACATTTGCATACCATCGTAACCGGTGTCGGAGCACTTTTTGCAATAGTAGCGCGGTTCCGTATAGTCAGCCGGGTATCCGTTTTCAATTAGGATAGCAGCACGCCTTGCTTGAAGCGCAAGATTGTCTCTTTTAATGCGCTCGATGCGCTCAGCAATCCCCTCGCTTCCAAGCTGACACGCTTCAAATATGCGTGCTCCTGTCTTTGCAAGTTCAGCATCAATCTCTGCAAGCTCCGGTATCTTTGCGTGAAGCGATTCCAAGCGTTGTAGGGCATCCGCCTCTGCTTTGGCGCGCCTGCTTGCAAGAATATCGTTTACTTTTATGTAATCAGCCTTTCTGAATCCCATATCAGCCGGCCCCACTTTCCTTTAGCCCGCGCTTTACAGCAAGCTGGAAAAATTCGTCCGTGTCAAAGCTGCCACCACTGCTGCCTACATCCTTTTCCTTGCTTGCCCTGTACTTTGCCTCAGCCTCGTCTATTTCAAGCACACTCTTAAAACCTCTCTCATACCAGCTCTCAAGAACTTTATTCATATACGGTACGGATACATTTCCGATAGCATCGACAGTTACCATATACGCGCGCTCTATCATATCATAATTCACTCCCCATTCGCGTGACCATCGCTCAAACGCTTCGCGTTCCCTTGCAGAGAAGGCACGACTGCCGATTCCAAGAAGTCCACGAAGGCGTCCTTCCAGTTTCTTCTGTTCCTCCATCCATTTTATATGTGCGTCAAGTGCAGCCGGTGTGTCCACGCCGCGATCGTAAAGGGAAAATGCCATTCGTTCCGCATATTTCAGTGCATGCCTTCCGCGTTTGACGCACCAAGCTAAAAGCATTAGTATGTATTCGGAGTCGAGTCCAAGATAATCACGCAGCCCGACAATTATTGCTGCTTCTGCATTATTAAACATGCGGCCCATCGTTTGCTGGCAAGCGTCTATGAGCGCTCCGAGATCCGGTGAGCGTTCAAATGCCGCCTTCACATCATCAGAGGTATATTCCGGCAGGCTGTTTTTTGGACGTAGCTTTTTTCTGGCTTTTTCTTTGTCTTTTTCTGTTTCTTTATTATCTTTTTCAATCTCATCCGCACAAGATTTGCCTTCTGTGTCGCGATTAGATTGAGCGTTGACCGACGCCGCCTTCGCGCGCCCAGTAACCGTTATACTGTCTTGCTTTCTGTTATGTGCCGCTTTAATCTCCTCATCATCGTCCGCATCATGATCACTTTCAATTACTCCGGCTCCTCGCCAAAATGCCAGCGACCGCTCAAACTGCCCTTTCGTAACGCCTGCCGCTGCTGCAATGTCGGCGGCACATGCGTCAAAATCTATTTGTGCTCGCGGATCAGCAAAAATAAAAAGAAGAACCAAAAGGTCGCTCTTTGTCGCTTTAGCAGCAGCTTTTACGGCGGTTTTTGGCAATGTTATAACGCCATTTCCATAGTTTATGACAAGCTTCACCCCATATATCTTCCTTTCATGCTGTGTTTTCTGTGTACTTTATCCGTCAAAATTTGTGTTGCTTCGCATTGTCCGCTATTGTGCGTGTTTTATCGACTTACAATGATTATATTTGATACTATATTTTTCCACATAATCAACAGGCTTTTCCACAGACAAGCATTTTTCCATAATATAACCATAGTATGACGATTATCAGACAGATGCATACGCATTTAGAGAAGTATCTGCACGATTTCCAGCGATATACTCGTAATATGCCTGTGCGCCTATCATCGCTGCATTGTCACCGCACAAAGAAACGGGTGGTACATAAAAGGATGCGCCCATATCACGGCAAAGAGTTGCGATAGCGGCACGCAAGTGCGTGTTTGCAGCAACACCACCGGCAAAAACAAGCTTTTTTCTGCCCGTAGTTTTAAGTGCCAATGTGAGTTTTTCAACAACGGCATGGCATATGACAGCAGTCAGCGCCGCCGCTATGTCCTCACGACATATCGTTTCATTTTTCATACGCGCGGTGTTTACATAGTTTACAATGGCTGTTTTCAGCCCGGAAAATGAAAACTCAAGCCCCTTCCCGGCAATTGCCGGTGACGGTAGCTTAATATTGCTGGCATTGCCAGCTGCAGCAAGCCTGTCCATTTCTGCCCCGCCGGGATATGGCAGCCCGAGCGCTCGCGCAGTCTTATCGAAGGCTTCGCCTACCGCGTCGTCGCGTGTGTGCCCTATCTCGACCATATCAGTATAGCTTTGGACATCAATTATGCTTGTATGACCGCCTGACGCTACAAAAGCAAGAAACGGCGGCTCAAGGTCGGGATATGCGAAGTAAGAGGCTGCTATATGCCCGCGTATATGGTTGATGGCAATAAGCGGCTTTGAATGCGAAAAAGCAAGCGCTTTTGCAAAGCCGACGCCGACAAGCAGCGCGCCTATAAGCCCGGGAGCATTCGTGACAGCCACAGCGTCTATGGCATTCAAAGCGCCGGAATAGCTGTTTACCCCAGCAGGATTAGCGCTACCGCTCCCGCATAAGCCGGCCTCGGTGAGAGCCTCGTATGTTATACGCGATATGACCTCAGTATGCGCGCGGCTCGCTATTTCCGGCACAACACCGCCATAGCGGCGATGTATATCGATCTGCGACGCAATAGTGTTTGAGAGTATTTGACGCCGCATATCTGACATCTCTACGACGGCGGCTGATGTTTCGTCGCAGGAACTTTCTATTGCAAGTATGAGCATTTTATTTTGCCACGCATCTTTTCATTAATTTTTGTTTTTATTTGTTTACGCTGCGTCTACCGATTCAACAA
>JAAYLD010000016.1 GCA_012522015.1 Clostridiales bacterium
CAGCATTGACAAAAAGCCCAAATGGTAATGAAATGAAAATAGCGATTAAAAGCGCTACGACTCTTTTTTTCACGATACACAACCCCTTGGAAATTATCACTTATTTCCAATGTATATTATATTTCATTTGAAGTGAAAAATCAATATTACCTCTTCTTTTTGTATTATGAGCATTCTTACCACACTTTGTTGGTTAAACACATCGAATATTTAGTGATATTACAAAACAATCAATAATTTTATCTACTTTTTATTAATAATTGTCTTGTTATTTGATAACATTTATATTACAATTCAGGTGAATCCGTATTTATAAATAATACTTGGAGGATTAAATGAAAAAACTATTATCGATATTAATGGTGCTAATCATTGCTGCCACCTTAAGCATTACATTAACTGCTGAAGAAGATGTGTTCATTGAAATCCCACTTACACCTGAAAACCTTGGCATAGGTTGCGGCCTGACAGCCGATCAGGTGACATGGAATGACGTTGGTTTTACAGTCAACGACATTACACAAATATCGTTTTTACTTCCTGAACCCGTACCGATGGGCGAAACAGTCGTTGTCCATGTAATTGGAACATGCGACGATAATTTCCGTATGTGGCTTATGGAAAGCGGTGCTGCAACATCATCAAACCAGTATAATATGCAAAGCTGGGGTTTCTACGGCGGCGAATTTGACGAATACATTGAGCTCACCGCTACGGACTTTGATGGAAGAGGCGTCACCGAAGCAACCGAGTTCAACTTTAAAGCGCCAACCTATGACACGACACTGACAAACCTTACAGTTACATATTGCGGAATATTCTACGGCACGTATGATGAATATGAAGCTGCTGCCGGAATAACTGAAGAAGTAGAAGACAGCGAAACCGAACCGGCAGCAACCGAACCGGCAACCAATGACAATTCAACTCCGGAAGAAAGCAATAGCGGAGCTGATTCTGATGCTACTGACACAGAAAACGCTGACAGCAACAAAAAAGGAGGTTGCGGCTCTGTAATTACTGCAAATGCAATGTTATTGACAACAGTAGTAACAATCTTTGGAAGCGCGTTAATTAAGAAAAAGCACTGATATATCAATATAGTACATACAAGTAAAAGAGAGCGTCCCTGTGTGGCGCTCTCTTTATGTTTTATGGAAATTAATATGTTTTATGTGCTTGTGTAAAACTTTAAGTTTGTTTTCATAATTTAAACTCATGATATTCATTTTCGCGTAATTTCGCGACTTACCATTTATACAAATTATTATTTTCCACTTTCGAATACATATAAAGCAGTATTATGTCGCAACCTAAAACTGCACTCTTAACAATAAACAATATATAAAAATGCATTGTTGCCGTTATTTTATATATACATTATACCGATAAATGTATATAGATAAATACATATATATTAAGATATATATAACGCAAGGATAGGTGATTATTTAGTGACGATAAACGAAAGAATAAAGGAAGTGCGCTGTGCATTGAATATGACTCAAAAAGAATTCGGCAACAAAATCACACTTGCTCAGACATACCTCTCTCAAATTGAAAATGGAGAGAGGCATGTAACTGAGAAAATAATAAAAATCATATGTCTCCAGTTTAATATAGACGAATATTGGCTTAGAACTGGACAAGGCAATATGTTCATAAACGACGATGACACTCTTTTGGATCAGCTTTCAAAACGGTACAGCCTTGACTTTTTTAGCCGCACGCTTATAGAAACATATATAAAACTACCCCCGTCCCACAGGAAGATTTTTAAAAATTTCTATCTATCTCTCATGGCTGAAGTTGCAAGAGAGCTTCATCCGAATGTCAGCAAGGCAGATACAGGCAGTACTGCGCAAACATGAAATGCTGCTTACACATGTTTATCTGAACGCATAGAACCAGATGTCAAGACGAATAAAAACGAGTAATCAAATACTGCAAAATAGTACTGCTGACACACTTATAACCTATTAATTACTGCTTGTATCATTGAATAAAAATTCTCCCAGAAGCCCACTTTATGAATTCTACCGCTCAATCGCTGTCACTTTAAAAAAATCTGCATTTTTTTCATATGATGCAAACCGTTTGACATTTTACAGCGACTAAATAGACGAAGAGCATCAAAGGTTGCGAGCGGTGCAGATTGGAGGTGAGCATAAACGGATATAAGTATTGGCACAAACGGCCGTATTGTCAATAAAGAATCCGAAGACGCTCTCATCCGCACTGCTGCATCCGGTGATGGAGATGCATTTGAAGCACTTATGCGGCCATACATACAACCAATTTATAGGTTTATCATCCTCTGCGTCGGTGGGCCCGAAGACGCGAAGAATGCGCTTCAGGAAACAATGCACGCTGTATGGCGTCACTGCCCTCTTACAGTGGGATGTCGTCCTTTAAAACATGGGTTTTTTCGATAGCCAAAAACAAGGCAAAAGATGTCATGCGCCGTTTATACCGCTTTCGTGAAAAAGAGACAGCTCTTGATGTGGCAAACATGGAAAGCGCATGTGATTTTTCATCTGACTGCGACTTTACCGATGTAATGAACGACGTCATCGACATAAGGCGGGCAGTTGCTTCTCTGTCATCGGACGAGCGCGAGCTTATTAGCCTTATTTTCACCCACGGTATGTCATATAGTGAGGTTTCGCTCGTGATGGGGATGCCTGTTGGCACAGTAAAAAGCAAAATGTCGTCCATCAAGACAAAATTGCGGAAAATACTTGGGGAGGTGTATTATGGATAGAATTGAATGCACAGAGGCAGTTGAGCTTATGCCGCTTTATTATGCGAAATCCCTGTCCTCTGCTGATACAGGGCGCCTTATGATACACATCTCCGAGTGCGCAGATTGCCGCGCAGAGCTTGCATTTATATACCGCCTTTCCAAATCTGCCCTGTCGCTTGAAGCGGTAGTACCGGATGATGTCATATCGCATGCTTTTGACCTTTCACGCCGCGAATACACTGCTTCTTCCACTTCTGCGTCTGTTGCGTCCGCATCAAAATCTGGGCCTATGGAAGCGCTATCACGAACGTTTGACACCATTTCATCGGTAATTACCATTTCTAAAAAGGTTATGTCGCTTGCTTTCGCACCACTCGCCACCCGATGACACAATGATACGATGAATGGGCAGCACCATTACTAAACAAAAACTAAAGCAAAACACATGATGGGAGGATTTTTATAATGGATGACGATGCAAAGGAAATTGGCGCAATATTAGGCGAACTCGGGGAGAAAATACAAAAATTTATCACGGGAATTATGGATATACTTTATTCTCCCGAAGCAGGAAAGAAAATCGGTTCGGCTGTCGGTAACTTTTATAAAGAACTGAAAGATGCCGGACTCCCAGAAGACGAAGCTCTCAAAATGACGCGCGATTATTTAACGGCAATCAGCAACATTTCGCAGTCGATGTTAAATAAGGAAAAAATAATCCTGTCACAAAATAATGGCTAAAAAAATATCTAATACTTTCACATATGTGCGTCTTATATTTGCAGCAATTCTATTACTTATCAAAATTCCGTTTATACTTACATGGCTGTGGCTTAAGTATATTGTCTTTAAGCTAATTCTTATATACACCATGAGAATTAACGGAATACGATGGAAAGACGCACGCTCGCTCGCAAGTTCTCTTTCATTCAAAAACCACTTTTCTTTTACAAAAAAGAATAGAGTGCTAAATTCTATACGGCCTTCATAACATTCCCCTGCAAATGCGAATGCCACAATTCGCTTAGAAGGCATAAAAAAGGCATCCTTATGAGATGCCTTTTTTATGCCTTGTTACCTTCATTACCACCACTGCCAACTGACTACGTCTGTATAGTTTGAAAGTGATGTGCCAGGACAATACGATGTAAGAATCGTTTTATAATCAATGCCCATCATTGCTAAGTCATATGTACCATACTGTGACAGGCCTACTCCATGTCCCCAGCCCTTGCCTACAAATATGAAATTATCTTTGTTTTTTGCATGTTTTGTTGATGTTATCGTTAAATTTGATAGGTCGTACCGCTTGCCGTCAATCTTGCTCACAGCATAAATCGGGTTTTGCGATTCCGCGGTTAAAACAATCATGTTACCGCTGCTCGGGGCTACACGACTGCCACCCGCCGTTACGACCGATATACTATTCTGCCATGAGCCGAGATACTGTCCAAAGTCCGTCAACACGCCGAACAGCTTCGATGTACTGAAAATACGTTCTCTCTCTCCACTGCCTTCCGGATATTCATACTCAAGCAGGCTGTCCGGCGGGAGGAGAGCTGTATATTCGGTATAGTCTACACTTCCCTTGTCAACAACAAAGTTTGCGCTGTTAAGATATTTTGAAAATGCAGATTTAACTTTGTCGCAGCGTGTAATTGTGACTTTATTTCCCTTTGTATCTTCAATAGTTACCTTATAGACGTATGATGACTCCTTCCCTGCAGTTTCATCTATCGTAATGCTCGCAATATCGCTTTGAAGCGTTGTGTGCCCGCGGCTTATAAGATACTGCGATAACTCAGAGGGCGACACTTCAGTCTGCCAAAACGCGTTTGCATGATTTAAGTAGTCCTCCCATGGGGTAGTCTTACTCGCCAGCCATGAATAGCCCGAGCTTCCCCAAACGTAATATGTCCCGGCCGTGCAGCCACCGGTACTTGATGAGTAATAAACAGCCGCAAGAGAACCATTATAAGTTAAAACCTGACCGGCAGTTACCTCGACTGCTGCGCGCACGTTTGAATTTACACGAGCTATTCCGCGATATACTTGACTGTTCGCCGTCGAATCAACGTTAAAACCATATGCCCAGTATTTACCCATGTTTTGTATAACATAGGTTCGTGCTGCTATTGCAAATGTTTTTTGACATTCGATCGGCCACGAGTTGCTTATCTCATATGGCAAAACGCCGGCGACATAATCCTCAAGCGGAACAACGTTTATAAGCTCAATACCGTCTTTTGCTGCTGTTTTATATCTCTTATAAACAAAAATGCCCTCGTAGATATTACCCGATGGCGTTGAAAGATAAGCCGCCGTCCCGTCTGGGTCGTCAATGGCGTCAAGCGCAAAGAATGATGTTTTCCCGCAGTCATATTCAAAAAGAATTTTTGCTGTAGATGTCGCTACCATCGAAACGCCAGTTGCTGAAGCCCCGACAATTGTCACTTCCTTCCCATCAAGAAGCAAATTAAGAAGAGAGCCGTACTCCTCAAGTGCCACCTCTGCCTCATTTTGTGTGCCCCAGTGTCCAATGCGTATCCTATACTCTCCGTTTATGTAAGAGGGAATCGAATAAATGCCCATATCAGATAAAGCGGCGTCAATTTCCGTCATATCTTCCGCCATTGTTTGTGAGTCTTCATATACAGCGTCAATTTGGAGATGATACTCGCCGACAGCGACGGAGGTGTCGGAGAAGTAGTATGTGTTCGATTTTTTCCCGTTGTTTCTGTCACAGAGGACAGTAATGACATTCGCCTCCGTCGTTGACCACAGGGGTGTAAATGTTTTTTTGTATTTTTCAATTGTGGCTGTGCCTATAATATAACCGTTTGTCGTTGTCGTCTTAAACGCAACATCAACATTATCGCCATACAGAAGCCCGACTGCTATCTTCAGGTCTGGCACTGAATCGTCAGCCGCGAACACTGTATTTATAAAGAAATATATGGCAGTATACAATCCGGTAATTATCATCATAAGAACAAGTATCCACGAAAGTATTCGGATAAGCAGCTTGTTCTTATTCACAAACGGGCTCTTCTTTTTCGGCACAGCTACATTTTTCTTTTTATTTGCCAATAGTGTATTCACCCCTTACCATGACAAAGGCGCTTGTTGACGTTATCTTTATACCTCTGCCATCACCACCGCGAGGTATAAGAAGCAGGTGATTTAATCCAATCGCCGTACCTTTTTGCAAATCTGTGCCTATTGTATTGTCGGAGATGCCTTGATTTGCGAAAGGAGAAACGACCGTTGCTGTACCGGAGCGCAGTATTATTTCAATTCCTTTGTCACCGCTCGCATATAAAACCTGACCTTTTTGCATTTCAATAACTTCATAACCCATCCCGACAGCTCCAACTGCGATGTCGGAAATTTGTTTTTTAAGTAAATCAATCGTACTTTTTAGCGATTCAATTTCAGCGGTGAGTTCGGCGGTTCTATTCTCAAGTGCCGTAATTTCATCCTCATAAGCTGTTTTCTGCTCGGCAAGGCGTCGCTCAAGATATGAGAGTGAAATCAGCGGGTCAACTGTGCTGTCGTATTCTTCATCTGCCGCTAAAACAAAAAGCGAAAGGCATAGACATACGGCAAGTACGGCCGCGAGAGCATGCGTTTTCTTTATTTTTAACATAATGGTGCTCCTTTCATGTAACCAAGACGCCAAACAACGTCAAGGCGGGTTTCGCTTTGATTTATACACTCTGGTGCTTATTACATAGGTGTAGCCATTAATACTGCTCACTCAGATGAGCCTTAGCTGAGCAAAAGTTCCGTCTTTTTCGGATAAAGTTACACCTGTAGCCGGCAGTTTGTTCTTCCTATAACGCGACGGATTCTCACAGATTCCGTCAAACGGGGCAGCAGTGGCTGATACAATTCGCTGTCCCGATTTAAGATTGAAAAGCTGAACGCCAACTGATGTTCGTGTTTCCTTCACCGGTACTTGAGATGAAGATATGATAATCGCTTTTCCGACGCTGTTTACTATCATAACGTCAAAAGGCTCGCCACGCTCAAGAAAAGCGGCAACAGGCGGAGAAGATGAGCTGTAAGCATTTGTTAGTTTGCGACGATTTGACTTCGTCTCATAAGCTGAGAGGGGGATACGAACGCCTTTGCCATTTTCAAAAAGGAATAAAACATAAAAGTCTCTTCTATACTCACGAACGACACACATATTAAGCGTGCCTTCGTCCTCATCAAAATCAAGCTTTGCAGGAACATAATCACCGAGCGCAGATGCCTTTGTGTCTTCAAAATCAGAGAGTTTTGCCTTGTAAACTTGCACTTTATTTGAAAACATGAGTATTTCATCGCGGTTTTCTGCGTCTTCTTGGCATACGATAAAGTCGCCTTCCTTGAGCTTCTGCTCATCGTTGCCACGCAGCGACTGCAGCGTTATTTTCTTGAAATATCCGCCTTTCGTCAAAAGAATTCTGACGTTATAATTGTCAATGAGCGCTTCTTCTGGAATAGGCTCAATCTCTGAGATGCCAATCAACTCTGTTTGACGCGGCTTTCTGTATTTACGTTTTATTTCGGTGAGCTGTTTTATTATTTCACCTTTCAGCTTTATATCGTCGTTTATTATGTCCTTAAGGCGCGCAATCTCTGCTTGCAGGCTTTCAATCTCGCGGATGCGATTTATGATATATTCCTTGTTAAGATTGCGTAGCTTTATTTCAGCTATATATTCCGCTTGTTTTTCATCGATTCCAAAGCCCTCCATGAGGTTCGGCACAACCATTTTTTCTTCTTCGGTTTCGCGAACTATGCGAATCGCACGGTCGATATCAAGAAGAATTTTGCCAAGACCACGCAGAAGGTGAAGCTTTTCTTCCATACGTGTTAAATCGTATGTCAGCTCTCGACGGTAGCAGTTGGAGCGGAAGCGTATCCACTCAAGAAGTATGTCAGCAACGCCAAGCGTCTTCGGCACGCCGTCAATCAGCAAGTTAAAGTTGCACTTAAATGTATCCTCAAGCGGCGTTAAGCGGTACAGCTTCTCCATCAAAGTCAGCACATCAGTACCGCGGCGGACATCAATCGCAAGTTTAAACCCGGACAGGTCAATTTCATCACGGAAATCAGTGACTTCTTTTAGCTTACCTTCCTTAATAAGCTCAGTAAGCTTTTTTTGTATCACCTCAATCGTCGTTGTATACGGTATCTCGATGATCTCTATCGTTCCCTTTTTACTGTTGTAAACATATTTTGCACGCAGACGCAAATTGCCTTGCCCTGTGCGGTAAATTTCCGCCATTTCTTCTCTGTCATAAATGAGCTGACCGCCACCGGGAAAATCAGGGCCTTTTATTATATCAAGCAGCTTATCAATTGAAGTTTTTGGGTTCTTAAGCAGCGATATTGTACCGTCGCAAAGCTCGGCAAGATTAAATGAGCATATATTCGACGCCATTCCGACTGCTATACCCATATTCGGGTTAGCAAGAATATTGGGGAATGTCGTCGGCAGAAGCACCGGTTCTTTCATCGTACCGTCGTAGTTGTCAACCATGTCAACGGTATTCTTATCGATGCCACGGAATATTTCGGCGCATATAGGCTCAAGCTTCGCTTCGGTGTAGCGTGGCGCCGCATACTTCATGTCGCTGCTGTAATGCTTCCCGAAACTTCCCTTTGAATCGATAAATGGGTGTAAGAGCGCGCCGTTTGCCCGTGTCAGGCGAACCATCGTCTCGTATATCGCGGCATCGCTGTGCGGGTTTAGGCGCATCGTCTGGCCAACAATATTAGCGCTTTTTGTGCGCGGCCCGTTCATAAGTCCGGCGCGGTACATTGTGTAAAGGAGCTTCCTGTGTGCCGGCTTGAATCCATCGATTTCAGGAATCGCGCGCGAAACTATAACCGTCATAACATACGGCATATAATTCGTTTCAATCGTTTCAGTTATTGGCTGATCGATTACTACCGCCGGCTTTGTGACCTTTGTATTAGCATCGGCGCGCGCTTCATTTTTCTTTCTTGCCATACCTCACAGGCAGGGTACTCCCCGCCATTCCCTTTTAGAGTATCATTTTTTAATCTAATAGCAGAGGGTATCAGCACCTCGCTTCCTACAGCTTCATAACTGTATGTCCTGCCGCCCTTATTAAGCGGTTATATATAGCAGGAGACAGCCCATCCTCACCAGCAGCGGGCATATATGTGTATATCACATCAATTTTTTTCATCTCACCTATTTCATCAGCGCACCGCAAGCAGTCAAAGAGCCTGTGCGCGTGAGATGATTCATCACTTGCGCCACCCAGTGTAAGCGCTCTGTCTCCGAATGGGGCAGCGTCTTCATCGTAGCAAATGAAAAGGCAGCTTTTTTGCTTCATCTCGCTTGCTACAAACGCGACAACATCCTCCCTTTTACCGTCGAGCAGTATAAGGGGCGATCTCGGGGCGTAATGCTTATACTTCATGCCCGGCGAAAGCGGTTTTTCTACATCTGAACCGTCAATGCCGTCTGCCAGGGTGACATCACTACATACGCAGCGCAGAGCATCCGCCGTAACGGCGCCGGGACGCAGAATTTTTACGGAGTTTTCGCCGGTCGGCAGCACAACTGTCGACTCAATCCCATATTCGCATTCACCGCCGTCGATTATAGCGTCAACACGCCCGTCCATATCCTCGATGACATGCGTCGCTTTTGTAGGCGACGGCCTGCCGGATATATTTGCAGACGGAGCTGCAACAGGCACTTTGCAAAGCGACAGCAATTTATGTGCTGTTTCGTGTGACGGACACCGAACGCCGACAGTATCAAGCCCCGCCGTCACGGGTGCGGGTATGTTGATTCTTTTTTTAAGTATAACCGTCAGCGGCCCCGGCATAAAAGCCCTTGCCAACTTATAAAAAAGCGGCGTTGTGTAAGCAAAGTTTTCCGCATCTTCCGGTTTTGCCACATGAACAATTATAGGGTTGTCCGACGGTCTGCCTTTTGCCTTAAATATCCGCATAACAGAGCAGTCATCATACGCATTTGCGCCAAGGCCATATACCGTTTCTGTGGGGAAAACGACAAGACCGCCGCTTTGTATTATATGAGAAGCAACAGTAAGCTCGCCCTCCCTTGCGGGCGCTGAGATGATGAGCGTTTTCTTCTCTACAGATTCGCTGTGAGGCGAGTTTTTCACATTATTGCTCATATGACGCTTCCATTCTTCAGACGCTCCGCCGTATCGGCTGTTATAAGCGCGTCTATCATATGATCGATGTCCCCATCGAGGAAAGTATCAAGTGAATGAAGCGTCAGACCGATTCTATGGTCGGTAACGCGCCCCTGCGGGTAATTATACGTCCTAATCCGCTCGCTTCTGTCCCCAGTCCCCACCTGCGAGCGCCTGTCAGCGGCGATCTTTTCCATCTGCTCGCGAAGTTTCATGTCATAAAGTTTCGCCCGCAACAGCTTCATTGCCTTCTCACGGTTTTTATATTGGCTGCGCTCGTCCTGACACTCGACAACAATTCCTGTTGGCTTGTGTATCATACGTATCGCAGACTCAGTTTTATTAACATACTGACCGCCCGCTCCGCTTGCCTTTATTGTTTCAATTTCAAGGTCGGCCGGGTTTAACTCCACTTCAACATCCTCCACTTCAGGTAAAACGGCTACTGTCGCTGTGGAGGTGTGGATTCTTCCCTGCGATTCCGTCTCAGGAACACGCTGGACGCGGTGGACGCCGGATTCAAACTTGAACCGTGAATAAGCGCCCTCGCCGGACACTATTAATGTAACCTCGCGGTAACCGCCAAGCTCTGTTGCATTTGCGTTGACGATTTCCACTTTAAAATTGTGCGCTTCCGAATACATTGTGTACATACGGGCAAGCACGGCGGCAAATAGTGCCGCTTCCTCTCCACCCGCACCGGCACGTATTTCGATTATAACGTTTCTGTTGTCATTCGGGTCGCGCGTTAAAAGCAAAATCTTGAGCTCATCAAGTATGGCATCAAGCTTTTCTTCTTTTTCACGAACTTCCTCACGCGCAAGCTCTGAAAGCTCAGGATCGCCTGAGCTTAAAAGTTCGCGTGCTTCGGCAAGATCCGCTTCGCACTTTTTATATTCGCGGAATTTCTCTATTATCGGTAAAAGCGCCTTATGCTCCTTTGTAAGGCGAGCAAACAATTCCCTGTCGCTATATACATTTGGATCAGAGAGCGCCGTTTCAACTTCAACAAAGCGTTCGTCTGCTTCTTTTAGTTTTTCCAGCATTAATTTTTCACGCAGCGCCACCTGTACTACGCTGCTATCCTGTTCCTCGGAAATATTATTTATTTAATGTTTATTAAATGCGAGATGTGCGAGATAAGCCTCGTACAAATCAACCTTTGATATTATCTCAAACGGCGCATGCATTGAAAGCACTGGCACACCAAGATCTATCGTATCTATATTTTGGTTTGCGATATACATAGCCACAGTTCCGCCGCCGCCCTGATCGACCTTACCAAGCTCCGCTGTCTGCCACACGATACCAGCTTCATCGAAAATACGGCGCATGCGTGCAACAGTTTCTGCAGAGGCATCGTTTGTGCCGCTCTTGCCGCGCGAGCCTGTAAATTTCGTCAAAACTACGCCGCAGCTGCAGATAGCGCTGTTGTTTTTCTCAAAAACTTCGGGATAAAGCGGGTCAAACCCAGCGGCAACGTCTGCTGAAAGGCAAACAGAGCTCGCGCGTACGATGTGCTCGTCAGCACCAAGCGTCTTTGAAAGTTCAGATATAACATCGGCAAGCAATCTGCCTTTCATACCTGTATTGCCTTCACTGCCTATTTCCTCTTTGTCAGCAAAAATGCACATTGCAGTGTGAGCCGGCGCCTCAAGCTCGGCGACAGCCATGAGAATCGGGTATGCGCATACACGGTCGTCTTGTCCGTAGCCGCCAAGCATAGCGCGGTCAAGACCAATATCACGTGCCTTACCAGCGGGAACAGCACTGAGCTCCGCTGAGATAAGGTCGTTTTCTGTGATTCCGTATTTATCGTAAAGTGTTTTAAGAATAGCAAGCTTCACGCGCTCATCGGGAGATTTCGTTTCAAACGGCTCATCCTTTGTCGCGTATGGGCGCGATCCGATGAGTATATTCAAGCCCTCGCCACTAAAAGCACTGTCAAGAGCTTTCGTAGCTTGATCCTTTGCAAGGTGCGGGAGAAGATCCGTAATGCAGAACACAGGATCGTTTTCATCCTCACCGATATTTACAGAAATAGAAGCGCCATCGGCTCTGATGACAACGCCATGAAGTGCAAGCGGTATCGTCGTCCACTGGTATTTGCGAATGCCGCCATAATAATGCGTCTTAAGATAGCCAAAGCCGCCGTCTTCATAAACCGTGTGTTGTTTCAGGTCGAGCCTTGGGGAGTCGACATGAGCCGCAGAGATGCGGATTCCGCTCTCAAGCGGTTCTGTGCCAATGACAAACGCCATAAGGGATTTCCCGCGATTGTCAATGTAAAGCTTATCGCCGGGTTTAACATTGTCGCCAAGTTTATATGGCTTGAAGCCTTTTGACTTTAATATACGTATCCCTGCGGCAACGGCTTCCCGTTCCGTCTTGCTCTCATCAAGGAATTTTGCATAATCTTCAGCGAAGCGCATAGCAGCTTCGATTTGTTCGGCATCACGTACTTCATATACGCTGCGCTTCTTATAAAAAAGCTGTTCTTTGAGTTTTTTTATTTCTTCAGGCATTACAATGATTCCTTTCAATTAGTTATAAATTAATATATGGATTTTGTTATGCTAATCTTTATAATAAAGCCGCAGGTATGTTTCTGCCGCCCGCTCGACACGCGAAACAAACGCTTCTGTTTCCGGATAAGGTATTTTTTCAAGATTGGTACCATCATCTGAATACGCTTTATCCTCAAGCCAGCGGTCTACAGCTGACGGACCCGCGTTATAAGCTGCGTAAACCGTAGGCCAACGGGCATAAACTCCATAAAGATACGATAAGTAGTATGTTCCGTATTTTATGTTTGTCGCCGGGTCGTAGAGCATACCAGTTTCATAAGAGTCACCGAGCAGCGTCGTAAGCCATTTAAATGTTTCCGGCATAATCTGCATAAGTCCGATGGCTCCATCGCTTGACACAGCGCTGCTATCAAAACCGCTCTCGGTTTTGATAACTGCGTATACAATATATTCCGGCACACCGTATGCTTCAGAATATACACTTATATATTGTGAATAGCTTTGCGGATGGTTTCTTCTGTCTATTTTATCGAGTATCCCCTCAATTAAGAAGCCAACGGCTACTGACGCTGTGGCTATCATTATTACGACGATACTCCTGATTATGGCTTTTTTCAGTGACATCACGCTCCTTTTATGTGCGCTGTCTTTTTTCTATAATCTCGTTGTAAATCTCCTTTGCAGCAGACATTAGTTCTTCCGGTGTACCATCGTTTTCAATTGTATAGTCACACAAGCACCGAAGCTCAGCATCGTCATACTGTGACCCAATGCGTGCTGCTGCCTGTGCTTCTGATATACCATCGCGCTTCATTATGCGTGC
This sequence comes from Clostridiales bacterium, assembly GCA_012522015.1. Lineage (GTDB taxonomy): Bacteria > Bacillota > Clostridia > Oscillospirales > CAG-272 > DTU064. The sequence continues at coordinate 13,297 of JAAYLD010000016.1, forward strand.
TATACGTGCGTCTTGGTTTGCAACAACGCATACTGTCACATCACACATTTTGTCAAAACCACTCTCAAAAAGAAGCGGTGCGTCAACAATAGCGGCAGGATAACCATCGTTGCGGTAACGCTCAAGGAGCGCCTCTGTAGCCTTTTTTATATGGCGATGGGCGACAGAATTAAGCCGTGAGCGCGCCTCATCGTCAGAAAATACAAGGGCGGCAAGTACCGCGCGATTGAGAGAGCCGTCATCGTTTACTACACTTCTCCTAACAGCGTCTGCGATATCTCGAACGCAAGGCGAGCCGGGATAAGTGATTTCACGATATACCTCGTCAGTATTAATGACAGCAGCTCCAAGTGAAGCCATTGCGGCGGATGCCGCTGTCTTACCTGCTCCACTTCCGCCGCACAAACCAATTATAACCATATTTATCTCAATATATATATATATAAAAATTCATTGTAATTATACTATATCTTCTTCCTGTTTGCAAGATGTACCACATTCTTTGGTTCATATATCTATGCGAGTAAAACATACTCGCTATCATCTATATTTAATATGGTTTTATTAACACAGTCACCATATTTTGAGCAAAAAACGCATTGCATTTATGCTTGTAACAAAGCAAACTGCGATGCGTTTTTTTACTTTTATTAATTTACATATTTAAGCATTTATCTGTTCTCTGAGTATTCTCCGGTCCGGTAAAACAAGCCTCACTGCAACAGCGGCGACCTCAGCGCGCGTAATATAATCATCTCCGTAAAACGTCCCCTTTGTATCGCGCCCCGTAAGGACGCCGGCTTGGTAAAGGAGCAGGATATATTCATCGTAAATCCCGCTGCCATTTACATCAGGTGGCAGCACCCCCTCATTTATGGCGACAAGTTCGCTTTTATCTATTGCGCGGGCGAGTATATATGAAAGCTGCGCCCTCGTACACGGCTTTGTGTAATCATCGAAATCACAGTCGTTTATTATACCGTTTCCAATAGCATAGTCGACGTATCGGATGTACCAGCTCTCATTTGCTTTATTATTTTCAAATACCCCGCCCCCGCTCGTATAAATATTATGTATGACAGCGGCAATTTTTATTGCCTCAGCTATCGTCACCGGATCTGACGGGCGGAAAATTCCGTTGCCGTCCCCCACCATTAAGCCAAGTGAGACTACATCGCGAACATAGCCATAACCATTCGTTCCATACCATGAATCCTCGTCTGTATCGCGGAATCCGGTATATTCATGAGTCATGGTAAAGTTGGCTAACCCTGAACGTTCCTTCGTTGTTTCTATAAATTCAACATAAATAAAATGATCGCGGCTCACTCTTGTGAAGTTGAATTCATCAGCAGCAGGAAACTCTAACCCGTCAGCTATGATTTTTGATGCTTCATAACCAACATCAGGCATTATTATAATCGCCAGCGAATCTCTATCGGCAACTAATATCTTTCCCGCAGGATATACAGTACCACCCGCACTGCACGTTATAACCACCGTATGATATATATCAACAACCGGTTCGCTGATGCTACCTTTATCGATTATCTTAAAATCAAACTTAACGCTGCCTTGATAATTGCCACACCCGTAAAGCGTCACTGTCGCTATGCCGGGGCCGACGTTATTTTCGTATGAAATAAAATAATCATAACCAATTCTAAGTGATGTTTTTATATCCTTGCGAATAGGCTGCCCTGTATAAATCTCATCATATGTATTGATGACAAAATCCGAAACATCAATATGTTTTGGTACAATCGACGCTTTTGATGTTGCATTGAATGTAAAGATATAGTTTTCCGCATCGCTACCCGTGACGTTGCGCGCAGCGTCAAAACCTGACGCGGTGACTATTATATTTTCCCCCGCATCAGCGCTGGAATACATTGCTGTAATCCCTGATGAATTTACAAAAACATCATCGCCGGGTATTGTGCCGCCATCGATGTAAACAGACGAAACTGTCGCATACTGTGTGCCGTCGTATACTTTATCACTTGCTGTAAATGCAACAGCAGCAGCTTTTCGCAGCACGTTAAATGAGGCCGGTATAAAAACAATGTCATAACACGGAGCGGTGGGTAATTCCCCGGAAACGGCAATGCCAATAGTACCGCGATTAACAGCGTATTCACCTGCGGCAAGGTATCCGGCTTTGCTGTACCTGGCATTTGTGCCGTCCGCACACATGATAAGCGGCGAGCCGACAAAAGAATCCCCAGGCATCAGCGCTGCCACCGGCGCCACTGCCCTTTCCCCTATATATTCTGCTGTATAGCTATATAAATGATTAGATTTTGAGTAAACTCCGTATTCGACATCAGCGCCAGCTGCCGTGATTTTTACCTGCCGCGGCATAACGGTGAAAGTTATGCCTGTAAATGCTACGTCATAACAAAAAGTAATATCTTCTCCACCCGCCCCGGAAACTATAGCAGTATCTGGTACAGTATTATACTCCCCCGCGACATAATAACCGCCCAAAGAAAAATGCGGCCCCTCCCCTGTAACCTGACGGATCTGTGCCCCAAAAGCTAAATTCTCGCCGCTGACAAGCGAATATCCGGGTGCTAATGATACAACCACATCGTCAGTCGATGTAATCTCCCCGTATTCGTATGAATTAGAAGGGGCACGGCCTCCTATGCTCACAACAGCAAGCGGTAACGGGCGTTTTATAACCGTAAAACTGCCTTTTACTGTTATATCGTAATAATCGGTTACATCACAAATATCCCCCATACCGTCCGATTCAAGAATATGAAGCGTGTTACCTTTTCTGAAGGCATACTCCCCTGGTACAAGATAGCCTGATGACGTGAAGCTTACATCACCACCATCCTTCGCAACAAGCCCGGGCGCGCCGGACAAAAATCCGCCGGATGCAACCTCAACAGACAGTTCAAAAGAACAAAAAGGCACCTCTGCCGATGAAATTACGCCGAATATGAACGTATCGGCTCCGTAAGTCGCCGTCACCATGACAGCACGCTTTACAACCTCAAATATACCGGCATAAACAAAAGAATAACAACTCGTTATGTCTGTGCCGCCATTTTTGATGATAAAGTTATTGCCTTTTGTTATTTTATATGTCCCCGGGACAAGATTTCCGCATATTGTATATTCCGGAGCATCGCCCGTGCCAAAACAGGAAAGCGAAACCTCTCCCTCCGCAACTTCATCATCCGGCAAAAGGCCTGTAGAGACCGGCTGCAGTGCCGTTTTATGCGTTATTTCGCCGTATACATATTCAGGCTTAAGCGCGTCCACTGTTACTGTTACGATGAGCGGCGCGACGGTAAAGCCTTTTGATTTATATGTAATGTCGTAATTATCCGATACATCAACGCCGCCCTTGGCGACAGAAAGCGTCCCTCGGTCAATTCTATATTCGCCAACTACAAGCCGGCTGCCCTCTTTTATGTAAACGGGCGCATCGCCCGATGCGCTGACAATGGTAGGCGCTCCTGTGAGCACGTCCTCCGGCGCAAGTGTACCCTTTATAACAGTGAAACCAAAGCTGCTTGAATATAAGACTTCGCCATATGAAAAAATAGCGCCGTCAGTTGTGTCCGCCGTCACTTCAATCGCACGGCACAATACTGTGCTGTCGACACTGACAGTCAGCGTTTGCCCGTGATTGTATGTAAACGTTATATCAGTCGTGTAAAAACCTGCTGTTAGCCCCGGCGTAAGCGTCACCTGATAGACGGAGCCGCCGCCAGACACAGTAAAATAACCGCTTGATGAATTGCAAGAGGTGACAGTAGCCGTGTCAGTGGCCTCGTTTTGAAGCGTCAAGTAAACGTATGCAGAACCGCTTTCATATCCGTAAACAACATCCGTAATCTCAGCATCATCGCAAGAAAGGACATATGATCGCCATGACTGTATGCCACCGGCGCTGTCCCAGTAATAATTAACCCCCTCGTTGATATAATACGACCCAAGAGACGGCATAAACATTATAAAAAACGTCGTCTCTGTGTATTTATCTGCGTCACCGTCAGCATCGTATACGACTTCGTACACATACCCAGCCGACGATATAATATCTACATATAAATCAAATGTCTCACCGCCCGGATACTCGTACACATAAGCATTATCAGAGCCTGTGAGTCTGTATTTTAACGTCTGCGAGGTGTAAACACCTCCTGCACCGCCAAGCGTCAAGAGTGCGGAAATTGAGCATTCACCAGCGCTTATATCAAGAAAGCCTTCGTTCCCGTATAAAACATACGGATCGCCGGCAGTGCCTGTACCTGATGAAGGCGCCGTGCCATATGGCAAAGCACAGCTTTTGCCACCCCCGTATGAAACAGAAATGGAACTTACCTCAGAAGAAGGCACATCGTCATCTTGACCATCGTCAAAATCGGGTGTGATAAGCCGCGGCAGGCGCATTGAACCTGTAACTCCCGCGTCGCGTACCCACATGAAATATGACGACTGACCGGCAACCCATGAATTCAAAATATAAAGCAGTATATCAAGTGAAGTATCAGATTCTTCGAATGCACCACATGTCGATGTGTCAAAATTAAAATTGTTATTAGATAATATATAATACAGTGTCGTATCTAAAGTATAACAGTATTTTATTGTCATCGTGCTTCCAGAATTTTTACCGGCAATGCCACCACGAAGAACAGTAACTTTATTATTGGTATATGAATAACTAACAGAACCGTAATTATAACAATTCTCGAGCCTTCCTGAGCCCGAGCCATCAACAGAACCGGCAATTCCGCCAAGCAAGCCTTCGGAGTTACCCTTTCCTTCTCCCCGGATATTGTCGTGGTTGTATGAATTGCGCACAATGCCGCAGGAACCTGATACAGTGCATGCTCCCGTTATTCCACCAACACGCAAAAAGCCCCTCACAGCCGCTTTGTTTGCGCAGTTGTATATTCTCCCGCCTTTGTTTTCACCGGCAATGCCACCGGTAAACTCACCACTTGTTGTGATGACAGCTTCGTTTGTGCAGCCATTTATCTCACCGGTATTGACACCTGCAATCCCTCCCGCCCGGTTGTTGGCTGATATACTTCCCTGTACCACTACATTACAGATTACACCGGAATTGTAACCGAAAAGCCCTGTGACTGCTGCCGTACTATCGGATATAAGAAGGCCTGAAACTGTTTTGCCATACCCATCAAAAGTCCCCGTGAATGAGCTCTCAAGAGAGTTGCCAATCGGCGTCCACTCACCAGACAAAACTATATTTGACATAAGACGATATGAGGCAGAGCGTGCGTCGACTTCTTTTCTCATACTGCCGTTATTGTACGTGTATGCTACTTTATCACCGGAATTGACAGCATCACGTATATAAATGAGGTCTTCTAAACTCTTAATAATAAGCGGGTTTTCATCCGGGGTGTAGTCATGTGACTCATCTACCACCCCAAGATAAATATCACCCGCCATATAAGCTCTATCTGCCAATAATACAAACATTGCGATGGATGTGATTGCTGTGAACGCTGCAAGCAAAAGACACACGAGTTTTCGTGTTGTAATTAATTTAGTCATTATTGTTACCATCCGTCGTTTTTATGCATAGAGCACCATATATTATTATATTTACTATTTTACGATTTTAATATATTATTATCTATTATACAACATATTTTTACAAAATTGTCGCTATAATACGAATTAATTTTACAAACATTGTGCTGTGCGCGCCGTTATAAAAAACGAAGGGCAAGGTCACCTGACCATGCCCTTTGTTTATAATATAATAACAGCATTTATAACGCTTAACTGGTGCAAACTATTGCTATTCGTACATTGCGCGGCGCTTTTTTCTAATAATTGTCATTGTTGCAATACCTGCTATGATAGCGAGGACTACAACTGCTTCGACTATATAGATGCCTGTGCCAATGCCACCCGTTATCTTTAAATCTTCCCAAAGTGAGCTTATCAAAGCAAGCGTCTCCGGATCAAGATTTCGGAAACCATTTTTAGCAAGCTCACCTGAAAAATCAAGATCTTCAGGATAAAGAACTTCCATCGCTTCCTCGCCCATAAATTCCCGATATTCGGCGTTGTTATAAACAAGCGAGTTAGGAGACGCATAGAATATATATTTGGCGTTCTCTATGGCAATTTCCTCGGACAGCATGAAATTGATAAACAGCGCTGCAATCTCTGGATTTCGGCTCCCTTTAGGTATGCACATCGCATCAACAAAAATATTCGTATTCTCCGGATAATAGAAGCCGAGGTTTTCGTTCGCCCTACGCATAATGAAATAGTCACCTGCATAATACGGGGCTATTGCAGCTTCACCGGACTCCATCTTATTGAAGACCTCGTCCATTACGTAGCCCTGAATAATGCTCTTTTGAGCAAGAAGGAGATCATATGCCTCTTGCCATTCAGCTTTATTTGTCGTATTGACGCTATATCCAAGCTTGTAATGCGCTGTCGCGAAGGCATCGCGGGAATTATTGAACTGAAGTATCTTACCTGCATACTTCTCATTCCACATGAGATCCCACCCGCCGATGTCAGCCTTGTCGACAACTTCTTTATTATATATGATACCCACGCGACCGTACGTGTACGGGACGGAATACTCGTTCGTAGGATCATAATAAAGACCCTTGCATTTGTCGTCGATATACGAATACAAACACTCGACCCCGTACTTTTCGCAGACAGCTTCAAGGTTTAACTTTTCAAGCAATCCTTCTGCTATCATGCGTTCAACCATATAATCTGACGGGAATATAACATCGTACTCGGCTCCCCCGCCGCTCATCTTTGCGTAAAGATCCTCATTTGAAGGGTACGTCGTATAACGAATATCAAGTTTCTCACCGGTAAGCTCATAGTAGTATTTTTCAAAAGCTTTCTCGACATTGAGCGTACCTTCAGAACCATCGGAGATATACTCTCCCCAGTTGTAAACATAAAGAACCTTATCTGCGCCGCAACCTGCAAGGATAAGCGTAAGGAATACAGCGATGAATACAAAAGCGGCAAGCTTCTTCATAAATTTAAAACTAATTTTCAATTGTCGTGCCCGTCCTTTCAATGTTAGTAAGCTATATTTATTAAAACGCATAAAAATGCATAAATGAACAGGTACCTTACCTTTGTGCCTCACTTTTGGTGCGCCTGCGCCTCATTAGTCTACTAACTTGTCTTTCCAATTTAATTTCAGCGTTAGCTTTCATGCGTTCAGCGCGTTCACTGCGAGCTTCCATAAAGTTGTAAAGGAATAGAAGTATGAGAACTGTCGCGAATATCATGGTTGAAAGCGCGTATATGTCGGGTTTGACGCTCTTTTTTATCATTGAGTATATGTGTATCGTAAGAGTTTCAAAGCTTGCGCCACTTGTGAAATTGCTTATTACAAAGTCGTCAAACGAAAGCGTAAATGCCATGATGAATCCCGTTATTATCCCGGGAGCTATGCACGGAAGCTCAACGCGGAAAAAAGATTGAATCGGCGTGCAGCCAAGGTCTTGAGCAGCTTCAGGGATGTGTTTGCTCATTTGCTTTAGCTTTGGCAGAACAGATAGTATGACGTACGGCAGGTTAAATGTGATGTGCGCGATTAAAAGTGTTGTGAACCCGAGGTATTGACTTAATCTGAGAAGCCTGCCTGCAAATACAAAGAGCAGCATCAGCGATATACCTGTCACTATGTCGGGGTTCATCATAGGGATATTCGTCACTATCATGACAGAGCGGCGAAGCCATCTTGTCCTCATCCGGTCTATACCGACGGCAGCCATCGTTCCGATTACTGTAGAAATAATCGCTGCAGAAATTGACAGGATAACAGTATTGCGCAGCGCGTCGAGCGTAGCCGAGTCACGGAACAGCTCACGGTACCATCTGAGGGAAAAACCTATGAACTGAGTCGTTGATTCTCCCGCATTAAACGATATCAAAAGCATTACAGCAATCGGTGCATATAAAAATGCGAAAATTAGTATGAGGTAAATGCGTGAGAGTATTTTCATAGCATCGGCCTCCCCTTCGTGTCCTCAGTGTCCGTATAGCGATTCATAATCGCCATCGAAATGAGGATTATTATCATGAGAATCAGCGAAAGTGAAGCACCGACGTTGTAGTTTATAGAAGTTCCTGTGAAATAGCCTTCTATCGTATCACCAATAAGCCGGAATGTTCCGCCACCGAGCTTTTGTGAAATAAAGAATGTACTAATCGACGGTACAAACACCATTGTTATGCCAGATATAACACCGGAAACGCTCAGCGGCATTATAACCTTTGTCAGTATTTTAAATGAGTTGCATCCAAGGTCGGCTGCAGCCTCAATCAGCTGTTCATCAAGACCTGCCATAACCGAATAAATCGGCAATATCATATAAGGTAAAAAGCAGAAAACCATACCGACAACGACAGCGCCCGGCGTGTTTATCATGTGTATGGGATGCAGGCCGATTTTTCTAAGAATCGTATTAATAACACCGGTATCTTCAAGCAGTGTCATCCACGAATACGTTGTTATGAGGAAGTTCATCCAAAGCGGCAATATTGTGAGAAGGATGAATACTTTTTGCCAGCGTTCGCGCATACGTGAAAAAATATACGCAAGCGGATACGCGATTATAAGGCAGATAAACGTTGCTATGACAGCTAAGGTCAAAGAATTTAAAAATATTACAATATATTTTTCGTTAAATATTGATTTTATGTTATCAAGAGTAAAATTCCCCTCAGAATCAGTAAACGAATAATAAACAACGAAAATGAGCGGAGCAATGATGAAAAGTACGCTCCAAACGATGTGAGGCGCAGCTGCCGCACACTGTAAGAAACTACGTTTTCCGTTCACAGCCCTTCCTCCTTAAGCTTATAAGTGACTTCTTCATCATCACTGTCCTCATCTTCCTCAATATTTTCCGAGAGAAGATCAAGCTCTACGCTGTAGGAAGAGTAGTCGCCAAACATACCGGAATACTCTGATTTTTTCATTACATGAATGGCTTCAGGTTCAATATATATTCCGATTTCAGCATCAGGCGCGACATAATCTGTCGTCTGTATCATCCATTTAAAACCTGCGATGTCTACAATTACTTCATAATGAACGCCTTTGAACGTCACAGTTGTGACATGTCCTGTAAGCATGCCGCGCTCAACGGGAACAACATCGACGTCCTCCGGACGTATAACAACGTCAACAGACTCGTTTGGTGCGAAACCAGTGTCCACACATTCGAAGCGGTGACCAGCAAAAGCGACACACCTGTCGGCAATCATTAAGCCGTCAATAATATTCGACTCGCCTATAAAATCGGCGACATATGCGTTCATAGGCTCGTTATATATGTCGATGGGAGTACCAATCTGCATTATCTTGCCGGCATTCATGACGACGACAGTGTCTGACATTGAAAGCGCTTCTTCCTGGTCATGGGTGACATAAATGAACGTTATCCCGGTCTTGTGCTGCATATTCTTCAGCTCGTTCTGCATATCTTTGCGAAGCTTCAGATCGAGCGCACCAAGAGGCTCATCCAATAGCAGCACTCGGGGATTATTAATAAGCGCACGGGCAATAGCAACACGCTGCTGTTGTCCTCCTGAAAGCGTCGTTACGCTACGCCGCTCAAAACCGCGGAGGTTTACAAGTGCGAGCATTTCCTTGACACGTGCAGATATTTCTCTCTCCGGAACTTTCGCTATTCTTAACCCGAAAGCTATGTTCTCATAAACATTTAAGTGCGGAAATAGAGCGTATTTTTGAAATACGGTATTAACATGCCTCTTGTACGGAGGCACATCATTAATTCTCTTACCATCAAAAAATACATCACCTGCGTCCGGAGTCTCAAAACCGGCTATAATACGCAGTGTCGTAGTCTTTCCACATCCGGATGGTCCCAAAAGTGTAATGAACTCGTTATCATAAATATCGAGATCAATATTATCAAGAACCAGCTCCCCATCGAAAGACTTAGTAATGCCCCTCAGTTCAATTATTTTCTTTCCGTTCATTTCTTTTGTCTTTTACCCGTCGCTTCTTCCGCCGCGTTGCCGAAGCGGAAACTCTCCCTTCGTTATTTGTTATTGCAATTATCTTTGTTTTTTTGCACCAGCCCTGCTTTAAATTGATGACATTAAAAAAAATCCACCCCTCAAAACGAGAAAAAGCCGCGCGCAAGTCCCTTACAGCGGCCCTTATAGGGCGGGTTTTTTATTCAATTTTTAACGACAACATTTTAACAAATATATACGCTCTATGCAAGTTATTTTTATTTTTTCTTTTATATCATTTTTAACGAATTTATACTCGATTTTTCGTAATTTTTCACAATTTTAATATCAACAACTCTTTAATGATTAATATAATACTACTTTTATACCCCTTTCATGTCTTCAGCAGCGTAGCGTGTAATTAAATAAACAGCAGCAAAAAGCATAGGCAAACTCCCGCCTGACTTAACATTAATGTAAACAGCGGCAAGCCAAAATAGAAATAATACTACCCCGCATATTACACGAGTTATGCGCGCAGCGCGCGCGTCCGCGTCCGCTCCGCTAATAGATAAGGCAAGTATGTAAAAAAGAACGCCGCCGCCATCAAGCCCATACATAGGTAAAAGATTGAAGAAGGCAAGACCTATGTTTACAGCGAAAAAATATGCCTTTGTACCGCAGAATAAAGCTGTTACAGCTGCAGCTAACAAATTAGCCGCCGCACCTGCAAGGAGTATGATAGCGCTTTTACTGTATGGAACACTGCCTGCCTCATAGTCAATCAAAAATCCCGCAGGAAGTATGCGTATCCGCCGCAGCTCCACGCCAAAGACAAGCGCTGCTGATATATGGCCAGCTTCATGTACCACAACTGCGGCCGCGAGCGCAGGAAGATATGCTGGTAAAGACATAAAAAGCACCTCACGGCAAAAACCCATCGCTTGTGCCATTTATGCTTTGCATATATTCTTCAATGTAAATGTGCGCAAGCTCCGCTATACGGGCTGCTGACTCCGCTTTAAAAACCGAGCTTTCATCGGGCGCAAGAGAACTGACATAATCATCATAATAATCGTCAATTATGACATCAGTTTCATCTATGCCGTCGACACCGCCTGACATGGCATAAACAGCGCCGTTATCATCCCCTACCGATGCCGGCTCATCAACAAAATGATAAATGCCCGACACATCGGCTGCGCTGCCGGCAAGATCAGTCAACGTACCCGCTACATATGAAATAAGCACTGTCAGCATCATAAGAAGCGCTGTTGTGGCAAACGACGCGTTGTTATTATGCTCTTTATGCTTTGCGTCAAAATTTGTTTTACTTTTATCGCCTGCATTTATCCTGCCCTTGCTTTTTGTACGTGAACTGAACCCGTAATTATATGTGCTCATTATATGCTCCCCAGTTAATATAATAGTTCACATACGATTAATATTGCAAAAGTGTGGCTTTTATGACGAGAAAGATGCGGCGCATCGTTTTAATGCGCCGCATCTTTTGATTTATATAATTAGTTATTGTATGTACCCGACAAATCAGCAACTTCGGCCGTCGGCGAAACTTCCTTATGTCTTGATGTTTTAACCCTTTCCATAAGGTATGCGTAGAATTCATCGCCATCAATCGGAAGTTCAACCCAGTCGTCCTTCCATGTAGAAAGCATCATAGCGTTTGAGATTGAAAGCCCGCGTATCCCCTCCTCGCCGGGAGCGATAAGCGGTGTTCCCTTGAGTATGTGGTCTGTGAAGTTGCGGCAAATTTCAGTGTGAGCGCCGCCAAACCCTTCGACCTGAACATCGATAACCTCAAATGGTATGCGTCCGAAGCCTTCCTTTGTCGTCGCATTGTATTCGCGCTCGTCAACAGATAAGCGGTAGAACTTGAGCGTTCTTCCCTCGCGAACGAGCTTGCCGCGCGAACCGGATATCTCAAGCCTGTTCGTGCCAGGATATTCGCCCGTCGTCGTGATGAATACGCCTGTCGCCCCGTTCGGGTATTCAGCGTACGCAGTTACGTCGTCCTCAACCTCGATATCGTGGTATTTACCAAAATGGCAGAACGCACGTATGCGGCTGGGCATGCCAAATATCCACTGCCAGAGGTCAAGATTATGCGGGCACTGGTTGAGCAGCACACCACCGCCTTCACCTGCCCATGTAGCGCGCCACCCGCCGCTATCATAATAGGCCTGAGTGCGGTACCAGTCTGTTATTATCCAGATGCAGCGTTTGAGCTCACCAAGCTCTCCGTTCACGACCATTTCGCGCATCTTCTGATAATACTTATCCGTGCGCTGGTTGAACATAAGTCCGAAAGCGCAACCGCTTTCCTTCGCTGCTTTGATGAATTCTTGGACGTTTTTCGTATAAACGCCGATAGGCTTCTCACAAAGGACGTTAATCTTACGCTTGAACGCTTCAATTCCGTAAATCGGGTGATGATAATGAGGTACCGCTATTAAAATTGCGTCAATGTCACCCGAATCGAGCATCTTTATGCAGTCGTCATATGCATTCGGCTGTTTTACTCCCTTTTCAGCACAGTAGGATTTTACCCACTCAAGCCGAGCAGGATTGATGTCGCAAACAGCAGTAAGTACGGCTCCCGGAACTTTGCCATCAACAAAGCGGCGGACGTGTGCCGTACCCATATTACCAATTCCGACGATACCGAACCTAACCTGTTCCATCGTATACCGTTCCTTTCGTTCCTTCGCGCCGTTGTGCCGGTAAAACCTGCATCAGGCGCCATATATATTATTATAACGCAATATTGCTCCGCAATCAACTTATGCGGAGCAATATTGCAGTGTAGTTTTAATAAAGACCGCGCTTAACGTAGAATGTATGCAAAACTTCATGCGCTCGTTTACTGCCCGGCTCACCGAAATACTCGTCATAAACACGTTTTACAGCTGAGTTTTCGTGGCTGCGGCGCAGATCCATTTCACTGTCGGCCTTATAGAGCACACTGGCGCGTAGGGCACGTAAATCAAGCTTATTGCGCACAGAAGCGGGCTGTGTCGGCTGCCCACCGCCATTTACGCATCCACCGGGGCAGCACATTATCTCAACAAACTCGTAGCTTTCCTCGCCTGATTCAATAGCACGCAAAAGCCTCTTTGCATTAGCCGTCCCGCTTGCGGCGGCAACTCTAATTATGCGGTCGCCTATCTTGTAAGTGGCGCGCTTTATGCTGTCTGTTCCTCTTACATCGTAAAAATCAAGCTTTTCAAGCTTTTCACCAAGCAGGATTTCGGCAACTGTGCGAAGCGCAGCTTCCATGACACCGCCTGTCGCGCCAAATATGGCGCCAGCTCCTGAGCCGATTCCAAACGGCTCATCAAACTCCTCATCCGACAGCTCACGGAAGTTTATTCCCGCCATTTTTATCATGCGGGCAAGCTCGCGTGTTGTAATCGCCGCGTCAACATCAGGAACACCGGCTGCGCTCTGGCCATCTCGCCCAATTTCAAACTTTTTCGCAGTACACGGTATGCACGACACAACAAAAATATCTTCCGGTGCAATGCCGTTTTTCTCTGCAAAATACGTCTTTATCGTAGCGCCGAGCATCTGCTGAGGCGACTTACAAGTTGACAGATTATCAACAAACTCAGGGAAATAATGCTCGCAATACTTTATCCAGCCGGGCGAGCAAGATGTGATGAGCGGCAGCTTTCCACCGTTTTCAAGGCGGTGTAAAAGCTCCGTTCCCTCCTCCACTATCGTTAGGTCAGCGGCAAAGTTTAAGTTGTACACTCCATCGAAGCCAAGACGCTTCATAGCAGCGACCATCTTGCCCTCGACATCTGTCCCGGGAAGATATCCGAAGCATTCGCCGATTGTTGCGCGCACCGACGGCGCCGCGCTGATAACGACATATTTTTTCGGATCGTCAATCGCGTCGAAGACGCGCTGTGTATCATCTCTTTCGTAAAGAGCACCAACAGGACATGCGACAACACACTGACCGCAGCCGACGCATGATGTTTCAGCAAGCTTCATCTCAAAAGGTGAGCCTATATGCGTATCGAAACCGCGATCTTCGGCGCCAATTACGCCGATTTCCTGCAGATTTGAGCACGCTGCAGTGCAGCGGCGGCAAAGTATACATTTATTGTTGTCACGGATTATGAATGGTGTCGAATCGTCAATCTGATATTCTCTGTTTTCTCCTTCAAATAAACTGTCGTCAACACCGTATTCATTGCACAACGTCTGAAGCTCGCAGCTTGTGCTACGTATACAGGAAAGACAATTCTTTTGATGATTTGAAAGGAGAAGTTCCAAATTCGTCTTTCGGGCAGCTCTTACGCTCGGTGTGTTTGTAAACACCTCCATCCCTTCACTCACAGGATATACGCAAGCGGCACACATTGAACGGCTGCCCTTTACCTCTACAAGGCAAATGCGGCACGCGCCGATTTTATTGATATCCTTCAAATAACAGAGCGTGGGAATTTCGATACCTGCAATACGCGCAGCCTCAAGTATCGTTATCCCAGATGGAACGGCGTATTCTCTGCCATTAATTTTTATATTTACCTTTTCGATAGCAGCGCTTTTTTCCATTATAGCCTATGCCTCCGTTATTTCTTTTCGATGGCGCCAAATTTGCATGTCTCATAGCAAGCGCCGCATTTGATGCACTTTTCGGGGTCTATTATATAGGATGGCCTTTTTCTGCCGGGAGCAGTATAATCCGACACAGATATTGCGGATACCGGGCACACCCTTACACACATGCCACAGCCAATACACTTATCCCGATCAATCGAATACCTCAAAAGGTCTTTGCAGACGCTGGCAGGACATCTTTTTTCAACAATATGAGCAATATATTCATCTCGGAAAAAGCGTATAGTTGATAAGACAGGGTTCGGGGCCGTCTGACCAAGCCCGCAAAGCGAACATGCTTTTACATAATTAGCAAGGTTCTCGAGACGCTCTAAATCCTCAATTTCGCCGTTTCCGGATGTGATTTTATCGAGCATCTCAAGCATTCGCTTTGTACCAACACGGCACGGAGTACATTTCCCGCATGACTCGTCGACAGTGAAGCCGAGGAAGAATTTTGCTATGTCGACCATGCAGTTGTCCTCATCCATTACTATTAAACCGCCGGAACCCATTATACAGCCGATAGCGGACAGGTTTTCATAATCTATCGGTGCGTCAAGGTGTTCTTTTGGAATACATCCGCCGGACGGGCCACCTGTCTGCGCGGCTTTAAACTCTTTACCACCCGGTATTCCGCCGCCAATGTCATAAATGACCTCTCTTAACGTCGTCCCCATCGGAACCTCAACAAGACCTGTGTTTGTTATCTTGCCGCCAAGCGCGAAAACCTTCGTGCCCTTTGACTTTTCCGTTCCCATGGAGGCAAACCACTCGGCGCCCTTGTTAATTATCTGAGCAACGCAGGCCAATGTCTCAACGTTGTTTATAATAGTTGGACAGCCGAAAAGCCCCTTGACTGCCGGATACGGCGGACGCGGACGCGGCTCGCCTCTCCTACCCTCTATTGATGTTAGAAGCGCCGTTTCCTCGCCGCAAACAAACGCACCCGCACCGAGACGGAGCTGTATATCAAAATCAAATCCTGAATCTAGTATGTTTTTACCAAGTAAACCGTATTCGCGCGCGCCCTTAATTGCTAATTCCAAGCGCTTAACAGCTACCGGATATTCAGCACGTACGTATATATATCCTTCACTTGCGCCGATTGCGTATCCGGCTATCGCCATCGCTTCAATAATGCTGTGGGGATCGCCCTCCAAAACGCTTCTGTCCATGAAAGCGCCCGGGTCGCCCTCGTCGGCGTTGCAAACGACATATTTTTGAATCCCAGGCTCACCGCCCATAGCAAATTGCCACTTGCGCCCCGTCGGGAAGCCACCGCCACCGCGTCCACGAAGACCGGACTTTGTTATTTCGTCGACAACTTCCTGGGGTGTCATCTGGGTGAGAACTTTAACAAGTGCTTGATACCCGTCGACAGCTATGTACTCATCAATGCTTTCCGGATCTATAATCCCACAGTTGCGGAGGGCAACCCGTTTCTGCCCCCCGTAGAAACGGGTACATAAAATAGAGGTGTTATTCATCTTAATTCATCCCTCCACCTTAAAGTTTTGTATTAGCAACAGTGTATTCAAGAACGGGTACACCACCTGCTATGTGCTCCTGCACAACGCGGCGAGCCTTCTCGGGTGTCATTGAAACATATGTCACTCGCTCGCCCCCGCCCTCGAAAACTTCAACTATTGGCTCGTACTGGCACATACCGACGCAACCAGTGGCAACGACGGAAACCCCGTCAAGGCCAAGCTCTTTTACAGTCTTAACGATCTCATCAAAAACTGCCTGAGCCCCTGCAGATATACCACAAGTTGCAAGTCCGACAACAATTCTTTTTTCACCCTTATTTTTAGGGTATATCTTATCAATAAATTTCGCTTTAATAGCGTTTAATTCGCTGATTGTTTTCATTATGCTATATCTCTGCTCCGTGTATTTTTTTATTATTTGTTTTTGTTGCACATCTATGACGCTATACAGTTTTTATGTGCTGTATATATAATATCGCAATATGGCACTTATGTCATGCTCTATATTTTGCGATAATATCCTCAACTTGGTTAGGTGTCATTTTGCTGTAAACATCGTTGTTTATGGTCATGACAGGTGCAAGTCCACAAGCTCCGATGCACCTTGTAACCTCAAGTGAAAATCTTCTGTCGGGAGTTATCCCGCCGGCATCGATTCCGAGAACTTCCTTCAGCTTTTCAAGGACTGATCCAGACCCCTTTACGTAGCAAGCGGTTCCAAGGCAAATTGAAACAGAATATGTTCCCTTGGGATTAAAAGTGAATTGGGAATAAAATGAAGCAACTCCGTAGACTTCTGAAAGCGAAACATCAAGTTTTGACGCTATGTGACGCTGCACTTCAATCGGAAGGTAACCGTATATTTCCTGCGCTCCCTGCAGCACAGACATAAGCGAGCCCTTCACGCCGCATTTCGATTCAATAAGTTCATCGAGCTTTCGCAACTGCTCTTCTGTACCATTAAACGGCACTGTGGTCAGTTTTTTCTTCATTTCGAGGGTTTTGCTCCTTTATATAGTATTTTTCTTTAATTAAAATGTACTTTAATCATAAATGCCTTTAGTAAAAGAGGATCCGTGCGGCGCCGACACGCGGCCCCTTTTTTATCAGTCGACGTATATTATATATCACAAATTAATAAAAATCCAGAACATTTAACAAAATAATTTATAAATTTTACTAAAGTAATATATTAATTTTATTACAAAACATCATTTATGTTTATCAGTTAGGCTCAATTACATCAGCAGCAGCTGAAAGCAAACCGTTCGGCGCAAGCTCTACAGTTCCGAGATCGCACATAGAGGCGAGCTTCGGATCAAGCGGCAGCCGCCCAAGCACCGGAAAGCCAAATTTTTCAGCTATGGCATCAGCTCTACTTTTACCGAAAATTTCAATTTTCTCACCGCACCCCGGGCACAGAACATAGCTCATATTTTCAATTATTCCAAGAGTGGGCACATTCATAAGGTTGGCCATGTTGATAGCCTTCTCGACAATTACAGAAACAAGCTCCTGCGGGCTTGTGACAATAATAATTCCGTCAATCGGCAAACTCTGATACGTTGTCAGAGTAACGTCTCCCGTTCCGGGCGGCATATCAATGAACATAATATCTATATCGCCCCATATGACGTCACTCCAAAATTGTTTGACCGTTCCCGATATAATAGGCCCTCTCCATACAACCGGGCTTGTTTCGTCATCAAGCAGAAGATTAACCGACATTACCTTGATGCCGGTTTTCGTTTTAACCGGGTAAATCCCCTCACTTGACGCATTGACATTCTCGGGTTTTAAACCGAAAGCCTTCGGTATAGACGGACCGGTTATATCTGCGTCAAGAACTGCTGTTTCATATCCACGCCGCCGCATCTCGACTGCAAGAAGCGATGTAACCATGCTTTTCCCGACACCGCCCTTACCGCTGACAACGGCTATAACCTTGCCTATTTTACTGTTCGCATTCGGAGCTTCAAACATCGGGCCGGGCTCTTTCCTCTGCGAGCATTTTGCTCTGCAGGTTGAGCAGTCGTGAGTGCAGTTTTCTTGATTATTGATAGCCATTTAATAATTCTCTTTTAAGCTTATATCAACACAATATATCATTTTACACTAAAAAAAGCAAAAAGCAAATAACGCACACCACTTTATTTACTTTTTTACATAATTATTTATGTCTTTTTCTTTGCTTTTATACTATTTTGATATAGTCTTATTGTTTTTGATATTTCATATGTAATTATAACAGCGGCAGCCGGGATTATTGACAGCAAAAGCTCTGTTTGTTTTGGCTGATCGATACCGATGAATGAAGAAAAGCCGGATGACACCGTCAATAGCACAATAAGTGCCGCCGTAAAACATAAAATCATAAAACCTGACGGGCTGATTAGCCTTTTCGGCGAGAGAATTGACGTGTCGCGCCGAGCCTCACCCGCTGCGGCAACAGATGCCACCAAAAGCGAAAGTATTGCTACCGATGAAACGCTCCCCATCACAACGCCGGTGTGTAAAGTAATACATATAGACATTGCAATTCCCCAAAGGGCACCGGCAAGAAGACCAAGAGAAAACGACTCTTTCGTCCTTTTCTTGCTTAAGCGATACATAATTGTATTGTTATCCGGCCGCTCGAGGGCAAGCGTGAGAGCAACAGCAAAATCTAATAATAACCCCCATGCAAGCGTCAATGCCGCACATGCCGCGCCGGCTCCAAGCGTCATAACAGCGCTGATAATAACAATAAGCCGCGCTGTCTGCGATGTAAGCAGATAATCTTTAATGCCATCAACATTTCTCTTCGTTTGCTTTGCATATAAAACAGCCCTGACAACATCGGGAAAACCTCCGCACGTCTCACTGGAGCGCAGAACAACAAGTTCTGCTGCATCAGAAAGCACATGGACATTGGCATAATCATTGACAATACCTATACCATCAGGAGACTCTGGAGCGCTCGCCGCAATGCCGACATCAGCCAGCCTCATGAGCAGCACTTCATCTTGGATGGTTTTACCGCTGCGTTCTGGGCTGCCAACATAAGCGGTGCGGCACCCACTTTTACGCAAATAGCTTATTACCTCCGCCATCATATGCGCGCTGAATCCGAGCAGTACTTTCGCGCTGTCAATAGCTGCCGCTCGCTTATCCGGCCCCATCGCCGCGTAAGCCCGCGCCATGATAACGTCACTCGCCCCGGACGCAAAACCAGTCCTGACGGCAGCTTGAACGTCTTTTCGCCCGCGTCCGGCGATGATTACGCGTATGCCGGCACGCTGACAGCACTTTATCGCATCGGAAATAAAAAGTGCCTTCGGCTTTGAAAATACCGCCATACCGACAAGACACATGTCGCGGTGCATCAGCGGAACTCTATCATATGTAGTAAATTTTGTCAATTTTTTTGCAACAGCAACAACAACATACCCACGGGCTAAATATTTGCTTGCAAACATCGACGCTGCCCTCTTCACCTCTTCTGTCATGGCGACAGATGTGCCATCACCCGTTTCATATTCGGAGCAGAGTGGCAGCACATCTGACGGTGAGCCGTTGACAAATGCCGTGTATTTATCTCCGTCAAACGTAAGCTGTGTGTCAAATGATACCCCGTCGGCTTCACCGCGGAAAAACACGGGTAAAAATGATGGCGAGTAAATATCCGTATGAACTTGTCCCGTGCATTTAAAATACTCAATAAGAAGCTGCGACGGCTCAGAGCGAGGAGGGATTTTATCACCGGCGACAGCGCCACCGTATATGCCGCATGAAACAGCGGCGGCGCGTGTAAGACTCGCCGGTATATCAAGAGTATTTTGCGCGCCCCCGCCGTAAAATGTCGCGGTACATGAAATCCCTTCCCTCTCAAGCATACCGTCCACACACGTAATGATAACGTCAACCGACGATGCAGCATCAAGTGCGCGGCAGCTTTTATACCGCACTTTCCCCCCGGTAGCCCTCGAAAGCGCGGAGATGGAAGATGCAAGCGTTATATCGCCAAACGCTTCATAATATTCACTTGCAACAGATGCGGCAAGCGCAAGCCCGGTTAAAAACACATCATATAGCGAGCTGTCGCTTCTTTGCGATATAAGATTAATAATAGTCATCGCCGCAGCCGCTGCTATCATAACGACGCCTGTTGAGCGTCCGCGCCGCTCAAGAGAATGAAAAACGGCTGTTTTTGCTGTTTTCGTTGCCTTCAAGTCAATACTTGACTGCGCCGCAAGCGTACAGCCGCCTGTTTCAACCACAATGGCTACGCACTCCCCCGAAACAATACGGCTTTTAGCATATATCATATTCGTGCGTCGCGCCGGCTCTGTATCAGGGGGGAGAGTGCAGTTATGTTTTTCCGCAATGACAACTCCTGTGACATCTGCTTCGTAAACGGTAATGCTACCTTCCGATATAATACGGCAGTCACACGTCAGATAATCGCCCGCTCTCAGTTTAATTATGTCACCGGGCACAAGGTAACGGGCAGGTATAACAAGTTCTTTGCCGTCACGAATGACAACAGCTTTTACCTCGGCGGTCGGACGGTGAAAATACCTGTCAATGCGAAAGCGAACAGCAATATATACGGCCGCATGCAGAAAAGCTCCTATTGCAGAAATAATAAAAAGCGCTATTGTGCCACGGCCATTTCCCAAAGCAGTTGCCGCAGCAGCCGTTACCAACAAAAAAATAAGGGGAAGGTCAAGGGTGCTGTACGCCGCTGTCCGAAAAACAGACACCGCTCCGATGCGCGGCTCATCATTTGGCCCCATCCGGCGCAGTCTATCTTTTACCGCACGTGCGGAAAGCCCGGTGCCTGGGTAGACACCGAGCTTTGCTGTTATTTTCGCGGCAGTCTGAGAGTGCCACGGAAGGGATGTCTTTTCATTTCTCAAAGCCATGTAGTTCTATCGTGAAAGTTTAATATTAAAATGCTTATTTAAATACTGCATACTGTCTGTAATTTTAATTTAATTAAACTTTCCCTCCAGAGCAAATGACGGAAATAGATTCGCCGTCAGCAGAGGTGCCAACGTAAACGTTTGTAATGCGCTTTCCTCTAGCGCTTATGATTCCAGACGCGATAGTATCCTCTATCTCCGTTTGTATATAACGGTGCATATTGCGTGCGCCATACTTAGTAGAAAACGACTTTTTCGCGATTAAGGCAAGCACATTATCCGTATACGTAAGCTTTATATTATTCTCTTTTAGAGCTGTTGCAAGGTCGTTCATCATTATTCTTGCAATAGCGACAAAATCGTTCTCGTCAAGCGGACGGAATGTTACGACTTCATCGACACGGTTGAGAAATTCCGGACGCAAAAACTCCTTCAGCGCCTTTTCTATCTTTGACTCATTGGAAGCTTCAGCGCTTACAAAGAATCCTGCTGCATTCATTGAATAATTAGATCCGGCATTTGTCGTCATAACAATTATTGTATTGGCAAAATCAACTTTTTTGCCATGCGAGTCAGTTATTTCACCGTTGTCAAGTATCTGAAGCAATATATTGAGCACATCGGGATGCGCCTTTTCAATCTCATCGAAAAGCACGACCGAATACGGACGCCTACGGATTTTCTCCGTAAGCTGACCGGCTTCATCATATCCGACATAACCCGGAGGTGAGCCGATAATGCGCGATACTGAATGCTTTTCCATAAACTCAGACATATCGAGCCTTATCAGCGTTTCAGGTGAATCGAAAAGATCTGCTGCCAGCGTTTTGACAAGCTCTGTCTTACCAACGCCAGTCAGCCCTGCAAAAATAAACGACACAGGTTTGCGCTTATACGAAACGCCCGCACGGCTGCGGCGAATAGCGCGCGCAACGGCAGAAACGGCCTTGTCCTGCCCTACAATGCGCTGCTTCAAACGTTCCTCCAGCTTCTCAAGACGCTCAAATTCATTTTCTTTAATGTTTACTGCTGGTATGCCCGTCCAAATTTCGATGACATCGGCAAGATCCGCTACTGTAAGCTCAATATTTTTACATTCAGCTTCAAGACGTGCAAGCTCATCGGTCAGACGCAGCCTCTCGCTTTTAAGCTCCGCGAGCCGCGCATAACGCCATTGAATATCCTCATCAAGCTTAGGCGGTTCAGCAGATTCGAGTGCGGAGTATTCCTCATCGATTCTTTTAATCGCGTCAAGCGTTACGAGCCGCTTATTTATACATGGAGTTGAAAGAGCAAGATGCGACGCTGCCTCATCAATTAAATCAATAGCCTTATCCGGCAAATAACGGTCGGTTATATACCGCTCGCTAAGTGTGACAGCGCGTTCAAGAATGTGGTCTGGCAGCTTTATGCCGTGGTATTCCTCGTAATAATGCTTTATTCCGCGTAAAATATTGATGCTTTCGGCAACAGACGGCTCATTTACCATAACCGGCTGGAATCGTCTTTCAAGCGCCGAATCCTTTTCGATATAAAGTCTGTACTCATTGAGCGTTGTCGCGCCAATTACCTGAATTTCACCGCGCGAAAGTGACGGCTTCAGTATATTAGCGGCATTCATGCTGCCCTCGGCATCGCCCGCTCCGACAATATTGTGGACCTCATCTATAACAAGAATGATGTTGCCCGCTTCGTTGACCTCGTTGAGAAGTCCCAACACACGAGACTCAAACTGACCGCGGAACTGCGTCCCGGCAACGAGAGCCGTAAGATCAACAAGATGCACTTCACGACCCTTTAGCTTGTACGGAACATTTCCCTCTGCTATGCGATCAGCCAAAGCCTCTGCTATTGCTGTTTTACCGACACCGGGCTCGCCAATCAGACATGGATTATTCTTTTGCCTGCGGCATAAAATTTGAATAACACGCTGAATTTCACGCTCGCGCCCAACGATTTTATCAAGCTTCCCGGCGGCAGCGTCCGCCGTCAGGTTCTTTGTGTAAACATCAAGATACTTACGCTTTTGGCCGGATTTTTTAGCTGAATCCTTTTTTTGATGTTCTTTTTCATCGGGATTCGGCTGTTGCCTGCGCGGGATTGGGAAACCAACGCCCCGGATAAGGCGGGGTATGTCAATCGGAGGTGCCCCAGCGTCTTCATCTTCGTCACCTGCATGCGTTCCGTCAAGTGACATGCCAGATTTTATAAGCCCCTCCATATCATGCTCAAGCTTTTCAACGTCTTCCTCAGTTATGCCTATTTTTGTTAGTATATCGTCAACTGGTTTAAGACCAAGCTCTTTTGCACACCTTAAGCAAAGACCCTCATTTTTGGTCTCTCCGCCCTCTATTTTTGTTATAAATAAAACGGCAATCCGTTTATGACATCTTGAACACATTTCCATAATTTATGTGTGTGTCTCCTTTGTTTTCACCTACCCGGTATATAACCGGAAGCTATAGGCTCTAAAATATTAGATCATCAGGCCTTCGGCCAAAGCAAAGCATAAAGCTTTTTTGGACTAAGACTTGCTAATAACTTAACTAAATTCGTATTTTCTACGACTTCGCTGCCGAATACCGTCGGCTTTATCGGTTCCATTGCCTTCATTAGCGCTGCAAGAGCCGTGCTTATTGCAACCGAAAGCACAAGGGCGCAAAGGATACCAAAAACAAGGCCTGCCGTGCGGTTGAGAGTGCGCAGCACCGGAAGTTCAAACACAGCGCTGAGCACAATGGTAATAATTTTAAGAATTATTAACGCTGCTACAAAGATTATAAAGTATGAAACAACATTCGACATTGCCGACGCAGACGGAGCCGCTATTGCTTTTGATATTTCCGTCACAGTTTCCGATGTTGCAGCCTCAGCAGATGAAAAACGCTCCGCTATTGAGTCCTTTGAAACACCAAAACGCTCAAGAAGAGAGGTCAGGGCTTCTGGCGACTCTGAAAAAAGCTCATCTGTCGATATTGCTTCCCCGCCCCGCATATAAAGAGACATTAGTGTTTCTTTTATCTCACCTGAAATCGCCGGTAAAAACACCTTATTATAAAATACAGACGAAAGTGACGGTGTGAAGTACACTGCAGCGGCAAATGCGGCAACACTTGACAGCAGCCCCATTATGCTGCGGACAAAGCCAAGTCTGTAACCCCGTATAATGAAAATGACAATAACGGTAAGTACAATTATGTCAAGAAAAACGCTCATTCTTCACATGTCCTTTCCTCAACACACAGTCAAAATACCTACGGCAAAAGCAAGCGTGCCTCCACACACTGCAGCATACTGCTGCGCGTAAGCAAGTACTATGCAATCAAAAATCTATTAGCTGTTTTGGGATTTAAAATCAAGAAATACAGCACGCGATGAATACGCGAGAAGGACTGTTCCTTCTCCTGCCGGCAGAATTTTTTTCGCCTGCATTGATATGGGAACTGACGTTTCAGTGTTGTTTTCAATATCAATCATAATGGCTTGACCTTGTGTCAAAACATAAGCAAATCCGTAATCTGATACTGCTATGTCCGTTATCCTTTCCTCAATCATACCTTCGTAAAGCTGCTTCCCGTCAGATGAAAATATTACAATCTGATTCACACTGCCTACGATGTTTTTCGGAATAATCACAATGTAATAAATATCTGAGACGGAGTATTTAAAAGGTACTTTACTAAATTCGTATGATGAAACAGCGTTCCCATCTATGTCATACCAATATATCCCCGATAATGTCAAGAGGGCAAAGCCCCCTTCCATATAATCGACGGAAACGGGGAAGGTGCCCGTCAGTTCAACACGTGATATTTCGCTATCAAGCCCAGGCTGATAAAACGTAAGATCGGTTAAAAAATCCCCATCTTTAGCGTCCATAGCGGCGATGGCTATTCGTTTTCCGTCATCGGAGACAGCAACGCCTGTAACATAGCGGCTTTTACTATAACGCGCGCTTAAGTCAAAATCATTATCGTAGTACAAAACAACGGAGTTATATTCACGGGAGCTGGTAACAATGGCAAATGCACCTGAGTCCGACATCGCAGCACTCGTAATATTGTAATCAAGCTCCTCTGAATACAGCCTTGAAAAGGAATTGTAAACACTGAAGCGAGTGCCGGATATATCAAAGACCAGCATATATTTCTCGCCTGCTTTAACGACAGGCGATTCAAGTGTCATGGAATCTTTCAGCCCCTCGCCACCGGACGCTCCATAAAGTGTAAGGCCACTGCCGGTTACATAGACAAGCTCGCCCCGAAACATTGAAAAATCTTGTGTTGGGTCGGCGTTGTAGGTGATGTTCATAAATTTAGCGCCATCACCCTGTGACCTTATATTTATATCACGAAATAGATATTTTATATTGTCGGCAGTTATGTCATCAGAATAAGCCGTTGTCATAAAAACAATGAAAATAACCGTTATTATTATAGTAAGCGTCTGGGCGAGCCGGAATCTGCGTGCTAACCGCAGGTAATAATAGTTGACATTTGAATCCGGTGCATTGTCCGGAATATCAACTCCAACATTAACTACAGACTCCTCCGGGAGGGCAGATGTTCCTGCATGTACCAGCTGCCGCGCCTTTTTTTGTGTGGCGCGCGAGCGTTCCGACTTGTCAGACGCGTTATTTCGCTTTTTTTCGCGTCTTCCGCTCAAAAACGCCACCCCCGTCCCCAACCGAATTAAATGATACTGTAATTATACACTCGAATTATATCGCAAGTATGAAGCTATTAGCGCTGAAACTGCGACACATACGGATTTTACTTTATGCGTAAAATACATCTTTAAGATAAAGACCGTATGGCGGCAGCGTATCACCGGCTTGTCTTCTGTCGCGCGATTCAATGACCTTTTTCACACCATAAGCATCTATCTTCCCGCGCGCTGCCGCAAGAGCAGTACCTGCCATTATGCGAACCATGTTATAAAGGAAACCATCTGCCGTTACGCTGAAGATTACCAAATCCCCCTCGCGGCTGACATTGCATTCGGTCACTTCGCGCACAGCATCAACAATACTCGAGCCGCTTGCCATGAAAGCGCGAAAGTCATGCTGCCCTATCATAGCGGCTGCAGCTTCGCTCATACGGCGCAAAGCATCATCGTCCATCGGCTGTATGTGATATGCTCTTCCACGGTAAAACGGATTTCGCTCGGCGCTGTCGTAAAATACATACTCATATGTCTTACGCTTTGCCGAATAACGTGGATGAAACGAATCGAGAACGGCGCTTGCACTTATCACGGCAATATCATCCGGCAGGTGCACATTTATCGCCCTTGGCACACGCTCAAGAGGTATTATCTCAACTATCCCGCGTGTGTCACCTGCGCGGTTAGGTGAACGCGAATAATCCGGCTCCGCTGTGAGGAAGTAGCGGCGCGCATGGACGCCGCTATCAGTCCGGCTGCACCCCGTTACAAGGCAATCAAAACCGTATGTGTCGAAAAGTGCCCGGTTGATTGTGCGCTGAATGGTCGGGCCGTTGGTCTGCGACTGCCAGCCGCAATACGCCCCGCCGTCAAATGCTATTGTCAGAAGAAGTTTCATCCATTCACGCTCCAATACTTCCGCGCCAAAAAGCTAATATGCGCGGCTAATATGCTTGCAGCTTATAAGCTGCGGCATATTAGCTGCTTTGCTTCCTTCCTTTTCATCTAATCAACGTATAAACCGGTATATATATGTTGATAAGTGCCGCTGCTACGCACAAAAGGACGCAAAAAGCCATGATGGCAAAGTCAGGTGCCCGTAGGTGAAGCACATTCATGCGTGTCCGCCCATCGCCGCCGTGATAGCACCGGCATTCCATTGCAATAGCAAGTTCATCTGCCCGCCGGAATGCAGCAATGAAAAGCGGGATTAGAATCGGAAGAAGCGCCTTCGCACGTGAGAATAAGCTACCAGTGCCAAAATCGGCGCCGCGCGCCTTCTGCGCATTCATAATTTTATCCGTTTCCTCAACAAGCGTCGGTATAAAGCGCAGTGCTATCGTCATCATCATCGAAAACTCGTGAACAGGAAAGCGCAGCTTCCCAAGCGGTGCTAAAAGCTGCTCAAGCCCGTCTGTCAGCGCGATCGGCGTCGTTGTGTACGTGAGAAATACTCCGCTGCCCGCGATTAGAAGCGTGATGCGGAAAATCATCACTATCGTGTTGATGATGCCTTTAGAATAAATTTTTATAAAATAAAACTGAAAAACAAGCTCGCCGCTCGTCGTTAGAAAAAGGTTTATAAATGCTGTGAATATTATAATAAAAAGCAGCGACTTCATACCGCGCAGAATAATGCGCAGGGGGATTTCGGACAGCGCTATCGATACAACCGTTGCCGCAATAATAACGGCAAAAGCAAGCGCCGATTTGCACATAAAGACTGCCGCTATATAAAGGATGGAACAAATAATCTTCGCCCGCGGGTCTGCGAGATGAAGCACCGAATCACCCGGATAATATTGACCAAGTGTGATGTCACGCATTGCTAACGCCTCCCTTCCCCGTCAAAATAGCGGCTATGTTGGCGACAGCTCCGCTGACTGTGTATATATCATCGTCCATCGGCACGCCAAGGCGGCGAAGCTCCGCGGCGACGCGTGTTATCATAGGCACGCCAAGGCCGACTTTAGTAAGCATCTCCCAATGTCTGAACACATCGCGAGTTTCACCGGACATATAAAACTGTCCGCGCGAAAGCACAACAATATTATCGCAGTATTCGGCTATGTCCTCCATGCTGTGTGAGACAAGTATAACGGTTGCTTTGTTCTCTTGCCCGTACCTGCGTATTCCGTCAAGGACGGATCTACGCCCGGCGGGGTCAAGTCCTGCGGCAGGCTCGTCGAGGACGAGTACCTCCGGGCGCATTGCCATAACGCCGGCTATGGCTGCGCGCCTTTTTTGACCACCGGAAAGCTCAAACGGCGATTTATCAAGCAAGCTTTCGTCAAGTCCTGCAAAACGAGCAGCTTCAATTACGCGTTCTTTAATTTCAGCAGCTGAAAGACCCATATTCCGCGGCCCAAAGGCTATGTCGGCACGCACAGTCTCATCAAAAAGCTGGTATTCCGGATATTGCATAACAAGGCCGACGCGGAAACGAACGGAACGTATATTTTTAGGCTCCGCCCATATGTCTTTGTTGCCAAGATATATTTTACCGGACGTCGGCTTTAGCAAGCCGTTCAGGAGCTGCACAAGCGTTGATTTGCCGCTGCCTGTGTGCCCTATTATGCCTGACATTTTGCCGTCTTCAAACTCAAGGCTTATGTTGTCAAGAGCTTTTTTCTCATATGGCGTCCCGGCACTGTAGACATACGAAACGCCCTCAAGTCTCATCCCGCTCATGCTCGTACCTTCCCTGCGGCAAAAAGAGCGGCGGCAACTGCCTCAGCACACTCCCGTACTTTAAAAACACCACGCGGAAGCGTAAGCCCAAGCGATGAAAGCTCATACATGAATGCCGACGTCTCCGGAACATCAAGCTTAATGGCGCGCATGCGCTCAACCTGAGAGAAAATTTCCTGTGGTGCTCCGTCTGCATAAACACGACCGTCATTTAATATAACAATGCGATCTGCCATAGCGGCTTCCATCATATCATGTGTTATGAGTATGATAGTGATGTTGCGCTCTTTATTGAGTTTCTTTATTATTTCCATTACTTCCGCGCGTCCGTACGGGTCAAGCATTGCAGTTGATTCATCAAAAATAATGCACTCCGGCAACATAGCAAGTATTCCTGCAATGGCAACGCGCTGCTTCTGCCCACCGGAGAGGCGATGCGGCGCATGACGCGCGTATTCCGTCATTCCGACGGCCGCAAGCGCCCCGTCAACACGTCTGCGAATCTCCTCTGGCGGAATACCGAGGTTTTCAGGGCCAAAGGCAACATCTTCCTCTACAATCGTTGCGACAATCTGGTTGTCGGGGTTTTGATGAACCATTCCAACCCTGCGTCTGACGGCGTACATAATATCCTCATCTATATCGCCAGGCCCGCTGACGCGCTCGCCGTCAAAGAAAATTTCACCCTTCTCGGGCGTTAATATCATGTTCAAAAGTTTCGCAAGAGTCGATTTACCTGAGCCATTATGCCCAACCACAGCCACAAAGGAACCGCGTTCAACAGAAAGTGTAACTTCATCAAGTGCAGATATGCGGCGGCTGTCTATATTCTCATATGAAAATGATACGTTTTTTATTTCGATGATTGGTTTTTTTGCGCTCACTTGACTCTCCAAAAATTAAAATTGAAATTGCTTTTTATTCTTTTTGTTTTGTTAAACGCCTTTGTATGCCGCACATCTGCCCGGGACTAACGTCAACCGTCAGCTATCCACCATGCAGATGCGCCGCACGGGAGCACGCCTCCGCTTGATGTAACCGGAAGGCCAAGCTCGCCAGATTCAAGCACACCGCCGAGCTGCGAGTAAAGCTCGAGGCGCAGTATATATTCCATCGTGAGGGGAGACAGCCCCGTCGTATACGAATTAATGAGAAAGAAAAGCGGCGTATCCGATAGGAGTTTTGCCGTCAGCGATACAAACTTGTGTATATTTTCTTCAAGCTTCCATACTTCCCCGGACGGGCCGCGTCCATATGACGGCGGATCCATTATAATAGCGTCATAGCGGTTTCCGCGCCGCAGCTCACGCTCGGCAAATTTCTGACAGTCATCGACTATATACCTTATGTGAGCATCGGCAAGGCCGGAGAGAGCAGCATTTTCGCGTGCAGTCATTGTCATGCCGCGAGATGCGTCTACATGACAGACAGAAGCGCCCGCCGAAGCGCACGCTATTGTCGCGCCGCCCGTGTAAGCGAAAAGGTTGAGCACCTTAATCGGCCTTCCGGCGCTCTGTATAAGCGACGACATCCTGTCCCAGTTTACGGCCTGCTCCGGGAAAAGCCCCGTATGCTTAAAACCCATTGGCCGCACGTAAAATCGCATCTTCCCATATGATATGCACCACTTTTCCGGAAGACGCTCGCCCGTTTGCCAAGAACCTCCGCCACCCACACGGGTATAAACACCGTCAGGGTGTGACCATTCCTTCACATGCCGTCCACAGTCCCATATAATCTGCGGGTCGGGCCTTATAAGCATATATTTCCCCCAGCGTTCAAGGCGTTCCCCGCCCTGACAGTCAAGGAGTTCGTAATCTTTCCATTTATCAGATAGCCACATCAGACATTGCCGCTTTCATTTAAAGTAACGTGCTATAAATTATACATAAAACACGTATTTATTTGAATTATTTCCTTCTTTTGTGACATGTGATATGATTTAATTATTGTAATACTTCGCCAGAAGTGACGATGAGCTGTAAGCATGGCATATAGCCACAGCAAGCGCATCGGCCGTATCGTCCGGTTTTGGCGGCGATGGCAAATTCAACAGCGACGTCACCATCGTTATCACTTGCTTTTTATCGGCGCGCCCGTAACCAGCAACAGACTGCTTCACCTGCAGCGGCGTGTATTCTGATACTTTTAGCCCGCGTCGCTTTGCCGTTAAAATTATAACGCCGCGTGCCTCGGCGACATATATACCCGTTTTCTTATTCGTGTTCCAGAAAAGTTCCTCACACGCAAGCTCTGTTGGCTTGTATTCTCCAATTATATTGTCAAATGCCAGATGAAGAGATAAAAGCCTATCCTCCATCGGCATATCAGCCGGTGTCCTTGCCGCACCAAATCCAAGCGGACGGCATATGCCATTTTTGTATTCGAGGATGCCCCAACCGGCAATAGCAATGCCGGGATCAGCTCCTAATATTATCAACCGGACGGCCTCCTCCCGATGGTATAAAGACAGTAATTCATCATATTATATCATGGCATAATATTAAAGTCAAAGATAGAACTCTTATTTAACCGCCACTGTGGTAAAATCGGCAAACGGAACAAAAGATGACGCAATCGCTCTTTATGTTTCGTTGTTTTGTAAATTAAATACATTTTCTTTTATAAAATCTTCATAAAAAACCACCGCTGTTTCATATAATTGTAAAATTACTTATGCTAATATTTACATAAAAAACGCAAACGTGCTATAATAAACATAAATATGCCCGTGGTTATTTTGCATTAAATATTTATTCATTATGATATGGAGGATGAGTCAGGGAACATGAACCCGAAAATTCCCGTCATACGTGTCGGTGATGTACTGGAGCTAAAAAAACCGCATCCATGCGGCGAGAAACGCTTTGTTTGCCGGCGAGTTGGTAGCGATATTCGGATAATATGTCTTGGCTGCGGGCGCGATTTAACAATCCCTCGTGAAAAACTTGAAAAAAGCATAAAGAAAATCATTTCCGCATCATCTTCCAATGGTTCTGAGGCATAATTACAATCTAATATAAACTGCGGATAAATAATATTATATAAAAGATTATATAAAATCAAGGACGGCATAAATAATGGACGAAAAAAACGACTTGATAAATAAAACCGATGAGCTTGGCGGCAACTCGGGGCCTAATAATAGTATCTCAGATGTGAACAACACCCCTGTTGCCAAGTCAGATGAAATTTCAGACGCACATGGCGCCGAGGCAGCAAAGCCGAGCGACGACAGCGTCACAAATAAACAAGATGCTAATGCCGCAGGAGACGCTCATTATAAAGCACGAAAGAAAGCTGTTGCAAAACGCTCCCTTTCCACCCCGGCAGGACATGCCGGAGTCAACAGCGCATCAGATGGTAACAGCAATGACAGCGACAGCAGCATCACATCCGATGATGGCAATTCCGATGAAATTAATGAGATTGATGAGCTTATCCTTACAGGGTTCATAGAACCAGACGAAAGCGAAGACACAGATTTCAACACTCCGCCTGACTACGAATTATATGAAGTAACCATAGACAGTGACACGGAAGAAGAAACTGAAGCAGGAAAAGGGCCGAAAAAGTTGCCATTCCGCATGAAAGTGCGTACTTTTATGCACAAATATGGCTATCTTAGCCTTGCTTTTCTTGTTCCGTCGCTGACAATGTGGCTTATATATATCGCAATGGGCACCTACCCGTTCGGTCAGGGCAGCGTTCTTGTTCTTGACCTCAACGGGCAGTATGTTTACTTCTTTGAACAGCTGCGGAAGATAGTTTTAGGCGACCAAAGCTGGATTTACTGCTTCGGTCGGGCGCTTGGCGGCGAATTTATGGGCATATACGCCTATTACCTCGCCTCCCCCTTCTCTTTCCTTGTATGCCTGTTCCCAAAGCAAATGATAACGGAAGCCCTGCTTTTAATGTTTTTATTAAAGACAGGCTGCTGCGGGTTGACATTCGGTATATACTTACACAACAAGACAGAGAAAAAAGCATTAAATCACACAGCTGTTGTAATGTTCTCGACGCTCTATGCCTTAACAGCATACGCTGTCGTGCAGCAGCATAATACGATGTGGATTGACAACCTTATAATGCTGCCGCTTATCGTCCTCGGCATGGAACGTCTTATCAAGCGCGGTCGTTTTAAGTTATTCATCATCTCCCTGACATGGGCAGTTATGAGCAACTTCTATATCGGGTACATGATGTGCATCTTCGTTTTTGTTTACTTCATCGTATGTTACTTCTCGATGAAGCCGGAAGACCGCAACCCGAGATTTGAATCTGCTCACTTTATAAAATCACTCCTTCGTATTGCCGGCTGCGCTGTCCTTGTCCTTGGTATGTCGACTGTCATACTTTGGCCCACATATTATTCCCTGACATTTGGCAAGACAACGTTTTCAAATCCTAACTACTCTTTTAAATCAAAGTTTGATCTTCTTGATCTTGTAACAAAGCTTTTCATCGGTTCATATGATACCGTTCGACCCGAAGGCCTTCCCTTCGTTTATTGCGGAACAATAACGCTTATACTGCTCCCGCTTTTCTTCATGATAAAAAAGATTCCCATCCGCGAGAAAATAGCGGGGGGGGTTATGTGTGTATTCTTCGTTTTCTGCTTTGAAGGATCGACAATAGATATTGCTTGGCATGGTTTTCAAAGGCCTAACTGGCTGAACTACCGCTACAGCTTTATGCTGTGCTTTTTCATGGTGCTGATGGCTTACCGCGCGTTTATTTATATCCGCGAGGTTAAAGTCTCCGCTATAATCACAGACTGCTTTTTCTGGGTATTTGTGCTTATCCTTCTCCAGAAATATGATTATGAAAACGTCACTGATTATGGTACCGTCTGGCTTTCATTCGCCTTTATCGCCATATATTTGATTCTTTTGCGTTTCCATGTAAAATCAAGCTATATCTCAGGTATGTCGGTCGCGATTGCAGCAATAATTGTGCTTGAAACGTTTACAGGGGGGCTTTTAAACCTTATTGCGCTTGGCGATGATGTTGTTTACTCAAAGCGCACGTCCTACCGCAATTTCATCGACCGATTACAGCCGATTGTCGATATGGTAAAAGAAAACGACAATTCCTTCTACCGCATGGAGAAAACGGTTCACAGGAAAACAAACGATCCGTTGGCTCTTGGTTTCAGAGGCCTTTCAAACTCGACGTCAACTCTCAACTCCTCAACGATTAAATTTCTCAATCGCCTGGGACTTTCATCAAAATCGCACTGGTCAAAATATCTTGGCGGTACACCCGTCCTTGACACTCTGCTTGGGCTTAAATATATCATCGCTGAAGAAGATGACAGCGTATCAAGCCTTTATGACTTCGTATGTGAGTATGATCCGGGCGAGGCATATGCAAACCTAAATGCCTATAAAAACCCATATGCACTCCCGATTGCATATGGCGTCAGCGAGGATCTTCTCAGCTATAATATGGAATCGGACAACTCGCCATTTGAACGCATGAATCACATCATCTCAAAAATGCTCGGCAGTACAGAAGATATAGAAATCATCGTTCCAATTGATATAGAATCCATCGATACGCAGTATGTTGATATTTCTTACACAACCGGGCACAGGATTTACACGAAAAACAGCGAAGATTTAATCGGAAAAGTGTTTTTTACAATCAAAGCGCCAAAGACGGGAAACATTTACTGCTACTTCCCGAGCGACTATCTGCGAGAATGTGATCTTTACCTCAACAACTCGAAAATCGGAACGTATTTCGGCAATGAAACTTATCGCATAGTTGACCTTGGCTCGTTTGAAGCTGGCGAAGAATTGAATGTTTCACTGCGTCTCGTAGATAATGAAAAACTTTACTTGATGACAGAATCAACCTACTTCTATTATATTGACGAAACTGTTTTTAACACATATATGCCGCAGCTATCAGAGAGCGGGTTCAAAATAAAAAAATACACTGAAGACAGCTTTTACGGAACAATTAACGTCAAGGAAGGCGACGAGCTTATCTTCACATCAATACCGTACGACAAAGGCTGGGTTGTAAAAGTCGACGGTAAAGAAGTTGAGACATTCGAAGCGCTTGACGCTGTCATGGTATTCTGGGCACCAGCCGGCGAGCACACGCTTTCGATGGAATATAGACCTGATTGTGTGATATATAGCAGATTAATATCACTGTTCTTTGCCGCTTTATTCATCTTAGTTTGCATCACTGATTTCACAATACGAAAGCACCGCGCGCGTGTGGAGGCCGAAGGGCGCCGGCGTAACGTTTACGCCTGACGCGAACTTTTCGCTAACGCTTACCGCTTTATGCTATGTGTTAATCTTGTTTTGGAGGATCAATGTTTTACTATCTTACAGGAGAGCTTGTTCATGTCGGTGAAAATCTTGCTGTCATCGACTGCGGCGGCGTCGGATTCCGCTTGACTGTCAGCGCCACAACGCTGTCTCTTCTTCCGCGCCCAAGCGCCGAGGGGAACATTGTTCGCCTTTATACGCACCTTGTCGTCAGAGAGGATGCTCTTGACCTTTACGGCTTTTACGCGAAAGAAGAACTTGACCTTTTCCGAATGCTGATCGCCATATCCGGTATTGGCCCGAAGGTAGCAATATCAGTCCTTTCGCTCCTGACGCCAGACACGCTGTCGGAAGCTGTCGCCTCGCAAAACGTTAAGCTTATCTCACGTGCACCCGGTGTTGGCATAAAAACAGCGCAGCGAATTGTGCTTGAACTTTCCGGCAAGCTCGCGCCAATCGTAGCATCCGCCACGGGAGCAAAGGGGAGCACTCAAAGCAGCGCGTCAATGTCAACATCAATGTCTGAAGCGCTTGATGCGCTGATTGTGCTTGGTTATAGCCGTCAGGAAGCGCAGAAAGCTATTCGTGCTGTACCGGACGCTGCCGAAAAACCAACAGAAGAATTAATAAAAGCAGCGCTTTCACATCTTTTGTGAAGCGCACTCGGAGGTATAAACACCGCTGATGTATAACGGCAACTTTGATTTAGAGAATAGAATAGTTGATACGAAGCTTAAAGCTGAAGATATGGGCGGCGGGCCTGCTGACCGTGAAGGCGAGGTATCGCTGCGCCCTAAGTCACTATCCGAATACACGGGTCAGGTCAAAGCAAAGGAGGAGCTTTCAATTTATATAGACGCGGCGAAGAAACGCGGTGAGCCGCTTGATCACGTCCTTCTTCATGGCCCGCCCGGTCTTGGTAAAACAACGCTTGCTGGCATAATAGCCTCGGAACTTGGCGTTAATTTCCGCATAACGAGTGGTCCGGCAATTGAAAAGCAGGGAGATCTTGTTGCGCTGCTGACAAACCTTGGCGAGGGAGATGTTCTTTTCATTGATGAAATACACCGCCTCTCACGCCAAATAGAAGAAATACTTTACCCCGCAATGGAAGATTTCGCTGTCGATATTATCATCGGCAAAGGCCCTGCTGCCCGGAGCATCCACCTTGGCCTGCCGCGTTTCACGCTGATTGGGGCGACAACACGCGCCGGACAGATGACAACGCCGCTCAGAGACCGCTTTGGCATTGTTTTACGCCTTGAGCTTTACACAACAGAAGAACTTGCAGAGATTATAAAGCGCAGCGCTAAAATCCTCGGCATACCGATACACGGGAACAGCGCATATGAAATTGCCTCGCGCTCACGCGGAACACCGCGCATAGCAAACCGTTTATTAAAGCGCGTCCGCGACTATGCACAAGTAAAAGGCAACGGTGAAATAACCGAGGCTATTGCGCGCGAAGCTCTTACAATGCTTGAAATAGATGAGCTGGGGCTTGATAACACCGACCGCCGTATGCTTACTGCCATGATACGCTATTATGGTGGCGGGCCTGTCGGGCTTGATACGCTTTCTGCTACTATTGGTGAGGAAGCTGTGACAATCGAGGACGTATACGAACCATATCTTCTCCAAATTGGATATATTGCCCGCACTCCACGCGGCCGCTGCGTCACACGCATGGCTTATGAACACCTCGGCATACCATATGCACAGGCCTCGGAGTGCAATGCCGATACGCCGCCGTCACCCCAGGACACACAGCTTAAGATTTTATGATAATATGAAGCCCTTTCCAATGCCCGCATTGATTTATCAATGCGGGCCTCTGTTGTAATATATTAACAAATTCATCCGTTAATGTTCTATTGTAATTGATATTAGTAAATATGAAGAATGTATAATATCCCTTAATAATTTCAAACTAATATTAACTATATTTTTCGTCGATATTATGTTACTGTTATTATATAATTTCAACCATCGAATAAAACATTGGCGAATTTGCAGAACCACATGTGGTAACTGATGCCCCCATGCAATAAAAAGGCGGCACTTTATATGCCGCCATATAGTTTTATCGATTTTTGTAACGTCATCATCAAGTGCTATTCATTTTCATATAAACGAAAGGACTAAATATGAAGAAAATTCTGACTATCGCCATTACCGCTGTACTCGCAATTGGCGGGGTTGTTTATCTCGTATCATTCGGATCTGCTGAAAAAACCTATAACCTCGGTATTGGCGTTGTCGTTTCTGTAGCACCTTCCAAGACAGGGGTAGCTCAGGTTGATGCTACATTTGCCGCTGTTGTTCTTGATAAGAACGATAAAATCGTCGATTGCAAACTTGATGTTGCACATAACAAATGCACTATAACCGACGGTATGCTTCCTACAGAACCCCTGTCTTTTAAAACAAAGGGCGAAATGAAGGAAGAATACGGAATGAAGGAGCACTCTTCCATCAACAAGGAGTGGTGTGAGCAGGCTGAAGCTTTCGCAGAATTTGTTGTCGGCATGACACCTACAGAGGTTGCTGGTATAACAACAACGGTAAACGATTCCGGTCTAATAGTAGCTACAAACGAAACTCTCCTTGCTGGCTGCACAATCGAGATCAGCGACTTTATTAAAGCTGTAACAAAGGCTTGTGAAGATGCAAAAAATCACACATTCACAACTTCTGAATACAAAGTTGGCATAGCTGCCAATACAACTCTTGACCCCTCATCCTCTTCCGCTACGGAAGAAACCGATGGTTCCGCTAAAATGTACACAAACTTCAGTGCAACTGCTGTTGACAAAGACAGAAGAGTTCTTGTTGCAATCATAGACGTGATTCAACCGAAGATTACATTCAATACCGCTGGTGAAATTACCTCCGACACGACGGCTGAGGTTCTCACGAATCGTGAGCGCGGCGATGATTATGGCATGAAAGATGCCTCTTCTATCAAGAAGGAGTGGTACGAGCAGGTAGTCGCTTTTGAAAACTATATCAAGGGTAAGACAGCAACCGAAGTCTTAAGCATAACAACAACTGTCAATGATGCGGGCAATAAAGTCCCTGCTGACGAGACGTTTGCTGCTTCCTGCACAATCAGCATTAGCGAATTCCAAGCAGTCGTCGCCAAGGCTATCGGCAACGCGAAATAATAATCGCATCAACCTTCTGCGGTTTAGATGCAGGTCAGAAGGGGAGCATTTGCTCCCCTTCTCTTTGCATTTTTTTAATATAATTATATAATTAAAATATATTAATTTAAGGGGATGTGACCCGCCTTGCTAATACATCGTCAACATATCAGGATAAAAAATGTGTTAATAATAAGCGCCGCCGTTTGCGGTTTGTTTTTGCTTCAGCTTTCCTCTTTTTACTCGTGCGCAGAAAAGCCCAGTCGCATGTCGAAAATGTATTATGACTTTTTTGATACTGTTTCATATATCGTAGGCTATGAAACAGATGAGGGAAAATTCGAGGAAAACTGTTCTTTTGCCGCCGATATGCTTGAAGAGTATCATATGCTTTATGATATTTACTATGAATATGCCGATATAAACAATATAAAAACGATAAATAAAAATGCCGGTGTTGCACCTGTCGTCGTAGACGAGAAAATCATAGATTTAATTGAATATTCGATTGATATGTACTATGAAACAGACGGGCTTTTCAATGTTGCACTCGGCGCTGTTCTTTCAATTTGGCATGATTACAGAGAAGCGGCAGCGGACGCGCGAGAAAACGGCGTCGAGCCGGCGGTACCGACAATGGAGGAGCTTCATGCCGCTTCCCTTCACTGCAATATAACCGACATTGTAATTGACCGCGAAAACTCAACTGTTTATCTCAAGGATCCGGAGATGTCGCTTGATGTCGGCTCCGTAGCAAAGGGCTACGCGACGGAGATGACAGCGCGCGCGCTTGCCGAGCGCGGTGTCGTCAACTATGCTCTCAATATCGGCAGCAACATTCGCACAATCGGTACAAAAGAAGACGGCGGCGCTTGGGCAGCCGGCATTCAAAACCCGGACGAAAACGCAGACAAGCCCTACGTCGTGCGCGTCGAGCTTGACAATATGTCTCTTGTAACAAGCGGAACATATGAGCGCTATTATATGTCAAACTGCGTCCGCTACCATCACATAATCAATCCTAATACTCTTATGCCTGAAAATGATTATCTGTCGGTTTCAATCTTAACAGCTGACTCAACGCTTGGCGATGTCCTCTCGACAGCCGTATTTAACATGAGTTATGAAGAAGGCTCTGCTTTCGTCGAAGCATACGACGGTGTCGAAGCGTTCTGGATCTTCTCCGATGGTACGACAGCTCAAAGCTCCGGTTTTGCTGATTATATAATCGACAGCGATTAACCTAATATAGGGTGATATAAGTCTATTCTTTTACTTTTCCTTGCTGTAGCTTTATTATTTTCAAAAGCAAAAAAGCGGCGGATAGCTATCTCAAAATAACTATCCATCGCTATTCTATGTGAAATTGTAAATAAAGCGTGCAGTATTATTCGCTTGCATAGTTTTTAAAATAGCCTTGAATCAATACAACAGGCGTCCCTCTGTCACCGCTGCCGCTGACAAGATCGCACAAGCTGCCAACCAAATCAGTAATATTCCTCGGCGTCGTTCCCTGTGATTTCATATTGCCGACTAAATCTCTTTCCTTTTTCATTATTTGCTCTTTTATTGCCTTTGTCAAATCTTCGCCGGAAAGGAAAGCAAACTCATTATCGGCAAAATACTTAATTTTCAGCTCGTTTGGCGTTCCGACAAGCCCGCTCGTATATGCCGGGGATACAACAGGATCCGCTAACTCCCATATACCGCTTACCGGATCTTTAAACCCGCCATCGCCATATATTAAAACCTCAATGCTTTTTCCTGTTCTTTCCTTTAATTTTGATGCCAATGTGTCAACAAATTTTTGTGTGTCTCTTGGGAATAGCTTTACCTTATTTTCAGTCGCCATATTAGAACCCAAAAGGCCGTACTCCGGGTTGTAGCCACTCTCACCGATGAGCGACGTCATAATCTCGTCAAGTCGATAACTTATTTTAGCGCCAGCCTTTTTTATGAGCTTTTGCGTTCTCATTCTCGTATGAATATCACAGTTTAGCACGTTTTTTGTGTGCTTTAAAATATAAGTCGGATCGTTAGAAAAGATTATTTCTATATTTGAATTAATGTTTTTGTAATATTCAATATAATCTATTCCCGTATAGCAATGTATCGTTGACTCTTTATCAAATATTTTTCTGAACTCTTCTTCTGTAAAACTGTCAGTATATGGATTGACACCAGACTCCGCAAAGCTCTCTTCTTTTACTAAAGGATTGCCCACCTCATCATATGGATATGAAAGCTGAACATAGAGCTTTTTTGTCGCCATTGAGATTGCTTTAAGTAAAATAGAGAAACGGTTGCGGCTTAAAATGGGGAAAACAATACCCATATCCTCGCCACCGAATTTACCTCTGACATCTTCTGCTATCTGCTCGCAGGTTGCGTAATTGCCCTGCGTTCTTGCAACAAGCGCTTCAGTAACGCCAACTATATCACCGTCATTGAATTTTATGTTTTCATTTTCTGCAGCCGCTATCAAACTTTCGGTTATGCCTTCTATCACGTCATCCCCATACTTGAATATAGGTGTAATAATTCCCCTTGCAACAACACCTGTATAGCGCATTATCCAATTCCTTCCCATGCTCTTGAGTCCACTAACATTATAATAACATTGCTGGGAGAAGTCAATTTTATCAGAGTATATTTATACATTATTTTTTGTATAAAGCAACCGAATCTGCATTTGTTTAATATATGGTTATATATATATCATTTTTGTGCATATTTGATGATGAATACCATAATTATTCTTCATTTCCTTTTTCATAAAACTGGATATTCTGATTTTTATCACATACTGCTAAGAACACGTCTTTGTGTGAGCTTATTCCATTTTGTTTTAGCTTTTTCAATAGCCAGTTGACATCAAGCCCTAAGTGCTTTAAATTTTTATCTAATACTCTCCCATCCATAATTACCTCCGCAAACAAAGCTTCTTGATTTGGCGTTATCTGAAAATCCTCCGGTATTGCAGGACGACGTGAGCTGACGGGTAATATCGTTAACTTCCCATTGCATTCAAAAAACGCACTTTGAATACTGGAAAGATCAAAATACCCTTGTTCGCGGCACATCATCAAAAACTCATTGAGGTCAAGCTTAGCTTTTTTTAAGTTCTTTTTATACAGTTTCCCATTGTCCATGATAACAATTGACGTTCCGCTGATATACTTGCGCGTCCGCGGGAATTTTCGCGAGATGAAACCGAGCAAAATTGTAGCTAAAAGATATATCACCATTGCAATAAAAGGCTTCCAAAACTCTTCAAGTTCCGTTGCAAACTCTGCAGCTATCGACCCGATTGTTATTCCTGTAATGTAATCAAAGGAATCAAGCTGTGATACTTGTTTATGCCCCATTATCCTTGTCATAATAAACAGTGATAAATAAGAAAAGAAGCTCGTCAGGCATGCCGATATAAACTTCATACCCCACCATGTCATTTTTTCATTAGTAATACTATTTAGTATTCTTCGCAGCCATGGATAGGGTATGCAGAATTATTGCGCAACAGCTTTTTTACGCTTTATATAATGACCGTTTTCATCTTAATATCCAGTGAAAACTTTATAAAAAGCAAATAACCCGCCTTTTGGCGGGTTTTACGTGTGATTTCTTTGATAGATTTATACTTTTTATCTAATTCTCTTTTAAAAATCTGATTATCTGCCTTTTGAAAATGCTTTTTCGAGTCTTTCTTTTTCTTCTTCGCTTATATGAATGACATGTCCATGACGCGGCGTGAAATCAAACGAAAACTCGCCAGGTAAAAGCTCTCTGTATGACTTTAAAGTCCACAGTCTCTGCCATAGCATATCTTCTTCCGTTAAACGGCGTACCGTCTGCTGCAATAATCCATTTATTTTCGCCGATTATCTGATAAATATTGCTGCCCTCAACGTCCATTGGTACGCCGTCATACGTAAGAAACGGAACAACCTCGCCTGTGTGATGAAATATCTGTCAGCTTCTTTGCCGATGTGATCTGTTTTCCGCTGTAGTACATGATATATCTCTCACCAAACGGGTCATATAATATCCCCGTCAATTGCACAGTGTTTTACTTCTTCCGGATCAACCATCAGTTCTGGTTCAGTATATAGAGAGGCATTCATCAAGTCAGGCGTATATTGCCGATACATCAAAATTCCGGTTGTGTTCGCTGTGGACTTGTTTTGGAGCGCCAGATATACCATATACATATTTTTTTCTTCACACCATATCGCCTGCGGCGCCCATGCGCGCTCACAATCAGAAAAACCATCATAATTTCGATATTCTATAACCGTGCCATCATAAAAATTGATGAGGTCATCTGATTATATACAACAATGCTCGACTGAGACGCCCAGCCCTCAGAGCTTTTCATATCAGTAGCGATAACATAGAATTTACCATCCTCGCCGCGTGATATGAACGGGTCGCGCATTGATTTTTTGCCAAGACACGATTTTAACACAGGCTCATCGCTGAGCTTTCTGAAATTATACCCATCTTCGCTAATAGCATAAAAAAGTTGCTCTTCTTCAGGTCTATTACCAACAAAATATGCGAAAAGATAAGCTGATTTTTTATATCCATGTTTTAAAGCTCTTCTAATTTAATCACTATAAATTTCATTTAAGTAAACCTTAATTTTTATCGCTCATGAAGTCTTCCCTTCTGATTTCATAATCAACAGCCGTTCTGAGCCTGCCGGTCTGATCCTTCCAACAGTCTTTTCTCACCCCGACTCTTCTTGCTCTAATCTTATTCTCGTAAACATGCTGAGCCCTTTTGTTTTCAAGCATGGTATCCCATGCAATTCTTTCTATTCTGCATTTAGAATTGATAGTTTCATCCGTAAAAAGGAATTCAAACAGCATCAAAATGATTTTAGTACCGTATCCTTTGTTCTGGTAATCAAAATCGCATATTTTACATCCCGGATACGCTGTGTCTCCCCTAATTTTGTAACTTAGTTCACCCACAGCCTTACCGTCAATTTCTATGATGCAAAGCTGATTAAACTCATCGCTTTTTTTAATATTTTCGATAGTATCTTCTAAAGACTCCCCAAGCCCATAAGGAAATCCTGCATGCTCCATAACCCTGCCGTCATTCCACCATTTGTTTAACTGAACGGCGTCATCAACTGTGGCAGTTCTGATTAAAATATTATCCTTTTGAATTCTCATATTTGTCTCCGTCTTTATCAATATAAAACTCCCTATACCATTTTGCAAACCTTGAGAGCCCTTCCTCAAGGCTTGTGTCCGGCTTGAAACCGAAGTCGCGAATGAGATCGTCCACATCGGCATATGTCTGATATACGTCCCCCGGCTGCATAGGCACAAGTTCCTTCTCGGCGGGGCGGTCGATAATCCCTTCCCTCATCAGGCACATCTCAAGCGTCTCGACAAAGTAAAGTAGATTTTCCGGTTTGTTGTTGCCTATATTGTAAACCTTATACGGGGCACCGTCCTCGGTCTCTTTTGGCACCTTGCCCATGACGTTTATGACACCGGTGACAATGTCGTCAATATAGGTAAAGTCGCGCTTCATATCTCCATAGTTGAAAATTTGGATTTTTTCG
Organism: Clostridiales bacterium; assembly: GCA_012522015.1. Classification (GTDB taxonomy): domain Bacteria; phylum Bacillota; class Clostridia; order Oscillospirales; family CAG-272; genus DTU064. The sequence goes on from JAAYLD010000016.1 coordinate 56,695, forward strand.
CCCTTGACCATTTTATTTGTAAAACTAAAATAAGCCATATCCGGACGACCCATCGGGCCGTAAACAGTAAAGAAGCGCAGTCCGGTCGACGGAATCTTATACAGCTTTGAATAAACATGCGCCATCAGCTCATTTGATTTTTTTGTAGCGGCATAAAGAGAAACCGGGTTGTCAACCTTGTCGTCAGTGGAGAACGGAACCTTTTTGTTTGTGCCGTAAACTGACGAGCTTGAAGCGTAAACCAAGTGCTCGACGGGATTATGCAGGCACGCTTCAAGTATATTGAAGAACCCGACAATGTTGCTGTTTATATACGCTTCCGGATTTGTTATCGAATAACGCACACCTGCTTGAGCCGCAAGATTGACTACAATATCAAATTTTTCATCAGCAAAAAGTTTGTCGATCGCCGGTTTATTAGCTAAGTTTATTTTATGAAATTTAAATTTACTGTACGGCTTCAAAAGATTCAGCCGGGCATGTTTTAGGCTTACATCATAATAATCGTTTAGGTTATCAATTCCTACAACCTCACAGCCCATGTCAAGAAGCCGCTCTGAAAGATAATACCCAATAAATCCGGCCGCGCCTGTCACAAGAATTTTTTTGTCCGCATTAAGTATACTCATCTCTTAATTCTCCTGTATTCTTTCTGCACTTTTTCATAACTTTCAAGGTTTCCGATATCATAACGCACGCCCGGCATCTCCATTGCGTGCACAGGTACCTGCTTACACAGCCAAGCGACAAAACTCCCCGGCGCATCTGTCTCGCAGCCAGATTCAATCCCTTTTTTCACCAGTTTCACATCTTCACGGATATAAAAATAAAAAGGCGGGCAGCACCAATGTGTCGCGGGATTCGGCGATTTCTCTGTCATATCAAGTACTAAGTCGTTATCATCAACCGTCACTACACCGCATTTCAACAACTTCTCTTTCGAGGGCTCATAATAGCGCATGATACATGAAGTCCTCTTTTGCCGGGCATAGTTAATGAATTTTGTAAGGCTGAAATCCAGCACATTGTCGCCGGCGATGACAAGCATGTCATCATCAAGTGAGAGCTGGTCGATTGCATACTGAATATCGCGCACAGCTCCAAGGCGGGTTTCGTTGGTTTCGGTCCCGTCATCGACAACTGTGATTTTATATGGCTTTGTCTTTGCCCACACTTCAAAATGACGGGCGTATCTATGATTTGAAATTACGATATATTCATCTACCGCACCTGATGTATGTATATCGTCAACAAGCCAGTCAAGGATTGTTTTATCGCCGACTTTGAGCAGCGGCTTTGGAAAATTCTCTGTCAGCGGATAAAGCCGCGTCGCATATCCTGCGGCTAAAATCAAGCATTTCATAAAACTACCTTTCTTCTCACTGAAAAACGGGGATGTTTACCTAAGCTTCACGCCATCAGCGCTATGGCAGATGTGCGCGCTATACTTGCCTTCAAGATTCGGAAATGCCCTCAGATATTCACGCTTGACCTTCTCTAAAATGCTTTCTTCAAAGTCAGGGTCAATTAATGCCATACAGCACCCCTTGAAACCCGCGCCCGAGAAGCGTCCGCCGTATATCCCATCGGTCTGCGTCATAATTTCATAGAGTTTAATAAGTTCAGGACTACCTGTCTCCCAGTTATATATTGAACTGCGGCCGCTCTCAAATACAAGTTTTCCGAACACCTCAATGTCGCCTTTTCTCCAGGCTTCCACACCCTTCTCCACGCGCTCAAACTCTGTGTACCAATGCTCCGCGCGACGTCGCCAGTTTTCGGGCAAGCAATCTTTATATTGAGCATACACTTCCCGCGGAACATCACGCATGTTTGTCTCATTGAACTTACCGTACTCCATTCCAGCAAAAGCTTTCAGGGTATACGCGGCAGAACGAAGCTCATCCACACGCATATTGAATTTACTGCCTGTAAGCGACCGCTCAATCCCACTGAAAAAGATGGCTATCTTCCAAGGCTTCATGTTCGGGTTCTGCGGAACAAGCTTATAGCTGTCGTCCTTCAGATCCATATATAAAAGGTGGTTCTTTTTACAGTAAACTTCGCAGCTTTGATCAAGCTTGCCGCATGACACGCCGACATACTTATTTTCAGCTTCAAGCGCAGTCTGAATTAGCTCCTGCTTTGTCAGCTTAATTCCATTTAGCGCACATAAGGCGTTGAGAAAAGTGATGATTACAGCCGCAGACGAGGAAAGCCCGCCAATAGGCAGCTCCCCATCAATCACCGCGCACAGCCCCACTCTCAAGGGATAGCGATTATTAAGCGCAATTGTTGCTCCTCTCAAATGGTCAGCCCAGTCGTCCTGCTTCACTTCGGGTGTGGAATTCACATGCCACTGCGCCCTTTTCGGGAACTGCAGGCTCTGTATCTCAACTACACCGTTTTGCTTTGGACCGTATGCAATATGTATGCCCTTATCAATCGCAAAGCCTGTAATCTTGCCGAGGTTATGGTCGGAATGAGCGCCGAGCGGGCAGATGCGGTAAGGTGTGAACGCTGTATTTTGCGGCGAGCGCCTATATATCTTCTCAAAAGCTCGAACCGCATTCATGCATGCGCCTTCTTCCGTATACCGTGGAATAGTTGGTTTAACTATATATGAATTCATTGACTGCATTTGTGCGTGATACTCTTTAGTTCTGCCGTCAAGCGGTTTCGGTGCGTCATCGGGAATCATCCACAGCTTACCGACCTTTTTCGCGCCTATAATTCTTCCGGCTCTGCATAACATTGAAATGCGTCTCTCGGATAAATTCCATTTCTCTGATGCTTTTTTTATAGTGATGTATTGCATGCTATAACCTCCATGAACAGCTATAACATATTATACAGTGATGAACAAAAATGTCAAGATATAATCTGATATATACAGTTATATCTTGACCTTACTGTTGATATAAGATTTAATTTGATTAATTGTTATATTAATTTCGGAATATTTCTGACCGTGTGGGAGTGTGGACATTTTTCTAACCTATGATAGTATTTATAATTAGAATCTTTTCCACAACCCACATATTGTGTGATCATTTTTAAAACAAAATTAATGTAAAATCTGAAAATAGGAATTGCGTTACAAACAACCCCTCTGTCATTAATCAATTCATTGCTTATCATTTATATCTTCAACTAATCTTTCTTTTTAGGAAGTTTAATCCATTTTCCCAATTTATAGTCACATTTCTCATCAGTAAAACAACCAAAACCGGCAGCAGGATAGAATGTTGTTTCACCAAAATATACTTTGGTGTCAACTTCATAAAAATCAACTCTAACAAACGGTATACCATCAGCTAATTTTTCAGCATGATCAACCATCAACTGTAAATTGCATGGCGTTTCTATCTTGCGGTCAAAACAAGGTGGACATGCCACTTCACCGAATGGTAATAAGTTTCTATTTATATCATAATAATTCGCATGGTGGTTAATAAATCTGTCAAAATCTATTTTAAAACATTTCACTTTGCCATTGAAGCAAAATAATTTGTAATCTCTAAGTTCTGTTGTTTGCGTATCCACCAAATATTTTTCAGCAATTATTCTTGGGGTAACATTTTTATACGGCCACTCGCGTCCCCGCCAAAAGAAATTATATTTTAACTTTTTTTAAGTTTTATTTTTGCAGATTCACGGTCAAATTTTATTTTATCCTTGCAAATAATTGTACTTCCAGAATCATGAGTGCATTTTATTACAAACTGATCAGGCAAAGACTCAAAATCAATTTCGTCACAATTATCCCAAACGCCCAGTGTGGGAATAATATACTCTTCACCGATTTTTTTCTGCGACAATTCTTTTTACTTCTAACTTATCCACAAGTTTTGTATATTCGGGTTTTCTGTCATTTAACTTTAACCACTGAAGTTTTTCGTTAAAGGTCTTCGGATTTTTTAAATTCAATTTATAACCGAGTCTAATTTTAAAAATTATCTTTAAACAAACTGCATCAGGTATCCACTTTAGAAATCCTTGCCGAAAAAGATACATTATTCTCTCGGTTTTCTTAATCGCATTGATTATTTTTCCCATCACAGAACCCCTCTTAAGAACATATTCGTAAATAATTAATATTATTGCTTACAAAATTGGCGTTCGTGTTGGAGAATTTTTTTCATTTATTAATGAAACTAAATTAATAGACTTACAATAATGAGCAGTGTCATTTTTAACTTCGTTACTTTTTTCATAACCTTTGTAGTAAATCGAACATTTTATATCGGCTCTTTTTACATGAGTAAAAACGAATTTTGTTTCATAAGGTAAGGGATCAAACTCTTTTAATTCCTTTTCGGTGCATAAATTCATTTCCGAAAATTTTATTATTAAATTGTCAAAGTTGACTCTTTCAGCTCTTCTAGTCCATTTTTCCCTTGCTTCCTCTTCGCTTTTATAATGAAGGAAGATGATTTCTATATCATCTAAAACCCCTATTGGACAATTTATATGATTCCTTCTCTTTAATACATCATAATACTTTGATTCAGTAGCGGGTATAAAAACAATAGGTAAATTTAAATAATAGCGCAATCTTTTTAAAAAACGGATAAAATCTTCCGCGAAGAAATATAAACCAATTGTTGGTGTCTTATATTGAATATTATAACGTTGATAAACATAACCTGCCCAACAGTTATTAGATATTATATATACTAAAGTTATCATTTTCTATTTTTTTCTTCACAGAAAACCAAGATATTTAATTGTCTGTTTTTTTATTTTTCTCTTAATCATAAAAAAGTACTTCATAATACATATCAACATATTCTTTAAATTATTTTTTATATTTTTTTGCTATTAATAACAGATTAGCAATACTGCGACGTTTGATACAAAAATATATTATAATTGCAATTGCATACATGAAAAAACCAATCGTTCTACTGAAAAATACGGCACAAACTATAAAAATACTAGTAATTATTACCTCCAATATTATGTCAAAAAGAATCTTAACGTTAATTATTTTCATTACCGCAATCTCGGAAACTATTGATCGGATCATTATAATTCCGACAATCGAAAAAAGAAGCACAAAAAGATTATTGAAAACATAAGTTAAAATCAAATATACAACAAAACCAAATACAACGCTTAATATGTTTATAACAAGTAATGTTTTCTCTTTTCTGTATGCTTTTAAGTAATTGTTTGTAAGTAAACTTACCTTTGAAGAATATACGATAATAGGTAGCAATATTCCTAGATAAACAATACTTGCAACATACTTCGGAAGCCAAAGTTTTAGTAAATGGCTTCCCGGAAAATAAAAAATAAGGGCAAGCAGTAAAAGCGGAGAAATGCCATCTCGAATTGATTTATACAGATCAGGAAGTCTATCTGAATCCAAGCGCTTTATAGAAGGGAAAAGCACTACACTAATTGCTGTAACAAAATGAAGAACAAATGTTGTCAAACTAAAAGACAAAGACACTTTACCGAAAGTCAATTCATCCCAACGCCATTGAACAATCATTTTTCCGAGACCGACTACTAAATTAGCGGAGTAAGAAGCTATCATAAGCCAAACACCAGCTCCAATAGTCTTACTTAAATTAATTCTTAATTCTATAGTAGGTAACATTTTCCCAAAAAAAAGTTCGCGGCTGTATTTCATACCGAATATGAGAATGCTTATAATTTGTGAAATGATATATGCTATACAATACCAATACGCTTTTTTTAAATTAAACAGCAAACACGCAACAACAATACCACAATATAAACATCTGTCCAGCATAATATATCGGGCGTACTTGCTTATCCTGTTTGTCGTTTGAAATGTAAATGACACGTAATTATAAGTAATTGAAGGTATAATAATTATAGATAATAAAATAACAATTATCTTATTGATGCCGCTAAAAAAAATAAAAGCAGAAATAAATAATATAAGTGAAATAAATGCATCAATACATATAATTGCTAAATATTGTGATCTGACAGCTTTTTTATCCAATTCATCGTAATCGTATTGTGAATATCTGAGAACTATTCCATCTAACAATCCGAAATGAAAAAAACCGACATATTGTGAATAAAGTAAAAATGTTTGCCAATATGAGTATTGATATTCATCAATATATTTCGGAACAATAAGGTTCATAACAAAACCAACAATAAGCGATATTGCCTGTACTAAAACAGACAATGAAATGTTTTTAGCAATACTTTTTCCTGTAATTTGCTTTGACATTCAATTCAATCCTCTATGTAAACAATAATCAGATTTTAGTCTCCTCTATATATTTCCTCAAGTTTTTTTGCCTC
>JAAYLD010000109.1 GCA_012522015.1 Clostridiales bacterium
CCATTTATTATTAACCTGTTGCATTATTTATCGTGCCATTTGCGTTGTAATTGCTGTTGCTTTCGCTTCCATTGCTTTCTTCTTCGCCGTCGCCGCTGAAGTCAAGTCCAAAATATTGGGTAAAAACATCGCGAACCGCAACGCCTGCCCAAGCTCCCTTTGCTCCCTGCTCAATAACGCATGTTGCGACAATCTCCGGATCATCGAACGGCGCAAATCCTACAAAAACGGCGTTGTCGCTTTTGTTTTTGCTTATCTGAGCCGTTCCTGTCTTGCCGCCAACCTTTATAGGATAATTGTCGAAGAGTGTCGCGACAGTGCCCGTCTCAGTAACCGTCTGCAACGCGTTTAAAATGAATTTGACGGTTTTCTCCGATACCTCTATGCTGCTCAGCACCTTTGGTTTAGCTTCGTAAATTATTTCATTAGTGCCGTATTTTCTAACGCTGCCAAGGATGTGGGCACTGCGCCGCTCACCACAGTTTATAAGCGTAGACATATAAACGCTTATCTGAAGCGGCGAGAAAAGGTTGTCAGACTGGCCTATCGCTGCCGCAAGTGTATCACCGGGGTTCCACGGGTCAAGGCCGCTTTCCTCGCGGTAATCGGGGCCGGCAAGGACTCCCGTCGACTCGGGAAGCTCAATGCCTGTTTTCTCACCAAGTCCAAAGGCACGGCAGTATTTATTCATTCTTTGAATCGTTAAAATACGCCCTATTTCATAGAAGAAATAGTTGCACGAAACTGTTATCGCCTCGGATACGTTTATCGGACCGTGGCTTTTCCCAGTAAAAATATAAAGCCAGCAGCGCGGCGTAAAGCCGCTGTCCTTATAATATTCGTATTCGCCCTTTGTATTGATAATTGTTTTTTCATTTATTATTCCCTCTGACAGGGCAGCAGCAGCCACAGCCGGTTTAAATGTCGAACCGGGCGGATATGTTCCCTGAAGCGCACGATTGAAAAGCGGTGCCGCTTCGTCCGCCGATAACTTTTCAAAATCCCCGCTGTAAGTTGCAAGATTAAAGCTTGGATATGAAGCAAGCGCCAGCACAGCCCCGGTCTTAACATCAATAACGGTTAAGGCACCGGCGTCGGCATCCTCCCCGTCAAGATCACCTTCAGTTAATGCTGCTTGCTTGTGAACATATTCAATGTTGCCTTTCAACGCCTTCTCCGCCGCTGCCTGTAGCTCTATGTCGATTGTCAGATACACGTCACATCCGGCAACAGGCTCTTTTTTTACGTACTGATCAACGATGTTGTCGTATTCGTCCTCGATTATAACCATTGTGCCGTCGACGCCATGAAGGTATTTTTCAAACGCTGCCTCGACTCCGTCCCGTCCTACAATAGCATCAAGCGGATATCCCTGCTCCGTATAATATTCAACGTTGCCCGACGGGATTTTCCCTGTGCGTCCGAGTATGTGTGATGCGACGCCCGACACAAGGTAAACGCGGTTTGCAGTAGTCGTCACGGAAAAACCGCGAAGCGAACCTTCTTCAAGGTATGTTATGAGCTTTATATCGGCATCGGTAGCAATCGTATACGGGTTAAGCTCCGAAAAATCGTTTGCTTCCATATCATAACGAAGACGAAGAAGAAAATCGGCTGTCTCGTTATCATAATCATTTAAAAGTTCGCCGTTTTTATCAATGATTCCGTATCTTGTCGCAAGCTTTGTCACAACATCATCAAGCGTAACCGACGATGGTCCGGCCTCAAGCGTAAGCTTCAGATTATAAAGCGAGCGCATTAAATCATCTGGCGCAAGTAGTTTTTCAAAATACGAAAGCGCGTAAGGGTATGTCTCCCCCTTTATTATTGTACCTATGTCTTCAATGCCCAGGTTTGAGAGAAGGCGGCTCAAGCGAGCTGAGTTTGTACTTGATTCAAAAAACTCCTCATTCACTGTATAGTTTGGGAATGTGCCCTCGCCGGGGAACGCTATCTCTCTTAGCTTGTATGTAGCGTCCGACGATTTGATTGCGTCGTAAATGCTGAGAAGAGCAGCGTTGAGCTTTGCGTTGTTTTTCATCGAAAGCGTGCCGTAGTCAAGCGCTATATTATACGTATACTTATTCACAACGAGCGGCGTCCCGTTTCTATCGAATATCTCACCGCGCTGCGCTTGAATCTTAACAGTACGCTCGTATGTTGTCGAGTCAACAAAATCATAGAAATCCCGCCCGGCTATTTGTATGTTAATCAGCCGGGCTATAAATATAAGCGAAACAAAAACAAAAAAAGCTGCGATAGCCAAGATGCGCGCTGTATGGCGCCCGCTTTTAGCATTCGGGTTTTTCTTTGTTTTTCTGATCTTATTCCTTCGGTTTTTCATCTTTAGGCTTCGATAATTTGTATACCGGCAACAGAAGCAACGCCGGTAGTGGTGATAGGGTGGCTGTTGATAAGAATTCCGGGATAAGTACATCACTCATGGCATCAATGATATCCACTGACTGCCACGTAAATGCTATATATATTGATGTCGTAAAAAACCGTATGACACAACAACCTATTACATAAATTATATAAAGCAAAATGCTGCGTCTGTAATAATCGTCTGCAAGCAGACCAGAAAAATATCCGACGAGCATGTAAATCAAAGGTAAAAGCGATATGCCCGTTCCGCCGATGGCACTTGCAACAAAGCCGAGGAAAACACCTAATATAGAGGCTGATTTTTCATTGTCGTAAAAGCCAATTGTCGCGATTGTCAATATTAAAATGTCAGGCGAAGAAGAAAACGGGCGAAAGCGGCTGAAAAATGTAGTTTGGAGAAGAGCCATGAAGACACAGAGCAATGTATATGCAGTGTACTTTGCAATGATACCGCTTGTAATGCCACCTTTGAATTTTTCTCCTACTACAATAACTCCCGCCCGCGGAAAAATATAGCGAAAAAGACTCTTTACAGAATCAGCTGCTCGCACAATAAGCGGTACTCTCTCGCCTTTATGTGCTTTTTCATTTTGCTTGTTGTTATTCGGTACGTGATTCATATGATTTTATCACCATAACACGTGTCAAACCTTCAAGATCTGCCGTGGGACGTACATAAGCCGTCACGGTGCGGCTGTATTGGTCGGGCTCAACGGACTCGACGATGCCAATAACAAGACCGCGCGGATAGATACTGCCAAGACCGCTTGAAAGGACACGGTCGCCATCCTTCACATCAGAATCGGTTGCAAGATACGTCAGCTTGCAAAGCCCCGAGGTGCGTAAGTCAAACGAGCCCTCGATAAGCCCGAGCTCACCCGTGCGTTCGACATATGCGCCGACAGCGGACGCTGACTCGATAATCGTTAAAACCTTGCTCCAGTTTGTACCGGCTTCCGTTACGTACCCGACAATTCCGTCTGCCGTGATGACTGGCAAATCTGCTGTTACACCGTCATCTGTTCCGACATTAAGCGTAAATACAGTCATGTAGTTTCCTACTTCATGTCCAATTATGTCGGCAACAATAAGATTGAATTCCGTATGTTCACGCGCAAGTTCAAGGTACTCATAAAGCCACTCGTTCATCTTAATGATGTCTTCGATTTCATAATACTTGTTTTTATATTCGGCGAGCTCACGCTTGAGCGCTTCGTTTTCTGCTTTTAAACGCTCAAATTCAGTAAAGTATTCAGTAAAGCCTGCAATAGCATCAGTTGCTTTCATCATAAGGCTTTGCGCTGGCGTAAGTATGGTCGCAATAGTACTGCGGACATAGCTTGAAAGACCCATTAGCGTCAAAACCGACGGCACGATGACGAGCGCCAGCGCTATGCAAAGCATTATAATGAAAAATCTACTTTTTGTTATCTTCACCGCAGTATACCTCGCCTTCCGACGTGCTTGCCCGTCATTTTAATTATGACGTTAGCGCGTTCTATACATAACGGCACCAGGATATTTGTCCTCGGACTCTATGACGCGCCCAATCCCGATAGCCACAGCGTCAAGAGGATGCTTCGCACGCAAAACGCGTATGCCTGTAACGCCGGATAATAAAACATCAAGTCCTGCAAGCAGCGCTCCGCCACCTGCAAGCATTATACCGCTGTCATATATATCACCAGAAAGCTCCGGCGGCGTGTTTTCAAGCGTCGTGCGCAGCGCATCTACTATATGCGAGACCGGCTCCGTTATAGCCTCGCGTATGTTTGCCGAATTTATCGTAATTGTTGTCGGAAGCCCGCTGAGTAAGTTGCGTCCACGCACTTGCATCTCAGAGCGGTCGGCAGTAGGATGTATCGAGCCTATGTTTTTCTTTAAAAGCTCCGCTGTTGACTCTCCAATAAGCACATTGAACCTGCGGCGCATGTAGCCGACAATGGCCTCGTCCATCTCGTCGCCCGCTATGCGAAGCGACGTCGATAAAACAATGCCGCCAAGACTTATGACGGCAACCTCAGTCGTACCACCACCAATATCACATATCATATGCCCGCGCGCCTCGCCAATTTTTAAGCCTGAGCCTATCGCCGCAGCTATCGGCTCCTCAATAAGAGCCACACTCTGCGCTCCTGCTTCAAGCGTTGCATTCTCAACGGCCCGCTTCTCAACTTCCGTAACGCCGTATGGTATGCATATGACGACGCGCGGACGCGTCAACATCGTGTTGCCTGATACTTTTTTGAAAAATTGGTGCAGCATCGCCGCCGTCACGTCGAATTCGGCTATGACGCCATCCTTGAACGGTCGCATAGCAATTATCGATCCTGGCGTGCGCCCAAGCATAAGCTTCGCGTCAGAACCTACTGCAACTACTTTTCCGCTTTTTGCCTCTATTGCAACAACGGATGGCTCGCGAAGCACTATGCCTTTTCCTTTGACATATACGATCGTATTCGCCGTGCCTAAGTCTATACCTATGCTTCTCGACATGTAAGCTTTTTTAGCGGTCCCCCGCACCCTTTCGTTTATATTAATTGTTTGTTTTCGCTTTTAAACTTAACCCAATACCTTACAAAAGTCTTGTCCCTCTGCAACCCAGCCTAAACATCGAAACATCGTTTCAATGCGTGAAAACTGTTCTTTTACTCTTAATCGCAGCATCCGTTGCGAATATAAAAACAGAGATATAATACTTTATATTTTCAAACTTTGCTCTTTATATCATATCATTGTCAATATTGTTATCACTAAATTATTATCTTGATAAAAGCCTAAGCTTCTTTACCCTTTTATAAAACTTCGACACCAAAATGAGAGAGCAACCGGGAAAGAGCTGCCTTCGGCAGTCCGACGACAGCAAAGTAATCGCCGTTTACCGCCTCGACAAAAGCTCCGCCTCTTTCTTGGACACCGTAGGCGCCCGCTTTGTCAGCTGGTTCTCCTGTTTTTATATAGCGGTCTATTTCGTCGTCTGTAAGACTTTTCATTTTTACCTCGGTTTTTACGCGCTCACACTCGGTGCGTATCGTACCGTTCGCACCATCGTCACCCACAGCATAATTTGCAACTGCAACGCCTGTATAGACGATATGTGTTCTGCCTGATAGAGCCTTCAGCATTTTATGGGCGCTGACATCGTCTTCCGGTTTGCCAAGAATTACGCCGCCGATGTTGCCCTCCCCGGGCAAATAAACTACCGTATCGGCGCCAATGACAACAGCTCCCGGATGCTTAATAGCTACTGCCTCTGCTTTTCGGCGGGCAAGGATAAGCACAGTATCTTCGGGCGGAGTACCGGGCGGAACGGATTCGTCCGCGTCCGCCACATCAACTGTAAATGACAGCCCAAGAGATTCCATTATATCGCGTCTGCGCGGAGATCGTGAGGCGAGTATGATTTCTGCTGTTCTTTTATCAGCGGCAACAGTGTTTGTTTTTTCTTTTTTCATTTAAGCCCTGTCGAACCGAAGCCGCGATCACCGCGTTCAGTCTCGCCAATGTCATCGGTTTCAATGAGATCTACAGCGTATATGGGGATAAGGAGCATTTGGGCTATCCTGTCTCCCGGGTGAACGGTAAAAAGTGCTGATCCGTGATTTTTAAGCCCGACGAAAATTTCTCCGCGGTAATCAGGGTCTATGATGCCTATCCCGTTAGTAAGCGTTATGCCGCGCTTGAAAGCAAGGCCGCTGCGAGCGCAAACGACAGCCACCGTTCCCTCCGGAACGGCCACAGCAATACCGGTTGGTATCGATTTAATCTCACCGACAGCCAACGTTATGTTTTTATCGCCGCAATAACGCAAATCAAGCGCCGCGGCTCCGGCTGTTGCATATTCGGGGATTGTTGCATTTGGATAAACCTTTTTTATAAGAAGCTTCTTTCTTTCAATCATAAATAATAATCCTTTTATGATAAAGAATATCAAAAAATTGTAAACACATTTTAACGGTGTTTTAGCGATGAGCAATCGGCGAGTGTGGCGGCAAGCGAGCGATGAGTGCGTAAATCATTCGTTTTATTTTATACGCCGGAAGCCGCCGCTTTTAGGCGCCGAGCCTGACTTATACATGCCTATAACTTCATCAACTTCTGCAGGTGTTTCAACAGTAAATAAAAACGAGTGAGCGGCAAAGTGACATTCGGCAAGCTCGCCGGCTTTGTCGCCCATATATATGGGAACGCTATTATATATAACCGAGCGGCAACGTCCTGTTTTTGCCGATGCCGGTTCCTCAGCTATAATTGGGAATACAGCGCCTGTCCTGTCAACAAGGTCTGCTCTTTTCTGGCAAAGGTCGCCTCTGCACTCCCCGTCAAGGCTCCTTATGACGCATCGCCCCGTCGTCATAAGCGGAAGCCTGCCGTAAACTATCCCTGTTGACGGGAAGCTCTTTGCTATATAATCCATCTGTGACAGTGTAAGCTCAGGTGATATCTCAATTCGTGATGTTCCGCGAGATACAGCGGCGCTTGCTGCATACGCATTAGTTATATTAAACCGAAAGCTTGCTGTTATACACAATCCAAGTCCCAAAACAAGCGGTAGCTGCGCGTGGTTTGAAATTACCGCGTGTTTTGCGCCCATCGCCACAGCGCGACGTATAAGTGCTTTAATTCTGTTCGTTTCATTTTCATCGTCATATATGACTGCCGGCATGATAAAGCCGTTTGCCGCCTTATTATATGCTCCGAGCGGCAGATATATCTCATCAAAATACCGCTTCGCTTCTTCCGTTACCTGCGCGGGCGATAAAAACACCGCCGCTTTGACAGTACGCTCCCCCGTCGCTGAATTCGTGGTGACAAAGCCTGGCGCAGGTATTGTTTCCGGCAGCTCCTTTGCTGTTCGCCCCGTCGTCGTCAGGGCTGATGCTGCCCGCCGGCGAAGGTCATTGAGCGCCGCCGCCGACATAGTAAGCGCAGGGTCGATTTTAACGTCAATTTTCGTATCTTGTGTCACGGTAAAAGGCGTGTTGCCGAACTTTGAGAGCTGTTTTATCGCATATTCAGCCGTAATCGGCCTATTTTTCGCCGCCTCAGGCACGTCTCCAGCAACAGATGCAGCGCCAAACGCTGTTTTCAGCGTAAAAAGCGACTTCTCACCGTGCCGTAAAACGAGCGACATTTCGGTAATCTTAACTTTTTCCGGCTCCGGCGGCACAGAAGACACCATCTCTGCACGTGCTGTCGCCAATTTATCAGCTTCGGTTCGAGTGCCAAGCATGAGGTGGGGAGATTTATAAACATCACCTGTGAAATAAGCGTCCGTAAAACCAGAGCGCGAGAATACGTCACTTAAAAAGCGAATCTCACTCTCAGTTGCATCACGGCGCTCGTCAATCAAGCGTTTATATATGGAGGTGACGTTATAAACATACCCCGGGCTTCTCATCCGCCCCTCTATTTTGAGAGAAGCGACGCCACTGTCTATAAGTTCTGTCATGTGGGCGGCAAGGCAAAGATCCTTTAGCGATAGCGGATAGCAGCCGCTGTATGGCAGCCGGCATGGCTGCGCACATTCGCCCCTATTTCCGCTGCGTCCGCCTATCATTGAGCTCATAAGGCACTGCCCTGAAATTGAAACGCACAGGGCGCCGTGAACAAACACCTCAATCTCAACTGGGGATCCCGAGCATAGTGCCCTCAGATTGGAAAGCGACAGCTCGCGGGCGCATATCATGCGCGTAAAACCGGCTGCCGCTAAATATTTGGCTCCCAAAGTCCCGTGACCGCCCGCTTGTGTTGATGCGTGAAGCGACAGGTCGGGGAAATAACGGCGAAGAAGCTGCGAAAGACCAAAATCGGCAACGATCAGCGCATCAGCGCCGGCAAGGTAAAACTGCTCGGCTTGGCAGAGGGCATCATAAAGCTCACGGTCGCGCACAAGTGTGTTAAGCGTCGCATAAACGCGCACGCCATGTGCATGGCAAAGCGAAATGGCGGCGGAAAGTTCGTCTGTCGCAAAATTTTTCGCTCCCATCCTCGCGTTGAAAGCGCCGCCGCCAAGATAAACGGCGTCTGCTCCCGCTGCAACAGCGGCGCTGAGCGCCTCGGGTGAACCTGCGGGCGCGAGCAGCTCCGGAGCTTTTGTTTTGTTCATTATTGTATTACTGTTCCTTTTCTTCCTTTGCCGGATCTAATTTTTCGCGTAGCTCTGCGTTTTCAGCCTTTAGCCTGTTGACATTAGCAG
>JAAYLD010000110.1 GCA_012522015.1 Clostridiales bacterium
AATGAAAAGATACCGCAGTATCACACGCAGCTCAGCGTCCTCGCCGCTTTTATAGGCGATATTAAGGCGAATGCGGGCGGCAAGGGCAATTGTTATTATCGCCGCTAAACCGAGCACAATATATAAAAATACCAAGCGCCCCACCGCCTTCCATTATAACAAATTAAGCGATACTGATAAAGCTAACTGTTTTTACAGAAGCTGCTCCTCGGGGGTACCCTCACTATAAACCTCCGTACTATCTCCGCCTGATCCATTCTGCTGGAGTGCATCAATAGACGGCAAATCATCAAGCGATGAAAAACCGAACACACGGAGGAAAGTGTCAGTTGTACCGTATATAATTGGCCTGCCCGGCACGTCAAGACGACCGCGTGGCTTAATAAGACCTTTATCGCAAAGGGAGGCGATTGTATATCCACTGTCAGTTCCACGGACGCTCTCAATAAACGACCTTGTGCATGGTTGATTGTAAGCGACGACGGCAAGAACCTCAAGCGATGATGCCGAGAGGTTGCCGCCGCGCTTGATACCGAGAGCTTCTCGTATCATTGGCGCGAAACGTTCTTTTGTGCATAGCTGACATGAATCATCGAAAGTCAGAAGCATAATACCGCGAGCTGATGAAGGAGCGTTATACTCCATTGCCATTTCCTCTATAAGCCGACGCACATCAAACTCGGCTGTGCCTAACGCTATGGCAAGCTTCTCATATGTGACAGGATGGCCTGCCGCAAATAAAACTGCTTCGATTGCGCGTTTTAGTTCTGCATTATCCGGACGGGCAGGGTCTTGTCCGTCGGAGACATCTTTATGTTCTATTATATCCTTATCCACCAAATTTGAAGCGGTTTGCTCAAGAAATGGCTGTTTAATTACACTCATCTATTATATCCCAAGCCTGTTATGTATTATTAGCGTTTGTGACAGACACTTTATTTCGCAATATAAGCTCAACCGTAAGCTCGTCCACGCTCAGCATTCCAGTATCATTGGTATAGCCCTTCGTTATGACGATTCGCCCGCTTTTCAAAAGCTCAAGTATTGCAAGAAAAGTTGGTATCAGCTCCCTGCGTGAGGAACATGATCTAAATAGTATGTTAAGCGGGGTCGCGCCCGAACGCCGCAGATAACGCATAACAAATATAGCTTTTTCTGTGACAGAAGCGGCTTTTTTTCGTATGAGGGGTGTGAAATGCGTTGTTTTTGCGTTCTCGACAGTTCTTGTTTCGGCAAATATTTTTGCAAGCGCGGATGTGAGAAGCGATACGTCGTGTGGAGATATCGTATTATCGGGCGTTATTTCGTCGGTGTCCTTTGCGAAGCGTCCGCTATAAGCAGCGTACATAGAAGCAAAGGCTGTTGCGGCACATTTTGCTTTTGCATATTCAAGAACGGATGCAGCAAGCTCACTACGCGGGTCTTCATCGCCATCGCGCTCCCTTGGCAAGAGCATCCGGCTCTTTATAAGCATGAGCTTGCTTGCCATGAGAAGAAAATCAGATGCAATATCGAGATCTAAAGTGCGGGCAGACTCAACATACTCCATATATTGGTCGCATAAAGCGGAAATTGGAATATCTGCTATATCAAATTTATTCTTTTGTATCAAAGTGAGAAGTAAATCAAGCGGTCCTTCAAACTGATCAAGCCTGTATGTTATAGGTGATGTGCTGACAGGGGATGTTGATACAGCTTTATTGGCAAAAGTGTCAGTATTTATTTCAGCCATAAAGCAATCACCTCAAAAACGGAATTAGCTGAACAAGATTGACAGCCCATTTATAAGCGCTGTCCATCATAGTGATAAGCGGCCTGTCAAGAACACCCAACCAAAGAAGAGCGAAGAGTATTATCATGATATACCCCTCGTAGCGCATCACATTAAAATAAGTGCGCGCAGGCAGGAAGATGAGAAGAACGCGCGATCCGTCAAGCGGCGGTATCGGCAGCAGGTTGAAGATGGCGAAGCTCATATTCATCCAACCGAATACATAAAAGAAACTGAATAAAGCATAAAGAATCCAAAACCCAAATGTCAGCTGCGACCTTAAAACCGTTCCAAGAGCAAATCCTTGGTAATAATATGCAAACGATAAGCCGTTGTAAGGGAGCTTTAATATAATAGACCCGGCGGCGATGCCGATAAAGGACAAAATCACATTAGATAAAGGCCCTGCAAGCGCTGTCAGCGCCATACCAAGCTTCGGACGACGGAAACGGCGCGTGTCAATAGGCACTGGCTTTGCGAAACCAAATCCGAAAACAAGCATGAAAATAACGCCAAGGAGCGTCAGGTGACGAAGCGGGTTGAGCGACAGCCTACCGGTATCGCGAGCAGTTGTGTCACCAAGCTTATATGCAGCAAAGCCGTGTGCTACCTCGTGAACAGTAATTGCTATAAGCACCGTCGGTACTCGCAGCGCGTAAAGTAGTATAGTCGATTGCAGATCGGTCATATCGTTTTCTTTTTATCCTTATTTATTGCTTGCTGCCGCGAGTATCTCACACCAGAGCTCGCGCACGCCAATTCTTTTAGGAGACGAAAATGGTATGATGGGAGTGCCGTCGGGAATGTTAGGATGAGTGGCGAGAGCATCAATGTTTTGAGTGAGCTCTGATTTTGTGCATTTATCGCATTTTGTTGCCACAACGACGAAGGGAACCCCGGTACTGCAAAGCCAGCTTAACATCATGTTATCGTCTGAGGTTGGGCCCACTCGCACGTCAATGAGCTGTACGACAAGTTTTAAAAGGTCAATGTGAGGGTTTTTTGAAAAATAACTGTCGACGAGGGCCGACCACCTCTTCTGCTCCTCGGCTGTACGCTTCGCGTAACCGTATCCGGGCAAATCGACAAGAAAAAAGGCTCCGTCTACGTCATAAAAGTTAACGGTTATAGTCTTTCCGGGCGTTGAGCTGACGCGGGCAAGCGACTTTCGTCCAAAAATTGCATTTATCAGTGAGCTTTTACCGACGTTAGACCGTCCGGAGATAGCGATTTGGGGCGTCGGACGTGTCGGAAACTGATCCGGACGCCCCGCTGATATGAAAAGGGAGACGTTATTTGTGTTAGGTGCCATTACGTTTCCTTGGAATAGTTATTTTTTATTTATGCGTTTTTATACGGGGCGCGCACAGGCGCTGAAGGTATGTCGTCAGCAAGTGCTTGTGTGCGCGGAAGCTCCGGTGTCGGAATGTGCATCAAAAGCGGACGGCTGCGCTGTGCGAAAACCTCTCTAAGCGCATCACTTGCCGAAGACATAAGGATGAATTGCGCTCCATCGCGGACTACACCGTCTATTTTCTCAAGATCGGCTTCGTTGTCCTTTGGTATAAGTATGCGCCGAACTCCGGCTGCATAAGCAGCGGATGTTTTTTCCTTTAATCCGCCAATCGGAAGCACACTTCCCGTAAGGGTCAATTCACCGGTCATCGAAATATCGCTTCTGACAGGGCGCCCTGAAAGAGCACTTGTTATTGCGCATAAAATTGCAACACCGGCGGACGGGCCGTCCTTCGGAACGGCACCTTCGGGAACGTGTAAATGGATGTCTTTATTTTTATAAAAATCCGGGTCAACTCCAAGCGACTTTGCATGTGCGCGTATATAGCTTATCGCCAACTTCGCTGATTCCTTCATAACATCGCCAAGTGATCCGGTCAGCTCAAGCTTGCCTGTGCCATCCATTACGACGGCTTCAATCTTAAGCAGATCGCCGCCCGTTTCGGTATAAGCCATACCGTTGACAACGCCGACTTCATCAACAGACGAGATGTGCTCAGGGATTACCTTGCGCCCGCCAAGATATGATTTGATGTCCGCTGCCGTTATGATGGAACTCTTTTTATTCTGCGTGACAATTTGACGTGCCGCTTTGCGGCAAAGGGAAGCTATCTCGCGCTCAAGATTGCGTACCCCAGCCTCACGCGTGTAATAATCAATAATTTCTAAGATAGCGTCTTCTCGTATAACGAAGCGGCGGCGGTCAAGCCCGTGGCGTTTGCACTGCTTCGGAATCAGGTGGTTTTTAGCAATCGACAGCTTTTCAGCACGCGTATAAGCTGAAAGCTCAATGATTTCCATGCGGTCGATGAGCGGACGCGGAACTGTTTCAAGCGTGTTCGCCGTGCAGATGAACATGCAGTTTGATAAGTCAAACGGGAACTCAATGTAATGGTCACGGAAGTTTTTGTTCTGCTCGGCGTCAAGCACCTCAAGAAGTGCCGATGCGGGGTCACCGTGAGCATCACGTGTGAGCTTATCTATCTCATCAAGGAGTATGAGAGGGTTTTTAACCTTAACCTGTATAAGAGCGTTTATTATGCGTCCCGGCATCGCGCCTATGTACGTTTTACGGTGGCCGCGTATGTCGGCCTCGTCGCGAATTCCGCCAAGGGAAACGCGTACGTATTTACGTTTCAAGGCTCGTGCTATTGACATTGCTATTGATGTCTTACCGGTGCCGGGAGGGCCTACGAGGCATATAATCTGGTGGCGCAGCGATGGCGAGAGCTGCTTAACAGCAAGGTATTCGAGGATTCTTTCTTTGACCTCTTTAAGACCGTCATGATCATCGTTGAGTATCTTTTCAGCCACCGCTATGTCGACACGGTCTGCCGTTTGCCGGTCGAAGGGAAGTTCAAGGCAGGTGTCAAGGTAATTGCGAAGAAGAGTAGCTTCAGGCGAGCCAATTTGTGTCTGCTGAAGTCTTGAGACTTCCTTGAGAAGTTTTTGGCGCACTTCTTTAGGCATGACAATTTTTTTAAATTTCTTTTTGTATTCCTCTACATCATCTTCAACGTCGTCGCCAAGTTCCTCGCGGATGACTCTAAGCTGCTCACGCAGATAATGCTCGCGCTGTGACTCGCTAAGTGATGCGCGTACACGCCCATGTATCATTGCTTCGGCTTCGAGAAGCTCCGTCTCACCTTCGATGAGCTTAGCTGTAAGCGCAAGACGGCGAACGGGATCAAATTCGTTAAGCACTAACTGCTTGTTCTGATAACGTAGTAAAACGCTGGATGCCAAAAAATCACAGAGGGTTCCAGGCGAACGTATAGTTTTTGCTGTTGTGAAAACATCACGGGAAACACGACCACTATCAATGCGGCGCTCAAGTGATGAGAGAAGAGCACGCATTGCGGCTTCTATTTTTACATCGGGTTCTTCGTTAAGCTCGAAGCTTTTTGCCATTACGTTCGCTATAATATAATTTTCATTTTCACGCCAGGATATTATTTCAGCGCGGGCAAAGCCCTCTGCAATGACCCTGATGCTGTCTTCAGGCGTCCTTAATGACTGTTTAATACGGGCAGCGCAACCGATTCGATATACATCGCTGCGTTTCGGATGCTCGCAGCCTATGTCTGTCTGCGTCACAAGAAGAACGCAGGCGTCGCCCTCCTCGGCGGCGTTGCATGCGGCTTTTGATATGTCTCGATCTATTTCAAAGCTGACTGGAATTAATGGAAATGCCACAACCCCGCGCAGCGGGATTACGGGCAAAGTCATTATGTCGGCTTTTTCTATGTACTTAGGCATTAGGTTTCCTCGCTAAATAGGTATATAAAATTGATATTTATTATTCAGAATATTATAACATAAATGTGCGTGTAAATCCACATCTTATAAATAAATAATGATTTATATAAAATTTACGATTGTTTTATTGAAAGGGCGATAGTGTTGTGCGTTTGACATAAAAACACATGCGGTGATATAATGAGCCATCATCTATTTGCATTTACAGTAAAAAGTGCTGCGGCAGGGGAGCTAATGTGAAAAAGAAAGTAAACAACAAAAAGAACGCTTCAGATTTAAATACAGGCACTCTGACAAATAATGAAACCGAATGTGCGGATGATGTCAAATCCTCCCGTGCTAATATTGACATAGGGACTGCTGCCCGGTTATGGAACGCGTCGTTTTGGTCCGGGCTTATTGGGATAATCCCTACTATTATAATGATGTATAAGAAAAGCCTGCGCTACTTTAATGCCGATGTCCTAAAGAGTTCGACGCTTGCATCAGGATACCTTGCCATTTATATACCGGTGGCGTGCGGGGGCGTAATAGTGGGTTCGGTGCTCGCCGCCGTCGGCAAAAGACTTGCTTATCGCGGGAAAAGTGCCATTGTGCCAATGTTTTTCGCTTTTTTGTGCTTTACGTGGCAGTATACTGTTACACTTGTGCTGTATGGACACGACGATGCGCTTCTCTTTGGCTCTCTGCCTGCTGTTGCCGCTCTTTTAACCGCCGCAGGTATTTACTATGAAGTTTTCAGTGGGTGGAAAAAGAAAAAAAGTAGTGATAACTCTCCCTCTAAAAAGGATAATTCAATATAAAGATTTACTTTGATAAGTGACGGACAGTTTCTGCTGTCCATTGCTTTTTTATTTTTGACTGCCGCTAAAAAAATGTTTTCGTTCAATCATTCACTGATTTATAAACTATGTTAAGAAGTCACTTTGTATGCTTACTGTTTAATATACGCATAAAAGAAAACAGTGTGCATTCAAAGCTATGTTAGATGGACGCCTGATGTATTCGCGATGGCAGGTAAAAACGGAGTTTTTATCAGCGGTATTGTTGCCAGATTAATTCAATTCCCACCGTTTTATTATAGTGTGCCGAGTGGCACGTCCGATGGGACGTCCCCTTGCTTGTCTTTTATGTAAAACAGATGGGGACAAACAATGTTTTCAAATCTTAGGCCGTTGTTTTTTTGTGTTTTTGCTTTTTAATATTTTGATATTTTATCATAACATAGCCATCCTCGGCATATTATTGACTGAATAAGATGCGATAAAGGGGACGGCTATGACTGACATTAACATTTATAAGGATATTGCCACGCGGACTGGCGGCGATATCTACATAGGCGTGGTGGGACCTGTGAGAACGGGAAAGAGTACGTTTATAAAGCGCTTTCTTGACGCTCTTGTCCTGCCGAATATCAATAACGAGTACGATAAAAAAAGAACAAAGGATGAGATGCCTCAAAGCGCGGCCGGTCGTACCGTCATGACAACCGAGCCAAAATTCATCCCCGACGAAGCGGTGGAAGTAACACTCGGTGGCGGTGAACGACTGCGCGTGAAAATGATCGATTGCGTCGGATACCTTGTGCCTGGGGTGCTCGGCGATACTGAGGGCGGGGAAGCAAGGATGGTCAGCACCCCGTGGCAGACGGAGCCGATGCCATTTGCAGAAGCTGCCGAGATGGGAACCCGGAAGGTCATAAATGACCACTCAACGATAGGCATACTCGTCACAAGCGACGGCAGTTTCGGTGAGATTCCGCGCGCTAATTTCGTCGCGGCTGAGGAGCAGGTTGTCCGCGAACTGAAGCAAATAGGCAAACCCTTCGCCATCATATTAAATTCAGCGGAGCCTGATAGCAATGAAGCGATGTCGCTTGCGCTTGATATTGAGTCAAAATATGGCGCGCCCGTTGCTCTTGTCAGCTGCCTGACACTTGATGCGGAGGACATACGCCAAATACTTGAGCTTGTTTTATTTGAGTTTCCGGTTAAAGAGGTTGATATATCGATACCGCGCTGGATGGGAGCGCTCGATAAAAACCATCAGCTTATGCAGTCGCTGACAGCCAACATCCGCGAATGCGCTGCAAAGGCTCATCGCATGGGGGATTTGCAAGGGGGTGGAGCATTCCTGCCGCTGCGGGAAAATGAGGCTGTCGCAACGGTGGCAGTTGGTGATATCGACCTCGGATGCGGGCGTGCTGAGATTATTATAACCGTACCGGATGAACTATACTATAAAATTATAGGCGAAATGACCGGTTTCGATATCAAGGACGAAGAGGAGCTTATATGCCTCATGCGTGAGCTTGCCGCTGTCAAACGTGAGTATGACAAGGTGGCTGACGCACTTAAAATGGTGAGCGAGAAGGGATACGGCATTGTTATGCCGGATATAAAAGATCTTACGCTTGATGAGCCGGAGATTGTCAGGCAAGCAGGAGGATACGGTGTGCGCCTGCGTGCCGCGGCGCCGTCAATTCATATGATCCGCGCGACGATTGAAACTGAGATAAACCCGATTGTCGGCACAGAGGCTCAGTCTGAGGAAATTGTCCGGTATCTATTGCGTGAATTTGAGGAGGATCCTCAGACGATTTGGCAGTCTAATATGTTTGGAAAGACGCTCTATGAGCTGGTAAACGAGGGGCTTCATACAAAGCTTGAGCACATGCCCGAAGATGCAAGAGAAAAGCTTTCGGAAACTCTCGGACGTATCATCAACGAGGGAAGCAGCGGCCTTATCTGCATCATCTTATGATAGCTATATATTGAACTTAATGCAATATAACAAAAAACCGAGTCATTTTAAAAGTGACTTGGTTTTATATTTTGATTATTAATTTATATTAAAGCGCAGATACAATAGCTTTCGTATCGCGCGCTATCATAAGCTCTTCGTTTGTTGGGATGACATAAACCTTTACCTTTGAATCAGGTGTTGACAGCTCGACGTTTTTGCTCTGACGGTGTGTTTTTGCGTTAGCTTCTTTGTCAAGCTTTATGCCGAAATAATCCATGTTTGTACATACGCGTTCGCGCATATTAGGGTTGTTTTCGCCCATGCCGGCGGTGAAGACAATGGCGTCAAGGCCATTCATAGCAGCTGTGTATGCACCGATATATTTCTGAATCTGATATGCGAGTACGCTCGATGCTATTTTCGCGCGATGAATTTGCTCCGGTGTCGCTTCGTAAGGTTCGCCTGACATTGTACGTCCGATAATTGCCGCCTCAAGATCACGGCTGTCGGATGAGAATCCCGAGACCCC
Source organism: Clostridiales bacterium (assembly GCA_012522015.1). Lineage (GTDB taxonomy): Bacteria > Bacillota > Clostridia > Oscillospirales > CAG-272 > DTU064. Next base: position 8,820 of record JAAYLD010000110.1, read on the forward strand.
CAAATATCCGCACTTTTTATTCATGTACTCGTTCATTTCATCGGGTGAATAGCCTTCTTTTTCCATGATGTAAGTTACTATTGCGGGGTCGAGTGAGCCGCAGCGGGTACCCATGATAAGCCCATCAAGCGGTGTGAAGCCCATGCTTGTATCGACTACACGACCACCGTCAACAGCTGAAATCGATGAACCGTTGCCAATGTGACAGGTGATGATTTTTGTATCTTTAATATCACGTCCGAGGAGTTTAGCCATTTCCTGCGAGACATAACGGTGTGAAGTCCCATGCGCACCATAACGGCGGATCTTGTACTTCTCATACATATCATATGAGACACCGTACATATACGCTTTTTCGGGCATGGTCTGATGGAATGCCGTGTCAAATACGAGTACCTGAGGTTTATTTGGCAGAACAGCAAGGCACCCTTGGATGCCCATGATATGTGCTTCAGTGTGAAGCGGAGCAAAATCGTGACAAAGCCTTAATTTTTTAAAAACATCGTCGTTTAAAAGCACACTTCCGAAAAAGTAAGGACCGCCGTGAACGACACGATGACCAACAGCATCAATTTCATCCATTCCGCTGATGCATCCGAACTCGGGATCAGTCAGGTAGTCAACGGTTATTTTCATAGCAACAGAATGATTGGGCATCGGGATGCTCTTTTTATAAACACAGCCGTTTGTTTTATGTTCAATAAGACTCTCGCAGCCTGCAGGCGAGCCCGTTCCAATGCGTTCACAAATTCCTTTTGCGAGAACTGTTTCGGTATCCATATCAAATAGCTGATATTTAAGAGAGGAGCTTCCTGCATTAACAACGAGAACCTTCATAATTATACATCCTCCGAAAAAACGTATATATTGACAATATGCGCTAAGCAAGTTTATTATATTATACATATCAGTTATGGTCAAGGGCAAATTGTGAATGAGGAGGGTACTAATGTGGACAGCTTTGTTTATATTATAAGTGAATACAATCCTTTTCACAATGGCCACGCCTATCAAATAGCAGAGATTAGAAAGCGCCGCCCGGATGCCGCAGTCGTGTGTATCATGAGCGGGAATTTCACACAGCGTGGGGATGTAGCGATTGTCAACCGCTTCGTGCGCGCGAAGATTGTGCTTGCCGGTGGGGCTGACCTTGTGCTTTCGCTGCCGTTCCCATGGTGCTGTGCATCGGCCGAATACTTCGCTGATGCCGGAGTATCTATTGCTGACAGGCTTGGACCCGGTGAGCTCTGCTTTGGCAGCGAAAGCGGCGATATTGATGAGCTTACCGAGGTAGCATCGCGCCTCTCGGAGCTTGAAGCTGATGGCTTTTTCACAACAGCGCGCAGCAGGGCAGCGGCATACGAAAAAAAGTATGGTCAGGGCTCATCTCATCTTTTGCGCGGCTCAAACAACATTCTTGCTATCGAATATTTAAGAGCTATTAGGCGCCGCGGAGCTGCTCTTGAGCCTGTAACTATAAAGCGAATCGGCGCCGAGTATAACAACAGGGAAGTATCGCTTGATAATTTTGCATCAGCTACGGCGATAAGACACCTTTTATACAAAAAGCATTATAGTCTTGCAGAAAAGCAGATGCCAAGCGGGTGTGCGCAGATTCTTTATAGTGAAATAAATGAATGCGGTTGTGCTTCGCTTGAAAATGCCTCTTTATCGCTCCTTGGCATTTTACGTACGATGAAAAGCGACGACATAAAAAGTATAGCTGAAATGGGTGGCGGAGTAGGAGAACGCATAATATCGTCTGCTATGGCTGCCGGCAGCTTAGAAGAAACGCTTACCCTTGCCGCGACAAAGCAGTACACAAACTCGCGTCTGCGCCGTGCTATTATATATGCCGCAACCGGTGTTTCGCCCTCAACGCTAAAATCCGAGGTGGCTTATACGCAGATTCTTGCTGCCAACGCAAAAGGCCTTGATGCTCTCCGTGTCATGAAAAAGGAAGGCAGAATTGAGATTTTAACAAAACCGGCTGACCATATCAAAATGAGCGAGGTTGCGTCAAGACAGTATAAGCTTGAAGCTGATGCCGATAAGATATACACGCTTGCATATAAAAAGCCGATGCCGGCGAACGCTTTTCTTCGGATTTCACCGTATATAGACGCATGACCGCTGAATACTCAGCGGTCATGCGTTTTTTATCCTTTATTGTTGATATATAGCACTATCGAGGACGAAAGACCCACAGTCTGTGCACTGTACAACGGTCGGATTCTGCTCATGTGTTATGACTCTTATTTTGTCAAGCGCGCAATAGTCCTGATCGCCGCAGTGATTGGCACACTGTATTACAGTGCACTCGATGCTTTTGTTGGGTATGCGGTGCCCCTTCTTTTTTTTGATTTCCATTATTATTGTTGACCTCTTTTTCGGCAATATTGTATTATTTATGCTGCAGTCTAACTATTTAGTTTGGGACATGCCTTTTTTTATGATTTACAATGTGTAAAAAAATATTCATATCTATAATCCTCCTGTTGATGCAATAGACATTTATATTAAAATTAAAATAGTTTTAAAGTTTGAATTTGCTCATTGAAAACTGCAACAAATACATCTATTCATAAAAAAGTATTGACGCGCGGCGTTAGTTGGTGCTATAATACTAACGCGCGAAAAGAAATCTGGGTGTGGCGCAGTTGGTAGCGCGCTACCTTGGGGTGGTAGAGGCCGCTGGTTCAAATCCAGTCACTCAGAGAACAAAAGTCCGGAACTCAAGCACACTTGAGTTCCGGACTTTTTTTAAGGTATAACAAAGACATAATAGAATTGCCGGTAGATTCTATAAAACTGACGTCTTTTTATAATTATTATATTAAAAGCAGCTGATAGCAATTTATGAGTTGTTATAATATTGTTTTAAAAGTTACAAGTTAGTCATGAAAACATTAAATACAAAAATATGTCTTATTCTTACTCGAAAATATCGCGCAAATTTAGTTTAATTGGATTATAATGTTATCGATAAATCACCGAGCGGTTAATAATCAATAAATTTTGGAGGGGACTATATCAATATGAAAAAAATCATTGCTATTATTATCGCATTTGTCTTGATACTGTCAATGGTACTTTCATTTGCCTCCTGTAAAGATGACAGCAAGGGAAAAGATGACGATACAAAAAGCGTAACGGAAAGTGATGCGGACGGTGCTGGTACGGGGGACTCTGAAGAGGCTTCTGAAAAAGATACAGAGGGAGATACAACCGAAGAGAAACCAAAGGAAGAATATGATTTCTCAAAAGTAACACCCGTGGGAACGAGTGGGGCTGTATATGCAGGTGCACCGGATGGTTTTCAATATCTTTCCGAAAGTGACATGTACATAGTGTTTGACATAACAAAAGAGAACCCGGTGTTTGCGCTTCGCGGATCATATGTTGACAAATCTGGCAATGTAAAGTCCGGTAATTTGTACTGCAATTCTGTGGTAGAGGGATTTACAGAGGTTGGTGTCGATAAGGACAGATGCAAGGAGATTGGCATCTCCGTCAAGGCTGAGGAATACGCTAACGCAATTGAGCTTTGGATCTATTACACCAGCCTGCCAGAGGATTTTGGTGGTAAGCTGAAATTATATGGTGTGGAATGCGGCACTGAAAATGAAAAGTGGGTAGAATATGAACTGCTCGATGTCGGTGAACCGGCACAAAACGTTAATGGTGTTTACTTTAGAACAAGCACAGGAAGCAATGCACTGACTGTCGGCGACAAAATCATAGTTACCTTTGATATGTCACTGAGCCAGATGTACGGACTTAAAGCTACTTACACGGATGAAAACGGAGCTGCAAGCTACTGCAATATTGTTTGCTTCGGAGAAGATTATAAAGATACACCATTTGACGGATCGGCTACTTATCAGTACTTTAACAACTACGGTATTTATCAAACGGATGCCGATCGCCTTGGCTTGTTATGTGAGCTTGAAGAAGGTGAATCATATACTATAGTAACGTTTACCGTACAAGAGGTTAAAATATCCCCATTCACCTTCTATGGCTGCGTTGATGCAAACGAAACATACGGCTGGATTACTTATACGGTTTCTTAACAGGATAACTCATATTTAACGGTGAGGGATAAACTATAAAGAGAGCAAAGTCCACCTGAAGGGCAGGTGGACTTTGCTTATTTATACATATTCAGATATGGTGAGCAAAAAACCGGCGTGACATTACTTGTCACGCCGGTTTTAATTTAATAGACATTGCGTAATGATTAAAGTGGGTAAAACCTGCCCAATATAGCAATCAGCTGTTATAGCACAATTATTTATACTTGCGCTTGCGTGAAGCTTCAGCCTTCTTCTTTTTCTTCTTGACGCTTGGCTTCTCGTAATGCTCTCTCTTACGGAGTTCGGTCAGAACGCCTGATCTTGCGCACTGACGCTTAAAACGACGAAGAGCGCTGTCAAGAGTTTCATTTTCTTTAACTCTTACTTCTGCCATTTTACTGTTTCCCCCCTTCGCAAAAGAGCGCGGGGAGCGGGTATTCCGGTTCCCCTCGGTTATTATATCAAAAAGATATATTTCTGTCAATCTCTTTCTTATAATAATAATTTAATTGAAAATATCACTGTGTATTTACATTGATTCTATGAAAGACGTGACATTACGGCACGCGCCTCGTATATGGCACGCTCTGTATCGATTGTCGTGTATTTTCCATTTAGATAAAGAATTTGTCCGCCCACCATTGTCATTTGCACATCCCCGCCCGCCGCTACATAGACAATATCTTCTACGACGTCACGCTCTGTAGCCATAAAAGGCGCCTCACCGTTGATGATGATAAGATCTGCGGTATAACCTGCGCGGAGTATGCCGACATCAGAAAATCCCGCACCTTGAGCACCGACAACGGTTGCCATTGTTATAGCGTCCGCAGCGGAAAGAGATGCCGGGTTTTTCGTAGAAAGACTTGATAGAAGCGCTGCAAGACGCATCTCACGGAACATATCAAGGGTGTTGTTGCTTGCCGGCCCGTCGGTGCCAATGGCTACTTTTACCCCACGCTCCTGCATCTCAGCGACAAGTGCCGCACCGCTTGATAGCTTCATGTTGCTGGCAGGGCAGTGAGCGACTGTGACGTTGTGAGATGCAAGAGTCTCCATATCACCTTCGTCAACATGGACGCAATGCGCTGCTATCGTCGGTATATCAAATATACCTAAATCACACAAATATGTGACAGGCGATTTGCCGCCGTGCCGCCTCCTGCACGCGTCAACTTCCTCTGACGTTTCGCTTACATGCACATGCATACCCGTGCCAAGCTTTAGGGCGGTCTCTGCGGCAAGGGTGGCGACGCTTTTGTCTGTTGCGTACTCCGAGTGTATGCCAAGATAAACGCGAAGAAGCCCGCCCTCACCGTCAAATTCGTGGAAAAGAGCTTCGTTTTCGGCAACGTCGGACACTGAAGTTGCGCCAACACAAGCGTTTGCGCGGATTTTTGCTTCACATGCGGCGCGAAGAACACCGTCTGCGCGAATATACATATCGGCAAAGCACGTAACGCCGCAGCGTAAGTATTCCATTATTGCCAGCGTCGCGCCCGTGCAAATATCGTCGTCTGTCAGAAGCGCTTCAATGGCAAATATCCGCTGTAACCACTCACTAAGCGGTAACCCCCCGCCAACACCGCGCAGAATTGTCATCGCAACGTGCGAATGAGCGCTGCAAAGCCCCGGCATACATATGCCTCCGCGTCCGTCGATGACTTCAATTTTACGGCCTTTAAGCGGCGGAGCTGTTAATTTAGCAACATCACCGGCGTAGAGAATGGAAGGCCCGTCTGTCAGAACGGCACCGTCGGGGTAAATAGATTCTCCGGTATAAAGCTTAACATTTTTTATTAAATACATCGTTTCACTCATTTTTGCACTTTCCTGAAACTTTAGTTTTACCCGAATTTTATGAAAACAACCTCAAGCGGATTGTTTATCCTCGGAACCGGTTCGTGGTTTGATGCTCCTGCTGAAACGACAAGACGCCTGTTTTCATATATGCCGCGCGTATATTTCGGGAAAAGTCCTTGACCGGGTGAATAAATCCCGCGTCCGAAAACCCGCCACTGTCCGCCGTGAGTGTGTCCTGAAAGCGTAAGATCAATGCCCGTTTCGGCAATATATCGTGGATAATATTCAGGATGGTGGCACAAAAGTATCTTATATCCGGATTTTGAGGCAAATTGCGACAGCCAAGCGGTGTCCGGTTTTGACGTAATCCCGCCAATAAGCAGATGCCGTCCGTTTATGGAAGCAACGGTATCGGTGTTAGCGAGGAAAACAGCGCCTGTTTTACTGATGTCGTCTATTGCGGAGGCTGGTAAAAATATTTCATGGTTTCCGGGTGAATAATATACAGGTGCAATCTCCGACGCGCCCGAAAGAAATGCAAGCGCTCTTTTCGGTGTGCGCCAATGTGGCACAGAAAGAGCTCTTTTTGCTTCAATTAAGTCGCCTGCAACGAATATAACATCCGACTGCTCGCTGCGAAGAATGGAAAGTATATCACCTGGGTCGCGTTCATGTATGTCAGTGACAAGAGCGGCATAAAGCCCACGAACAGCAGGCGGTGAGCTTATCGTATATGTTCGTATTTTGATTCTGTTAAACAATTCTCTATCTTCTATTATTATTTTATTCTTAAGCCGCAAAACAACGTTTTGCGGCTGATGAACAGATGTGATATTTTTACTGACAGCATCGAGGGATTATTTATTTATTATCCCTTTCATATACTCAACATATTGGTAAAAAGCGATTGCCGGATCGGCAAGATCGCGCGACCAGCGCTTAACCCATTCATACGAGAGAAAACCGTCGTATCCGAGCTTATCAAGCTCGCTAATACATTCGGTGATGGGCAGGGAACCGCATCCCGTCAGTACATACTTTATATTGCCATCGTCACCGACTACCGAATCCTTGATGTGCACGTGTTTTGTATGGCGACCGATGTTTTCTGCTGTTTTGTGCGGACTCTCGCCATAGAATCGAACCGGATGATGCAGATCCCATAAAACGCCTTTGTTTTGTGCGTCAGTATTTTCCATCAATTTGCGCATTGTAGCGCTGTTTGCAAGGCACCCATTCGTTTCGATGAGCGGCGTGACGCTGTATGGTTCGGCAGCGCGGCAGATAGCTTCATACCGGCGCCTTATTTCATCAATGTCGGCATCTGGCACGGACGGCTCCGGCGTCATCTCTCCTAAAACTCGCACATATGGAACTCCGAGCGCATGGGCAAGAGTGACATAGTCCATTATCTCAGCCTCTGCCTTAGAACCACTGCCGACAAGATATGCACCTGATGTTAAAATTGGTATTGATAGACCGGCGTCACTTAGTTTAGCTTTCAGCGCCGGTATGTTTTCTTTTTTAAAGGCAGTGACACGCGGTGCGTAAATCTCATCAGCGATGCCACGTATTTCTATACCGTCGTAGTGCAAGTCGGAGGCGACAGCGAAAATTTCAGGAAATGTCCAATCCGGGCATCCTAATGTTGAAAATGATAGCTTCATCATACTGTGTCACCGTCCTGTCTATTAGTATATGCTGTTGAAGAAAAATGTTAAAAACCGAAATAACTTCTCTTGTTTTATTATATCATGCTAAAGCAAAGTATGTAAAGTTAAGCTGTTTCGATTGAGGCGGCGTCCTGGAGTGAAAGACGCTCTATGGCCATTTCGCGCATTTTGTATTTGAGAATTTTGTTTGCGGCGTTTATTGGGAACTCATCCATAAACCATACATAGCGCGGAACCTTGTGACGCGCCATTGAATCAGCCACGTATTTTTTGATTTCGTCCTCTGTGCATACAGCGCCTTCCTTAAGAATGATGCACGCCATAATTTCTTCGCCATAATCGCGATCGGGAACACCGATAACCTGAACGTCGCTGACCGCCGGATGAGTGTAGAGGAAATCCTCGATTTCCTTCGGGAAAATGTTTTCACCGCCGCGGATTATCATATCCTTTATACGGCCGGTAATTTTATAGTTCCCGTTCTCGTCAACGCACGCAATGTCGCCGGTATGAAGCCAACCGTCGGCATCTATTGCCTGAGCTGTTGCCTCAGGCATCTTATAATAACCCTTCATTATGTTATAGCCGCGTGCGCATAACTCACCATTTTGATTAGGCCTGAGCGTTTCACCGGTTGCAGGGTCAATTATTTTTATTTCCACGCCGGGGAAGGCGCGTCCGACTGTGTTAACGCGAACTTCAATCGGGTCATCTGCGAGAGTTTGCGTGCATCCGGGTGATGCCTCCGTTTGCCCATAGACTATTGTTATTTCGCGCATGCCAAGCTCGTCAATAGCCTGACGCATAAGCTTAATGGGGCAGGGTGAACCAGCCATTATTCCAGTTCGTAAATTGAGCTTGTAATCCTTGAAGTTTGGAAGCTCAAGCAGCCCTATAAACATTTTCGGCACACCGTTTAAAGCTGTACACTGCTCACGGTCAACAGCCTCCATTACCTTGACGGGATTATAGTGATCAAGTGGAACCATAGCAGCTGCATGAGTGACGCATACTAATATTGAAAGCACAAGACCAAAGCAGTGGAAGAAGGGTACCGGTATGCAGAGCTTGTCGGCAGGCGTGAATTTCATCCTGTCGCCGATTGTTTTTCCGTTATTGAGAATATTATAGTGCGTCAGCATTACGCCCTTCGGGAAGCCAGTTGTTCCAGATGTGTACTGCATATTAACAACATCGTGCGGCGAAATCCCCTTGCGTGCCTCTTCGTATTCTTCATCTGTGACAGATTCGGTAAGCTCGTAAAGCTCACTCCATCTGAACATACCGGGGCGCTGTATATCATCAATTGTGATAATAGCACGCAGTTCGGGCAGGCGTGCACACTTTAAGTTTGCACGGTCGCACCCCGGCTCTGAGATTTCGGGACACAGACGGTTCAGTATATCAATATAATTGCTGTCTTTAAATCCCTCAGAGGTAACGAGGAAGTTTGTGTCTGACTGTTTTAATAAGTATTCAGCCTCATGAATTTTATAAGCGGTGTTAACCGTGACGAGCACGGCACCAATTTTTGCAGCTGCAAAAAGAGTTAAAATCCACTGCGGGGTATTAGTCGACCAAATGGCGATGTGGTCTCCGCGCTTCACACCAAGGGCAAGAAAGCTGCGAGCTATTTTATCACATTCCGCGACAAACTCTTTATATGTGCGGCGGTAGTCATATTTGTCTGTATAAGCAACGGCAAGATTATCTGGGTACTCAGCAGCAATTTTATCAATCCAATCTCCAAGCGTGTAATTGAGAAACTCCATTCTAAGTATACCTCCAATTGTTTTTGTTATTATAAAATTTTAAACAAATTGTTTCTAAAGCAGAAATATATAAAAAAATCCCGGGTCGTCGAGAATTGACGATCCGGGACGAAGAACAAGCTGTTCTACGCGGTACCACCCGCATTCATCCGCGCAAACGGATGCTCTTTTCCACACACGGGTTTTATATAGCAGTAAAACCGATGTGCAGGCCATAAGGTAACGGTTGACTTCCGCATCCGCTTACTCGGTGCCAAAAATGGCAAACGTTTCGGGGACGAACTCGGGAGTGAGTTGACAGAGAAGATCCGAAGGACGTCTCAGCGTGACCTGTGTGAACAAAATTAACAATGCTAACATCGAAAACAAAGTAACAGCATCAACAAAGCTAATGCGAAGGTCGTGTCCCTCTCTGTGTCGGAGCTTACAGTGTCATTGTCTCCGTCATAGTCTTTCAAAGTATTTACTTGATTATACCTGCACAATATGTGCAAGTCAATAATACCACTAAACGAAAAGCTAATATTATTTTACAAATTCGTTGTATATAGCGCACAAAGCACCTTCAAAGTCTGACTCATCAACGCCAATGATAATGTTAAGCTCGCACGATCCCTGATCTATCATGCGTATATTGATTCTGGCTTCAGCAACAGCGCGGAATATTCGCGCTGCGACGCCTTTTGAGCGAACCATACCACGTCCGACGACAGCGATAAGAGCAAGCTTATCTTCAATTACCACATAATCAGGCGAAATGGTGCGTTTTATAACATCAGTAATATAGTTTCGCTTATCCTCAATTTGTGATGTCGCAACGACAACTGACATTGCATCGATGCCGGAGGGCACATGTTCGACATTTATGCCGTTGCACTCGAGTATTTCAAGTACCCGCCGCATAACCCCGCGTTCATATGCCATCCTGTCTTTTTCAATATGAATGACAGAGAAACCTTTTTTACCGGCGATGCCGGTTATGATATGGCGTGACGGATAATCCGTTGTGCTCGGAACTATCATAGTGCCCGGATTAGTCGGGTCGTTTGTGTTTCTTATATTTATCAGTATTCCAGCGTGCCGGACAGGAAAAATGCTGTCCTCATGAAGGACTGAGGCACCCATGTATGAGAGCTCTCGCAACTCGCGGTATGTAATTACTCTTATACCGAGCGGATTTTTAACAATTCGCGGGTCGGCCATGAGGAAGCCTGAAACATCCGTCCAGTTTTCGTATATGTCAGCGTTTGCGGCGCGCGCAACTATTGCGCCTGTCACATCGGAACCACCGCGGGGAAATGTTTTTATCGTGTCATTTGGCATAGAGCCGTAAAAACCCGGGATAACAGCGCATTCGTGCATCTTTAGCGCGAAAGAAAGCGCGGCGTTTGTACGCTCGGCGTCAAAAACACCATTCTCATTGAAGAAAATCACATCAGAGGCGTTTATGAAGTCATATCCGAGGTATTTCGCCAGAATAATAGAGCTTAAATATTCGCCGCGGCTGGCTGCGTAATCACGGCCAGCTTTATGTATTAGCATATTTTTTATTATTTCGTATTCTTCTGATAGATCGCAGTCTATTCCAAGTCCCTCGATAATAGTATCGTAACGTTCTGTTATGCCGCGGAAGAACGAGTCTATCGAGAGTCCTGCTGACGCCATGTCATAGCAGGCATAAAACATATCTGTGACCTTGTTGTCGTCGGGCGTGCGCTTGCCTGGTGCAGATGCGACAACATATCGACGGCTCGGGTCAGATTTTACAATATCATATACCTTTTTAAATTGGTTTACATCAGCAAGAGAGCTTCCGCCAAACTTAACCACTTTAATAATATTATCCGAGCCCACGTTTTGTCCCCGTTTCATGTAAATCTTTAAATTTGCTTGTACTTTTATAATGTTGTAATTGTTTTTATTATTATATTCACAGTCACGTTTTTTGTCAATAGAAGCTCTAAAATGGTTTTTTACTTAATTTAATAATATTTTGGAGTACAACATATTAAAGGAGCGTTTACTATATCACCAAGAAAAAAACGGGTTTCTTGCAAAACCCGTGAATGTATGATTATACTCTATGCTTATGTTTTTTACACTTATTTTATTTTGAGGAAATGCCATCGAAATCGGCGCCAGTCGGTGTGCTGCCTTCAGTATTAGGCATCTTTTGATGTGCGACATTTGATACAGATGGCTTGTAGCTATCATCATATCCTTGTGGACGGCGCCGTCCACCGCCGCTCGGAGGCATGCCGCCCGGCATCGGACCAAACGGTCCGCCGGTGAAGGGGAATCCTGCCCCTATCGGAGCTGTGACATCATCTGGCATGGGCATACACCATGTTGTGCGCCAAACGCGCGGGTATGAGCCGCCATGTTTTCGTCGAGGACATCATTTTCATCGACTTCTGTCATGTATCGCTTCGCTTGTGTTGTGAAAAGTTCGTAATAACGTCCCTTGAGATTCATCAGCTGGCTGTGGTTGCCTTCCTCGATGATCTCGCCATTTTCAAGCACGACAATTTTTGATGCGACAGTAGCGCTTGAGAGACGGTGGGAAACGAATATTGTTGTCTTGTTTTTGCGAAGATTATCGAACTGGTTGAATATTTCCTGCTCGGCGATAGCGTCAAGCGAAGCTGTCGGTTCGTCAAGAATTAAAAAGTCGGAGTCTGAATAAAATGCGCGGGCAATCGATAGCTTTTGCCATTGGCCAATCGAAAGCTCAATTCCGTTTTCCTCAAAATAGCGCATAAGAGGGGTGTCATATTTATTCGGAAGCTGTTCTATAAAAACATCGGCACTTGACTGCTGGGCAGCGCGGACAATATCTTGCTCTTTATTTTCGTGCTCATGGAGTATGTCGCCGAACTCAATGTTTTCGCTGACTGATACAGCATATTTACCGAAGTCTTGGAATATTATACCAAACATCTGGTAAAGCTCATCGACGTCGTATTCGCGTATATCATGACCATCAAGCAGTATCACGCCCTCAGTCGGATCGTATAGACGCGTTAGTAATTTAATCAGCGTTGTCTTTCCAGCGCCGTTTAATCCTACGAGGACACATGTATCGCCGGCGTTTATCTTAAGGTTAATATTTTTTAAAACCTTGCGGTCTGTGCCGGGATAGCTAAAGCTGACATTTTTAAATTCGATTGTGTGTCCGCAGTATCTCTTGACATGACGCGGTTTGTCAATGATAGGCACAATCTTCTTCTTAACGGACATGAAGGCTATCATGTTATCAATGAAGAGTGAGCCTTCGTAAATAGACGATGTTATACCAATAATAGCAGAAACACTTCCTGATATATGCGAAAGTGAACTTGTGTAAAGTGAGTAATCTCCTATGAAGAATACTCCCTCAAAAACTTTTCTTGCAAGGAAAAGGTATAAAAAGCAGTTGACAGTTGCCGAAATAACCGACAGGGTGATGTGCCATATATTTTCATTAATTATCAAGCGCTTTATGCCGGCATAATAGATTTTAAACATATTTTTAAAGCGCGTTATGAACGTGGAGGAAAGCCCAAAGAGCCGGATTTCCTTTACTATGTCTTTATTGACAAGCAAGTTGCTGTAATAGTCCATTTGCCGGCGATCTTTGCTGCGGCGGCGCATATAGAAGAATGTTTTGCGCCGGTATGTGAAGTTGATTATGGCAGACGGAATTGCCAGAAGGATGACAACAAGAGGCATCCATGAACGGACGGTAATGAGGATTACAATGAAGCTCACCATGCTGATGAGCGTGCTGAAAAGTGAAAACGTCGAGCGCATGATGTTAATAGGTCTCATGCCAGCCTCGCGGTTCGCGTTTTCAAGCTTTTCATAGAATTCCGGCAAGTCGAAGCTTGCAATGTCTACTTCCTTTGCCTTTGTTATGATTTTGACCTTTATGTAGTTGGTCACAATCTCGCCGGAAATGCTGACAAACATATTATAAACGCTTGAAACAAGCGCATTAAATAAGTTATACGAGAACTGGAGAATAAGCAGCGCCATAATAATGTGCCAGCTGTTTCCCGTTTCCGTCGCTTTCGTTAACTGGATTATAAATTTACCGATGGATGAAAACTCTCTATTAGTAAATGTTCCTGTTGGGTTTGCAAGCGAGTTCAATAAGTCCGCAGAAATACGAGCGCCGATCACTGGCATTACGCCGTTAAAAATGGACATGAACAGCATTATAAAGAGAAGAGCAGGACGTGCTTCCCAAACGAGCTTGAAAATATAAAATAATCTATAAAAGAAGCCCGATATGATCTCCCAAAGATACCGTGGTATTTCCTTTATGTTCTTTGGCTTTTCTGGTTTTAGAGAGTTGGCCTGATTTGTATTTCCCCCTCCGGGGTGAGGTCTCGTCATAGGTCTGCCGGGTCCCATAGATTCACCATATGCAAGCAGTTAGTGCTCGCACAGTCCTTTCTTTTTATGATAAATTGCTTAAAAAGTTATTGTTGCATTATTGATTGAAAATTGTCGCAGTATTACCGTATTTTTTTACATACGGTGTGTTTTTGATATAACAGTAAACTTTCTTTTTTTATAGAGGAATTTAAGTTTTTAAATACCTGTGTGAGCGTCGGCAAGCTTTTTCAAAAGGATGCCGAGCGTTTCTTTTTCTTCATTTGTAAGCGGGGAGAAGAATTCAGCTGCCCGCTTTTCACGTCCGCGGTTAATTTCAAGAGACAGTCTTTTTCCTGCTTCCGTGAGGAATATTCTCAGCTCGCGCTTATCTTCCTCATTCCTTTCGCGACGGACAAGCCCATCCTCTTCAAGGCGCATTAAAGCTTCGGAGAGCGATTGTGGACGCACGCCAAGAAGCTCGGCAAGCTCCTTTTGCGTATGCCCGCTGCACCCACGCTCCGAAAGCAGCGCTATTATGCGCCCGCGCCCGTGATGCGGCATACCTCCAAACGGAGTATAAGGAGGAGTAAATGGCGGCTGTGAACCCTCGCCAGCATAACGCGCTCCGGATTCACCGGATGCCCTTTTGCCATCATGTCCCCCTTGATCACCTGACATATTTTGTGTGTCTTTTCTAGTTATATCGCTTCCCGGCATCGTGCGTTGATGTTGCTCATCTGCGCTTTTACGATTAGCTGTATTGCTGATGCCCCATTGAAAACGCCCGCGCCGTGTCTGCGATTCGAGCCTGCGAAATAGTTTCATGAGTTCAAGGTCGGTCATTACGTCGTTATCCTTTCAGTTAGTGTTTTGTGGCTCTGTTTTATGTGGGGTATGGTTTTATTTGCTTGTAAAATTTCCGGATAAAGTTTTCCATAGTATAAAACAGCTTTAACGTATAATAAGGAACCTGTTTATTTATATTATATACAAAATTAAAACAAATGCAATATAGTAAGGAACCTTATTATATAAACAAATTGTAAATTTTAAGCTTTGTTATTAATAAATTGTTAACTCAGTGCATGCAAACTTTAACAGTTGCGAAAAATAAACAAAATAAAGCGCAGTTAAAATAAAAGTGATATGACAGAAAAATGGCGCAGTTTAATTTAAATTAACACAAAGAGTTATATAGAAAATACAGATTATCAAATACTTTTTTATCATCGCGCTTGACTCAGGGGGTGTATGCTGTTATAATTCGTTCATAGTAAAAAAATAACATACTATGATGTAGAAATCGTCGGTGTGTCCGAGTGATTAATTAAGAAAATATTATTAGATTAAGAAAATAAGAAAAAAGCAAAAGCATTTTTGGGGGATACATACACGTATGGGGATAATGAAAAAGGTTTACGACTGCTTTCAGGCGGCGGACATACTTTTGCCGCCAGAGGCAGCCGATATCAGCAAGTGGGCTGTTATAGCCTGTGACCAGTACACATCGGAGCCTGAATATTGGCGTGAATGTGCCTCACACATCGGTCACGTGCCGTCAACTTACCGCTGTATATTGCCTGAAGCGTTTTTGTCGGATGCTACGTCAAAGAAAATAGCGTCGATAAACGACGCTATGCGGGACTATCTGTATAATTA
>JAAYLD010000017.1 GCA_012522015.1 Clostridiales bacterium
ACAGGCGGCGTCTCATCACCCTATCTGTGGCTACAGTGCCCGAGCGGTTTTGATTCATGGAGTTTTTTTGACTATCTTTTAAACAACGCAGAAGTTGTCGGTACCCCCGGTTCCGGTTTTGGCGCGCAGGGGGAGGGGTATTTCCGCCTTACCTCATTCGGCAGTCGGGAAGCAACGGAGGAAGCTGCCCTCCGCCTGAAGAGAGTGCTTTGATGTAATATATTAAGGAAGAAAAAATAAAATGATTTGCAAAAACATCTCAGTAAACGAAAAAGGGCATCTCACCTTTGCAGGACAAGACACAACCCTTCTTGCTGAGCGTTATGGAACACCGCTTTATCTGCTTGATGAAGATAGAGTTCGCGAAAACTGCCGTACTTACGTCCGTTCAATGAGCGAAAATTTTTCAGATTCGCTCCCGCTTTACGCAAGCAAAGCTCTTTGCTTTAAAAAGATATATAACATTATAGCCGACGAGGGTATGGGCATTGATATCGTTTCATCGGGGGAACTCTACACAGCGCTCAAAGCAGATTTCCCGATGGAGCGTGCCTATTTCCACGGCAATAATAAAACTCCGTATGACGTTGCATTTGCTATGGAGCATGGCGTCGGATATTTTGTCTGCGACAATTCCTTAGAGCTTGAACTAATAGATGCCGAAGCAGCGCGGCGAGGAATACGCCAGAAAATTCTTCTCCGCTTGACACCGGGAATAGATCCGCACACGCACAAAGCAATAACAACGGGTAATATTGACTCGAAATTTGGCGAAGCTATTGAAACAGGACAAGCCGAGAAGTTTGTTGCCGCAGCCCTTTTATGTAAAAATGTCGATGTGCGCGGATATCACTGCCACATTGGCTCACAAATATTTGATGACGGGCCGTTTTCGGCGGCAGCCGTTAAAATGCTCACATTTTCAGCAATGATAAAGAAAAAATATGGTTATGAAGCAGAGGAGCTAAACCTTGGCGGTGGCTTTGGCGTGCGTTACGTCGAAGAACAACCGAATATCGACTGTGCGGCCGAAATAAAGAAGGTGGCCCTTACAATCAAAAATACATGCGCTTCTCTTGGGCTGCGTGAACCGAAGATACTGATGGAACCGGGACGCAGCATTGTCGCTGACGCAGGTATGACCCTATACACTGTCGGCTGTGTGAAGGAAATACCCGGATTTAAAAATTACGTATCGGTTGACGGCGGAATGGCGGACAACCCCCGGTATGCTCTCTACCAAGCGGAATATACTGCATATATCGCCAATCGCGCGGCCGGGACAGGAAACTTTGTCTGTACTATAGCAGGCTGCTGCTGTGAAAGCGGCGATATTATCGGGGAGAATTTTATACTTCCAAAGCCCAGCCCCGGCGACATACTTGCCGTGTGTACTACAGGCGCATACAATTATTCGATGGCGTCAAATTACAACCGACTGCCCCGCCCCCCGATTATCATACTCCGCGGCGGCGAATCATATGTCGGCGTCAAACGCGAAACTTTCGATGACTTAATCTTAAATGATGTATAAAATAAAGATAACCAAAAAGACGCGGTAGTTCCGCGTTTTTTTGTAATATGGCATTAAACGATGAAAGGAATTCTATTATAAAAAAATGCTCCCTGCGCGAAATACTGTACGCAGGGAGCACTTTGTTTTTAGGTTATAAGTTAACAGTACAGAAAAATTTATATCTTTGCTCAAATGCAACCTTACACTCCCATTTTTCTCTTAAGACATAATATTTCTTTGCTATTTTGAATGGTAACCGCAGACATGAGAGATAATATTTTAAACTGAAATGTATCAAAGGTATGAAAATATGATTTCACTTTGGGAAAAAACATCATCTATCCCGGGCTTTAATCGTCTTGAAAAGGATATTAACACTGATGTTCTCATCATCGGCGGCGGGCTTGCCGGCATTTTATGCGCTTATAAGCTAATGCAGGCAGGGGTTGACTATGTGCTGGTGGAAGCAAATAAGGTTTGCAGTGGTATAACAAAGAACACAACAGCAAAAATCACATCGCAGCATGGTTTTATTTATGATAAGCTTATCCGACAGTTTGGAAAAAATACGGCAAGGCTTTATCTGCGGGCAAATAAAGAAGCTGTTGATAGTTACCGCAAGCTATGTAAGAATATCGACTGCCATTTTGAAGAAAAAGATAATATCGTCTACTCGAAAAAAAGTATCAACAAAGTCAAAAAAGAAATTGACGCGCTCCATACTCTTGGCTTCCCTGCACAGCTTATGGACAATGTGCCGCTGCCCTTTCCAACTTTTGGCGGAGTAAAGTTTCAAAATCAGGCGCAGTTTAATCCGCTTGAGTTTGTTTCCGCAATTGTGCGGGGGCTCCGCATCTACGAGCATACGAGGGTCCGCGAGCTTATTGGCACAAAAGCCATAACAGATAACGGTAATATCAAAGCAAAAAGAATAATTGTTGCAACGCATTTCCCTTTCATAAATAAGCATGGCGCATATTATCTGAAGATGTTCCAGCACCGCTCTTATGTCATTGCGCTGCAGGGCGCGCCGCAAGTCGATGGCATGTATGTCGATGAAGCGCCTGACGGGCTTTCGTTCCGCAACTATGGAAATCTGCTTTTAATAGGCGGCGGCGATCATCGCACGGGCAAAAAGGGCGGAGGATGGGGTGAGCTTCGCAGCTTTGCTAAAAAGCACTTCCCCGGCGCCGTCGAAAAATACCACTGGGCGACGCAAGATTGCATAACGCTTGACAGTGTGCCGTATATTGGGCGGTATTCGTCAGGCACGGAAAACTTATACGTTGCCACCGGCTTTAACAAATGGGGGATGACCTCCTCTATGGTCGCCGCAACGCTTCTCACCGATATGCTCTGCGGGAAGAGCAGTCCATATGAAGATGTCTTTAATC
>JAAYLD010000018.1 GCA_012522015.1 Clostridiales bacterium
CCTGTATACAAGCGCAGCCGCATGTATACAGGCTTTTCTTTGATAATCTGTACTTATCTCTTAGAAAACTGGCTTGCGCGGCGAGCCTTCTTGAGACCGTACTTTTTGCGCTCGACCATACGGGGGTCACGTGTAAGAAGCCCGGCCTTCTTAAGAGGTGTGCGGAAGCTCTCATCTGCCGTGCAGAGGGCGCGGGCAATACCATGCCGAATAGCACCGGCCTGCCCGGAGAAACCGCCGCCGCGGACGTTAGCAATAACATCAAACTTACCTTCTGTGTCTGTTACGGCGAAGGGCTGATTGATAATATATTTAAGTGTATCAAGACCGAAATAATCGTCTATATCGCGGCCGTTAATTGTTACATTCCCCGAACCCGGAACGATGCGGACTCTGGCAACGGATTTCTTTCTTCTGCCGGTACCGTAGAAATAAGGCTTGTCGCTTGTGTACATTTATCCGTCCTCCCACTTATATTTCAATAGGTTCTGGCTTTTGTGCCTGCTGCTTGTGCTCGGAACCAGCGTAGACTTTAAGACGTGTAATAGCTTTATCACCGATCTTGTTCTTGGGGAGCATACCTTTAACGGCAAGCTGCATTGCAAGCTCGGGGCGTGTAGCCATCAGCGTCTTGTACTGGACTTCCTTAAGACCGCCGATATAACCGGTATGACGGCGGTAGTATTTCTGCGTAAGCTTTCTTCCGGTGAGGACTGCATCTTTCGCGTTTATGATGATGACGAACTCGCCACAGTCGACGTGAGGAGTAAACTCGGGGCGGTGCTTTCCGCGAAGTATAGTAGCGGCAGCGGCAGCAGTTTTACCGAGCGGTTTCCCGGCCGCGTCGATAACGTACCACTTGCGCTCAACCGTCTCTTTTTTCGCCATGTAAGTGGACATATGATTTCCTCCGTGATATAATGTATGGATAGAAAACGTATATTTTCTGCAAATATGCGTGATAAATAGCAATTTATTGAGGTTTTTTGCTTGTTATTGTTTTTGTTCGCTATTTATAACGCTTTACGTACGCTTTAAGCTTTGTTTTTTTGTGCAAAAAGTGCTTCTGCCATGTGGGCGTAAAGTTCGCCCCCGGCGACGCAAGCAATATTATAGCATGCACTTTATACACTGTCAACATCAAAATCGAGAATTTCCTTGAATTTTTAATTTAGCCCCGTGCAAACTCTTTTTATCTTTGTTTTTCACTCGTTATTGGCACTTAATCTACACCGAAGTGCACGATTAAAAAAGCCAAGATATCACAAAGTAGCATATAAGCAATCAAATGTAATGTTGAGGTTATCCAAATGTCAGGTAAATATGAAGAACTAAGAGCGAAAGCCGCTTTCATATGCGATATGGACGGCGTCATATACCACGGCAATAAACTTTTGCCCGATGTTCCCGAATTTGTGCGGTGGCTCGCCGATAATAATAAAAAATATCTATTTTTAACAAACAACAGCGAACGCTCTCCGCGTGAGCTTGCGCAAAAGCTTGCCCGTATGGGGCTTGACGTTGGCGAGGAGCATTTCTATACAAGTGCTCTTGCAACAGCATCATTTCTTGCAAGCCAATGCCCCGGCGGCAGCGTTTACGTTGTTGGCGAACCGGGACTTGTCAACGCTTTATATGACGCCGGTTTTTCGATGAACGACATAGACCCAGACTATGTTGTATTCGGCGAGACTCGCTCGCTTTCATACGAAAAAATCGAAAAGGCTGTTAAGCTCGTTCAGCGAGGAGCGAAGCTTATCGGCACAAACTCCGACCTGACGGGCCCCTCTGAAAATGGTATAATTCCCGCTTGCCGCGCTCTCATAGCGCCAATAGAGCTGTCAACGGGAAAGCAAGCTTATTACATCGGTAAACCTAATCCGCTAATAATGCGCCATGCTTTAAGAACGCTTGGCTGCGATCCGGCTGATGCCGTTATCATCGGCGACAGAATGGACACCGATATTGTTGCCGGCATTGAGAGTGAGCTTGACACTGTGCTCGTCCTCTCCGGCGTTACAGACCTCGATATGATCAAAAACTTCTCCTACCGCCCTAAATATGTAATGAACGGCGTTGGCGACTTGTTGCGTGATTAATCAAATAAGGCAATTTAGCGTCAACACAACAAATAAGCAAGATAAATTCTGCGTAAAATTTACGTAAAATCGCTCCCTTTCAATGGCAAAATATTGACAGGCAAAGGGGTCGTTGATATAATCAGTATTACGGCTTTAAATATACAAGAGATAAAAATTAATGCCGCCGTATACCAACAGTACGTGCGGCTTTCTTTTAATTAAACGGAGGATGGACAAAATATGCAGTGGACGTCGCTCAACGAGCTTAGGGAAAGCTACTTAAAGTTTTTTGAGAGCAAGGGGCACCTGCGCCTTCCCAGCTTTCCGCTCGTCCCGATAAATGATAAATCCCTTCTTCTTATAAATGCTGGTATGGCCCCAATGAAAAAATATTTCACCGGCGAGGAAACACCGCCATGCCGCAGGATTACAACATGCCAGAAATGTGTCCGCACGCTTGATATCGATAACGTCGGAAAAACAGCGCGCCACGGCACATATTTTGAAATGCTCGGGAACTTCAGCTTCGGCGATTATTTTAAAAAAGAAGCTATTCCGTGGGCTTGGGAATATTTAACGCAAGTTCTTGAAATTCCGGCGGAGCTTCTTTACCCCTCAGTTTATGAGAAAGACGAAGAAGCTTTTAATGTTTGGCATGAGATTGTCGGTATTCCCGCCGAACGTATAATCCGCCTCGGACGTGAAGATAACTTCTGGGATCTCTCAGGCGGGCCATGCGGGCCATGTTCAGAAATATACTTTGACCGCGGCGAAAAATACGGCTGCGGAAAACCTGACTGCTCGCCCGGTTGCGACTGTGACCGCTACATCGAGATATGGAACAATGTGTTCACGCAGTTCAATAACGACGGCCACGGCAACTACACGGAGCTGAAGCAGAAAAACATTGACACAGGAATGGGCCTTGAACGCCTCGCCTGCGTCATACAGGGCGTCGACAATTTGTTTGAGGTCGACACAATTAGGAAAATTCTCGATACCGTCTGTGAGATAGCAGGCGTTAAATATGGCGAAGTCTATAAAAACGACGTATCAATCCGCGTCATTACAGACCACATCAGAACAGCTACATTCCTCATTTGCGACGGCGTTCTCCCCTCAAACGAGGCACGCGGTTATATCCTTCGCCGTGTGCTTCGCCGTGCGTTACGTCATGGAAGGCTTCTTGGCATAAAAGGCTCATTTCTGCCGCGTCTGTGCGACGTCGTTGTCAGTGAAAACAAAGTCGCATATCCCGAACTTATGGAAAAAAGCGATTATATTAAAAAGATTATTTCAATCGAGGAAGAGCGCTTTAACGAGACAATAGACGCGGGGCTTGGAATGCTCTCCGGCCTTATTGAGAAAGCTAAAGCTTCCGGTGAAAATACCCTTTTGGCATCTGACGTCTTTAAGCTATACGACACATTCGGCTTCCCGCTTGACCTGACGCGCGAGATAGCATCCGAAGCATGCCTTTTAGTCGATGAAGATGGTTTCACAGCGCTCATGACAGAGCAGAAAACGCGTGCGCGCGAAAACAGCAAGCTTGGCAAAGGCTGGGATGACACATCAAAACTTCCCGTCAGCACGCTCCCTGAAACTGTTTTCACCGGTTACGACGAAGATAAATCAACCTCAAATGTTATTTCAATCTTTGCCGACGGCATATCCGTTGACTCCGTATCCGAAGGCGAGTTTATACTCGCTTTAGACCGCACTCCGTTTTATGGTGAAAGCGGCGGTCAGGTTGGCGATACAGGGCGCATATACTCTGAAGGCTTTTCCTGTGATGTTATTGACACAAAAAAGCAGCATGGCGTTCACCTTCACTTCTGCCGTCACACGGACGGAAAAATTTCTGTCGGCGATACTGTAACTGCCGAGATTGACAGCGTACGCCGCAATGCTATACGCTGCAACCATTCAAGCGTACACCTCCTGCAGGCAGCTCTCCGCACGATAGTTGGCTCTCATGTCACACAGAGCGGCTCATATGTCGATGAGTCTCGTGCCCGCTTCGACTTTTCGCATTATGCGGCACTTACATCTGATGAAATCGCTAAGGTTGAAGCGCTTGTAAACGAATGGATTTTAGCCGGTTACGATGTCACGACAAAAATCACAGACATGAACACGGCAAAAGCAAGCGGAGCTCTTGCCTTGTTTGATGAAAAATACGGCGACTTTGTGCGCATTGTCAGCATGGGTGATGTCTCAAGCGAGCTTTGCGGCGGCACACACGTATCTAATACTGCAAAAATCGGTTTATTTAAGATTATATATGAAGGTTCCGTTGCTGCCGGCATCAGACGCATTGAAGCTGTGGCCGGTAAAAACGTCCTTTCGCTTTTAGATGAACGCGATGCTCTCATCGCCGAGACGGCGCGTGAACTTAAAGCGGCAAATCCCGCCGACATTGCAAAACGCGCTGCTGCCATAACTGAGGAGCTGCGCTTGGCGCGCCGCGAGCTTGAATCACTCAACGCCAAAATTGCCGCCGCTAAAGCTGACGAGCTTATTCGCTCCGCTGCTGACCTCGGTTCTGTAAAGCTTATAGCTGAGCGCATTGACGGCATCGATGTTGCTGCCGCCCGCACGATGTGTGACACTCTGCGCGACAAGCTTCCATCTGTCGTTGCCGTTTTTGCCATAGTACACGACGGTAAACTTAACTTTGTTACAACTTGCGGGGCAGACGCCGTAAAAGCCGGCGCTCACGCTGGCAAAATAGCAAGTGCTGTCAGCGCGGTAACAGGCGGACGCGGTGGCGGACGCCCGGACAGCGCGACTGCCGGTGGCAACAACATATCAAAAATCGCCGACGCCCTATCATACGCTCAAAAGGTTGTCGCCGAGATGATAAAACAAAAACAAAATTAACGTTAATAACATTAATATTGATAAGAAGTCAGGCTTTTTATAAAAAGTCAGACTCAGACTGAAGACAAAGTCCACCGAATTGGTGGATTTTGTTGTTTTTTGGGGAGGATGTAATAGAATAGAGAAGAAAGAGCGTATACAAAGGATAAGTAAGGTAAGTTAAGTAGAGACAGGAAAGAAAAGAACACGCAATATGAAATAGTAAGCATAGAAGACTTGGTACCGAA
>JAAYLD010000019.1 GCA_012522015.1 Clostridiales bacterium
CGCAAACAATAAATCCATTCGGAAAAGTGGACTGTAAAAATGACAAATGTCTGGAAGCCCTTTATTTACCAGCTTTTTAGCTCTTTATTTTTTAATTCTTGACATCAATGTAACGCACTCCACATGCCCTGTTCTTGGGAACATGTCGACGGGGATGACGCGTTTGATAGTATAGCCCGCGGCGACAAAAGCGGCTGCGTCGCGTGCGAGCGTATTTGGATTACACGAGATATAAACTACGCGCGAGGGGCCCGCGGCAGCGATTTTACGTGCAAGTTCTTCCCCGCAACCCGACCGCGGGGGGTTGATAATAACAGCATCGGCATGAATTTTGACTGTCTTTAGCGTTGATGTATTGATATTTGAGTTGGAACTTGCCGAATACGACTTCCCTGCTTGTGTTATATTGTTAGTGGCGTTGGTAAGTATTGAAGTCTTATCTTCACTATTAGTAAATTCGTCAGATGAGCTCACAGTTATGATGATGTTCCCTCTTGAATTTGTAAATGCGTCATCACCTGCATTTGATTTATTATCATCATCGGTATTCCCTACTCCACTGCTTGCGTCACCGCATATAAAATCGGCACCAACACCGTTCATGCGCGCATTCTCGCATGCGTCGTCGACTGCCGCCGGGAAAATTTCAACGCCTATTAACCGCGCATCTACGCCTGACGCTTTGATAACCGATATTCCGACAGTTCCTGTGCCACAGTATAAATCAAGCAGCGTTTCACCATCATGAAGATCGATAAGCTCTGCCGCTGTTTTATATAAAATTTCGGCTCCGTCGTGGTTCACCTGATAAAAAGAAGCAGGTGAGATGCGAAAACGGCAACCTAACAGTATATCTGTAATATATGGCTCGCCCTTCAGCAGGATATTGCCGCCGTTTTCGCCTATAGACGTTGTCTTTTTTACTGATCCGCCCTTGTGGCGCGACGATTGATTATGGTTGCCGCCTGCACTGTTCGATACATCGTCGGAGGTGTCATTATGCGCCGCATCAGGTGCTACTGTACGGGCAAATACGCCACGCAGTGACGGAAACGCTGACATCGCACACTGGGCAAAATCATCAGCCCATGCGGGGATAGTGCTGCATAACAGCGCAAGTGACATCTCGCCCGTACCACCAGCACGGCGCACGCAAATATGATGAACACCCGAAGCTCCACCTACACGACGCATATAATCGGCCACAAAAATCCGCAATTTATCAGCATCGCCATGAATAGGGCAAGCATCGGTGGGAACTATCTTCTTTGATGCGCGTTTATAATATCCGGTTGAGCCGTCCGGCATGACAGGAACTGTAAATTTACATCTTGGGGCAAATTCTCCTGCCGTTTTGACAGTATCCGAGGTTACGCGAAGGCCAACGCGTGCAAATGCTGATGCTACATGATCACGTTTTAGTGTCAGCTCGTGTTCATACGATATATGTCGGAACATACAGCCGCCGCATCCGGCAACAAATGCAGCACAATCGGGTACTTGTCTATACGGCGATGGCTCAATTAGTGTCTTTATCACACCCTCAAGGTATGAACGCCTCTGCCGTGTTATTTGCACGTCGGCTATGTCGCCATCAACAGCGCCGTAAACAAAAACAACACGGCCATCAGGCGCACGGCATACACCGGCTCCCATATTCGTTACGGATGTAATCTTTGCGCCCTTTAATATTTCGCTTTTATTCTGTATTTCCATTTTATATAAATCTGCTCTCTTTGAAATAAAACCTATGTGATTTAATTACGATAATTACAGTCATACAGTATTTTAACACGATGTATATTTTTTTGCTAATAACTTATATAATCGTACGTTATAAGCGTTGTCTGTTTTTTGTCAAGCTTTATGGCAGCAAAAAACTTACGCGCAGCAAAAAACAACCAGTGGATTTATAAATCCACTGGTTGTTTTTTAATATTTGGTTTTGCTCTTCCCTTTTTTTAGTCTTCCTCTACGGTAATGACTGAGGTAGGACAGCCCTCCTGAGCTTCAATGGCGTTGTCTTCATCTTCCTCCGGTACTTTATCTACGTATGCCTCAGCAAAGCCGTCGTCAGCAAAACGAAATACGTTCGGGCATACAGAGACACAGAAACCGCAGGCAATGCATCCGTCTCTGTCGATTTCAGCTTTCATAATAATAAACCCTCTTTTTTATATTACGGGTCGTTTTTACTTTTGCGCAGGTAGTGGAAACACAACGGTCAGAAGCATTTTAAATCGAGTTTTTGCTACGACAGCATGAGGGATACCTGCAGGCATGACAATCGTTTCACCACCCGACACATCATATTCCCTCCCGCCAATCGTAATGCGAGCCTCGCCTTCTAATATTGTAACCATTGCATCCCCGTCAGATGAGTGTGTGCTGATTTCCTCTCCCTTATCAAAAGAGAAAAGTGTGATGCTAACAGCACCGTTTTGAACAAACGTCCGGCTAATGATCTGCCCCTCTTTGTATTCGACAAGATCAGTCAGCAAAAGTACTTCTTCGGCTGCAATATTTTTTAAATACTTTGTTTTCACCTATATACTCCCTTTATATTGTTAATCTTTTGCTGTTCATTTATTATTTCTTTTTGTAGACTTATTTTACGATATTTCTTATAACAAGTATTAATTCTACACCTATACATTAACACTTTTATTTTACAGCCATTGTTTTGATATATCAACACTAAAGTTCACTTTTCATCTGATAAAAAAGCACAAAACAAGACTTTTGTTTTGTGCTTTTTTATCATGCGGATATTATCCGTCGGGGCATGAAAAGAATAAAGCATATCAATTAATCGAACAATAATAAAAATAAAAGTAACTGAGAGTAAAAAAATGAAGAGGATGCTTTATATAATCGCAAATTCAAAATTAGAGGAGCAGTCGTCAAGCAGGACTGTCAGCAGAAGACTTGTCAATGCAATCATGGAAAAAGAAAATGATGTCGTTCTTGAGGAAGTGAATCTTTATGAAGACCACATCCCAAAGCTGAAGGGCTGTTATTACGAGAGCAGAAACGCTATTGTTAATTATGATGCAAGAAGCAAACTCAGTATAGAGGAGCAAAACGAAATTGTAAGAATCGAAGAGTTATGCGATCAGTTTGTTGCGTCCGACATTTATGTGCTTGCAGCTCCGATGTGGAGTTTATCGTTTCCGTCTGTTGTAAAAGAATATCTCGACTGCATAATACAGACCAACAAGACAATAGAATTTCATAATAACAAACCGTACGGGCTTTTAGGCGATAAGCAAAGAGTATTTATATATGTTCAGTCCTCCGGCGGCGACATTCCGTGGCTCTTAAAATCGGCACTCACAAAAGGCTTAAACTATGTGCAGGACATTATGAAATTCATCGGCATAAGTACGTTTTCTGAGCTTTTAGTTGACGGCACGGGAACAACGGAAGAGGAACGCCAAAAGGCAATAGAAGCTGCGACAGAAAAAATTCCGCACCTTATCGAAAAGTTGTTTTAACAAGGCGTTATCAAAAGCAACCGATGATATTTTCAGACAAAAAGATACGGGCAATAATTCACGGGAAGTGTATGTCCTCTTAATTCAATGCAGCAACTCCGATATTTAAGTAAGTGGCGAACAAAATCCACACAAGATATGGAATTAAGAGATACGCTGCCGTTTTTTTGATATCGTAAAAATATTTCATTGTTATTATTACGAGAATATCCAGTAAAATGATGACAACGACAGCCACCCAGTACCACCCAAAACGGAAAAATACAACGGGCCATAAGAAATTGACAAATAGCTGCAGCCAATATAAATTTGTAACCTTCTCGCCATCAGGTGAGGAGGTCGTCTCATAAATGATATATACCGAAATGGCCATCAGAAGATATAGTATAGGCCATATAACACCGAACAACCACCCAGGCGGCGACAGCGGTGGTTTATCAAATGACGCATATACCCCGCTGGCATTGCCTGAAAGTATGTTTCCAAGCACGCCTACAATCTCGGTAATAATTACAACGATAATAAGCTGTAGCCAGTTAATCTTTTTTTTCATAATAATCACCCTCCGGTATAAATATACGCGCACAGAGGGTGGAATATTATATTTACACTCTTAAAAAAGCACCTTTCACTCAGCCACACAAGCAACGGCGTAAGATTTTCTTCCCTTACGCCATCAAAACCATTTTCAACATTTGAAATGGTTTCGATGAATTCTTCATTTTTATCCTTTCGGTTTTCAGCATTTTCACTAAAAGGGACATTAAAAATTTATCCATGCCTTTCAGTTGCTTCACAGGCAGGCACCCGCCGCGCATATAAAAAACGGTACACCTACTATCTTATTTCTTCTCATAGCTTCATAGCTGTTTCATTGTCAGGTTCTGCTTTTAGTCCAATGCCCGTCGCGCAAACGGCAATGACTTTATGCTTTTTAAGTTTTCTTAAACCCTGTATCATCCCCGCTTTCATCCAACCTAAAAATATAACCTCTTCGTCGCTCCACACTTTATCAGGCTCTCTTGTCGTGAAAACCTTTAGCCCTGTCTTTTGCGAGAGCATATTTGCGTATTTCATCGTAAAACCCGTCTTAGATTCGCAAACTATCACCATTTTGGCATCCCCCGATTATATATAAATGAATGCTATTTTGAATATTATACCAGAATTTAACTTACAAAAGCAAAAAAAATATGGCAGCAGATGTGAAAAATTAAAAAATACTGAAAAGTGCACCCCGCGTTACAACGCGGGGTGCACTTTTTTTGAAGCTACATATACTTCTCTTTTTATTACCTCGTCATATAAAAGCAACGGGCTGCTATATCATGTCCGTGTCAGAAGTGATATTTTCACCACTGTCAATATTATTATTCTGCCGCCCGACAACTTCGCTCATTTTCGCTTTCGCATCAAATAATAAACTATCTTTCTCATAAAGTTCAAAAAGCATTTTCCTGTAAGCGTCATATTGACTTTTCACCTCGGGATTGTCAGATAAAAATTTATTCAGCGAATATATAGCAAAAAGAGCATTATGGCTTAAATCGTGTTCTATAAGCTCTGTATCTCTGAGAAGATTATCTTCAATCCCGAGATTACTTAAAAACTCTTGTACGATTTCATGCCGTTCTAAAAGATATCTGCCCACATTTTCCCCTGCCCCCGTCAGTTGAATAATGCCGTATTTTTTATATTCAACAAAGCCAAGCTCACAAAGCTTCTGTACTATCTTTGTTGTTGATGACGGACGAACATTCAGCTTATCGGCTAATTGGTTAATGCGCGCGTAGCCTTCGTCCAAACATATCCTATAAATCATTTCCAAATAATCTTCAAGGCTGGATGACAGTATTTTATTGCCGCTGTCGAGTATCTGATAGCCTCTTACAGTATAAAACTCCCTGTCAGTTTTCATTTTCACATTCTCCTTTACTATTTTTATATGTAACAACTGTATTTGGAGTGTCATATCTTAGTTATTAGATTCGTGAAAAAAAGTTTCCCACAACTAATTTATGTTGTGATGTCGATAAAATAAAGGAGTTTTTATTTTTTATGCGTTCAGATTTAATATCTCTTGATAAATTGCCCGTAGGCTCATTCGGTAAGGTGCGAAAGCTCACAGCAGAGGGCATCTCGCGCAGAAGAATGCTTGACCTCGGTTTGATATACGATACAACTGTTGAAGCACTGTTAAAAAGCCCGGTCGGGGATCCGACTGCATATGAAATACGAGGAGCCGTAATCGCCATGCGTTCTGAGGAAGCGTCAAAAGTCCTCGTCGAGTCAATTCCTTGACGAGGTGTCAATACAATGGGTCTGACAAAGCAGTCCACCGGCACCGGTACCTTAAAGGAGGTGTTCTGTGTCGAGACAGAATCGCCTCATGACACTGTCGTTGCGCTGGCAGGCAACCCTAACACAGGTAAAAGCACTGTTTTCAATAGCCTTACAGGCTTAAATCAGCACACTGGAAACTGGCCGGGCAAGACAGTCACCAACGCTCAGGGTAAGTTCACCTACAGAAATAATAAATATATCCTTGTCGATTTGCCGGGAACGTATTCACTTTTGGCGAGCTCGGTTGAGGAGCAGGTCGCCCGTGATTTTATATGTTTCGGCAACCCGCATGTAACGGTAATTGTAACTGACGCCACATGTCTTGAGAGAAACCTGAATTTGGTTCTTCAAATTATGGAGATAACCGATAAGGTTGTAGTCTGTGTAAATCTCATGGACGAAGCGAAGAGGAAGAAAATTAGCATTGACCTTGAGATGCTATCTGAACTTTTAGGTGTACCCGTTGTCGGAACCTCCGCACGATGTGGAGATGGGCTTGATGAACTAAAAGATCTCATATGGAAAGTGTCATCAAGAGCGATAAGCCCCACCCCGAGACAGATAACTTATGACGAAGTTATAGAAAAGGCTATTCAGAAGATTGAAGCCTACATTAAGGATTTGACCGGGAGTCAAATAAACAGCAAATGGGCAGCTCTTCGCTTAATTGACGGGGATATGAAGCTGTTAGGTTCAATTAAAGATTACCTAAGTATCGACTTATCTGAGGATGCAAAGTTACAGGAACTTCTATGTTGTGCCCGAACTGAGTTAGAAGCGGATGGCATTAGTCTTGTAGACCTCGGTGACAGGATAGTATCGAGTATATTCAAAACTGCCGAGGATATCAGCTCAAAGGTCGTTTTATTTAGCGATAGGCTACATAATGAGCTGGATCGTAAGATAGACAATATTCTAACATCAAAGACTTTAGGCATTCCTATAATGATTGCTCTTTTGGGGTTGATATTTTGGATAACTATCGAAGGCGCTAATATACCATCGTCACTTTTAGCAAAGGGGTTATTCTGGATTGAGGGTCAGCTGACCGTTTTTTTTAACTGGCTTGGTACACTGGAATGGGTTCACGACGCTCTTGTATTAGGCGTTTATCGAACATTAGCGTGGGTTGTATCAGTTATGCTTCCGCCAATGGCTATTTTCTTCCCACTTTTCACCTTTCTTGAAGATTCAGGCTACTTACCGCGAGTTGCTTTTAACCTTGACCATTTTTTCAAAAAAGCCTGCGCTCATGGCAAACAGGCACTGACAATGTGCATGGGGTTTGGGTGTAATGCTGCCGGTGTAATAGCATGCAGGATAATTGATTCGCCAAGAGAGCGCCTGGTGGCTATTATTACAAACAACTTCGTTCCATGTAACGGACGATTTCCGACTTTGATTGCCCTATCGAGTATTTTTATAGCCGGTACTGCAGGCGCCTTCAGCTCGCTTGCGGCTGTATTTTCAGTGCTGGCGGCTATTATATTAGGTATTATAATTACGCTTTCAATATCAAAGCTGCTGTCGAAAACAATTCTGAGGGGTCTGCCTTCCTCTTTTACGTTGGAACTGCCCCCGTACAGAAAACCTCAGGTGGGGAAAATTCTTGTCCGTTCAATCTTTGACCGCACTTTATTTGTACTTGGCAGAGCAGTTGCAGTCGCCGCTCCGGCAGGTCTCGTCATATGGCTTATGGCAAACATCACAATAGGCGAAGTGAGCATTCTCGCCCGTTGTGCGCAGTTTCTTGATCCGTTTGCCCGTATATTAGGTCTTGACGGGTATATTTTGATAGCTTTTATATTAGGTCTGCCTGCAAACGAAATAGTCATCCCTATTCTGATAATGGGCTATATGGCAAAAGGCTCAATGCTTGAGCTTGATAGTTTAGCTGAGATGAGGAATTTATTTGTTGAGAACGGATGGACTTGGCTAACCGCTGTCTCGATGATGCTTTTCTCACTAAATCACTGGCCTTGCGCCACAACGCTGCTCACGATAAAGAAGGAAACTCAAAGCATTAAATGGACATTCGTCTCATTTTTGGTTCCGACGATAACCGGTATTGTAGTATGCTTCATCGTTGCACAAGGCGCACGGCTTTTAGGCCTTGTATAAAGTATGAAATGCCGGATAGATTGAATAACCTATTGTGAAATCCTCCGCTTGAAAAGAGAATTGTGTAACTTCCTACCTCAATGAAACCTCAATGAAAAGCACTTTCATCATCTCACTGCTCAATATACTTCCGGAAAAAAGTTTAATAAACATAAAAACAAACGGCATGACTAAACCATGCCGTTCGTTTATTTTAAACAATTACTCTCCTGATTTCACATTCAAAACAAAGACAATATTGCAAACTGTGTCGTCAAAAACGTATTCTACATAAAATCCGCGCGTTTGCTGTGCAGTTGTATCCGTATCATTGTTATCATTGATATCTGGTGTAGCTGCGGGCAAAATATTAAACTTCAGCGTATAATTATCGATATTAATATTGTACTTATTTGAGACATCTTCCGGATAAAGAAGGTCTCCTCTCTCTGTGAGAACATAATCTGTGATGCTGACAGCGTCAGGAAAATATTCAATCATTACAGTTATGGTATCACCGACCGAAACTGTCGGCGCGCTTGATATATTAAGACTTTTGAATATTGTCTTAATATCGGCGCCGCCATAAGAGGTGGAATACTCAATTTCTGTTCCATCTTCAAGTTTAACTGACTTGCCGCCTCCACCACATGAAGTAAGCACAATGGCGATTATACAAAAAACCGCTACTATACATACTTTTTTGTATTTTTTTATGTGCATGAGTGATTTATACCTTAATAATATCTTACGCATGCAATAACGCGCCCAAGTATGGTAACTTCGTCTGCGTAAATCGGATCCATAGCATCATTTTCCGGCTGAAGGCGGAAACGCTCGCCCTCGCGGTAAAAACGCTTCACCGTTGCTCCATCGCCAACCATTGCAACGACAATTTCTCCGTTATCCGCCATCGATTCACGTCGTGCGATAATGATGTCTCCATCAAAAATGCCGACATTTATCATGCTGTCGCCGCTTATGCGAAGCGCAAACAGCTCACTTTCTGAATAGCTGCCTCGAACTGAAACGTCAATAACATCATCTTCATCATAAATTTCCGTCGCATATATCGGCATACCGGCTGTGACCTTCCCTATTATCGGTAGCCGCACAATGCGACTTTTACCGGAATTCTTATCGGGGGCGGAGATGCGCAGCGTACGGCTTTTGCCACCCTCTTTCTGTATGTAGCCTTTTTCTTCAAGGCGTGTCAGATAGGTGTGGACGGTTGAGGTGCTTTTGATACCAAGAGCAGAACTTATATCTCGAATGCTTGGAGCAAACCCATTCTCTTTAATAGAGGTGGCTATATACTCGTACATGGCGCGCTCTTTTAGTGCGAGCGGATGTTTCATCTGTATCCCCTCCGTATTGTTTATATCGTGCGTTATGCACCTTATATATCGTTTGTATCGGATAAACTATCCTTTACATTAATTATAACATGCTTTAAAAATAATGCAAACACACGTTTTAAAAATATGTTACGCAATTGTTAATTATAAAAATTTCATTTTAATTTAATTAACGCACTATTGAAATATTGAAACTGTTAAATTACAATAGTGTATGCCGGAAATTTGGATTGCTGCACAAGGGGGTATTATGACAAATAACAAATACGTTCTTTCATGGATTGATGAAGTGGCCGCGATGTGCAAGCCGGATCGCATAGTTTGGATTGATGGTTCGGAAGAGCAGGCGGAAGCACTTCGCGCTGAGGCGTGCGCAACAGGTGAGCTTACAAAGCTTAATCAAGAGCTTCTCCCGGGCTGCTATCTTCATCGCACAGCCGTAAATGACGTTGCGCGTGTCGAGGACAGAACTTTCATCTGCACTCCGACAAATGAAGAAGCAGGTAACATAAACAACTGGGTCGATCCGGATGAAATGTATGCGGCGCTGAAAAATCTTTATACTGGCTCAATGAAGGGGAAAACGATGTATGTCATTCCCTATTCGATGGGCATTGTCGGGTCTGACTTTGCAAAAATCGGCATTGAGCTTACAGACTCGATTTACGTTGTACTTAACATGATAATAATGACTCGCGTCGGTAAAGAAGTTATTGACGCGCTTGGCGATTCGCCTGATTATGTCAAGGGCCTACATTCTGTCGCAGACTGCGACGAAAAGAATAGATATATTGTTCACTTCCCGCAGGACAACACCATCATGTCCATCAACTCAGGATACGGCGGGAATGTTCTGCTTGGTAAAAAGTGCTTTGCCCTCCGGATTGCTTCTTACCTTGGTCGTAAAGAGGGCTGGATGGCTGAGCATATGCTCATTCTTGGTATTGAATACCCGAATGGTGATATTAAATACATAACAGCCGCTTTCCCTTCTGCCTGCGGTAAGACAAACCTTGCTATGCTTATCCCGCCGGAGATCTATAAGAAGCAGGGTTATAAAGTATGGACGGTTGGCGATGATATCGCATGGCTGCGCGTAAATAAGGAAGATGGCAGACTATATGCTGTCAACCCTGAAAATGGCTTCTTCGGCGTTGCGCCAGGCACAAACGATAAATCAAACCCGAACGCGCTTGCGACAATAATGCGCGATTCTATTTTCACAAACGTCTGCCACGATCTTGACAATAACACTGTATGGTGGGAAGGTCTCAACGACAACCCGCCGAAGAATGCTCTCAACTGGCGTGGTGAGCCGTGGGATTACATAAAATACGATAAGAATCATAAGGTTAAGACAGCCGGTGCGCATCCGAACTCACGCTTCACAGCTCCGGCAAAGAACTGCCCGTGCCTTTCAAAGGAATTCTACAACCCGAAGGGCGTTCCGATATCTGCTATCATATTCGGCGGACGCCGTGCAAAGACTGCTCCGCTCGTATACGAATCCCGCAACTGGCAGAACGGTACATTCGTTGGCTCAATAATGGCTTCCGAAACGACAGCCGCCGCTGCCGGCGCCGTCGGCGTTGTACGCCGCGATCCGATGGCTATGCTGCCCTTCGCCGGTTACAACATGGGCGACTATTTCGCCCACTGGCTTGTAATGGGCAAGAAAATACCGAACCCGCCGAAGATTTTCAATGTCAACTGGTTCCGCACCGATGACAATGGAAACTTCATTTGGCCCGGATTCGGCGATAACATGCGCGTACTTCTATGGATACTTGACCGATGCGAAGGCAAGGTTGATGCCGTCGATTCCCCGATCGGTTATTTGCCGAAGCCTGAGGATATCAACATTGAAGGTCTTGAGGATGTAACAATTGATACTATTAAGGACCTTCTCACAATCGACCGTGATGCTTGGCTTGCCGATGTCGAAGGCATAAAAGCATTCTACGCAAAAATCGGCGATCATGTTCCTGCTGTTCTCTATGAAGAGCTTGCAAAGCTTGAAGCCAACCTCAAAGCGTATAAGGGTTAAAGCATTATACTAAAATAAAGTGGAAACGGGTGTCCGATGAGGACGCCCGTTTTTTTATTTAGTTATGCAGAAAATGATTCATACAAATATAAAAGAGGTTTATGAAGAACATCACAATGGGTTCCGCTATGACTTTCTCCCCGCCTAAAACATTGAAAGCTGGGTTGTTTCGCTTATTCCGTCTAAAACGCCGTTTTTGCGAAGCGCTTCTATAACCGTTTTCGTAACCTGAGCAGTTGCCTGAAGTTCCTCGATTGAATAGAATTTACCTCCGTTCTCTTCCCTTGCACGTACGATATTTTGTGCAGCTGTTTCGCCAACACCATTAAGGCATGAAAACGGCAAGCAAATTTTACCGTCCTCAGGCAAAAATGCTTTTGCATCGGACTTATATAAATCGACAGGAAGAAAACGCAGGCCGCGTTCCATGTATTCGTAAACAAGCTGCATTGCGGAAAGCAGCGCTTCCTCTTTTTGTGTTGTATTGGTCTTTGCTGACAGCTCATCAATTACGCGCTTAACTTCGCTCTTCCCCGCCATAACAATTTCCCCGTCAAAACCATCAGGCGCTGCTGTAAAATAAGCGGCATAGAACTCAACCGGATAATAAATTTTATACCAGCCAAGCCTGAGTGCCATGATTACATAAGCTGCCGCATGCGCTTTTGGAAACATATATCTGATTTTGCCGAGCGATTCTATATACCAATCAGGAACGCCATGTGCGGTCATAACATCTATCATTTCCTGCGGAATCGGCTGGCCTTTTTTATTTTTCCTGACAAATTCGGTTATTTTAAATGCCATATCTTTTTCAACGCTATACTTATGTATCAGCGTCATCATTATGTCATCACGGCATCCTATAACGTCGGATATCGTACATTTCCCGCTCTTGATAAGCTTCTGCGCATTGCCAAGCCATACGTTGGTTCCGTGAGATAACCCGGATATCTGCAAAAGATCCGTAAAATTTTTAGGTTTGCAGTCAATCAGCATTTGCATAACGAAACGCGTGCCCATCTCAGGTAACCCGTAAGTAGCCGGCTCGCCCTTATCATCATGTATGCCAATTGCATTTCTTGAGGTGAAGAGTGAATAAACCTTTGGGTCGTTCATTGGCACGTCAAGCACTTTTACGCCTGTATAACGCTCAAGCATTTTATATTTTGTCGGAATATCGTGTCCAAGCTCATCAAGCTTTAGTATCGTATCATGCAAATATGAGAACGCAAAGTGTGTTGTTATAACGCTTGACGTCGGGTCATCGGCCGGATGCTGAACTGGTGTGAAGTCGTAAATCTCGTATTCGCTGGGAATAACGATAATACCGCCGGGATGCTGCCCTGTTGTCCTCTTGACACCGGTACAGCGGGCGACATATCGCTCCACATCAGCTCGCGGAAGTGACACTCCTTTTTCCTCAAGGTATTTCATTACAAATCCGTAAGCCGTACGCGATGCTATCGTACCAATAGTCCCGGCACGGAAAACGTTTTCAGCGCCGAACAGCTCTTCTGTGTATTTATGAACCATGCCCTGTATCTCGCCTGAGAAGTTAAGGTCGATATCCGGCATTTTTTCACCATAAAAGCCGAGGAACGTCTCAAATGGTATATCATGCCCGTCAGATATCATCAGTTCACCACAAACAGGACAATACTTCGCTGGCAAATCAAATCCCGAACCGACGGAGCCGTCAGTTATAAACTCACTATAACGGCACTTAGGACATCTGTAGTTCGGCGGTAGAGGATTGACTTCTGATATACCTGAGAAAAATGCAACGATAGACGATCCAACGCTTCCACGCGAGCCGACAAGGTATCCGAGACTTTCACTATATGCAACAAGCTTTTGAGCTATTACATATAAAACAGCATATCCATTTTTTATAATTGACGATAGCTCTTTGTCAAGGCGTTCAGCTACTACGTCTGGCAACGTATCGCCATACAGTTCATGCGCACGGTTGCAGCAAAGGCGAGTCAGCTCTTCCTCACTGCCCTCAAGTTTCGGCGTGTACGTACCCTTAGGTATCGGGCGTACTTCCTCTATCATGTCTGCTATTTTATTCGTATTTGTAACGACGACTTCGTATGCCGTCTCATCGCCAAGGTATGAGAACTCCTCAAGCATCTCATCAGTCGTGCGAAAGTATAGCTTCGTTTCACGCGCATAATCCGGATACTTCATGCCGTGCATGAGAATCTGGCGGTAAATTTCATCTTCAGGGTCAAGAAAATGAGCATCACTCGTGGCGACGACCGGAATTCCGAGTTTTTTACCAAGTGCGACAATTTTACGATTGATCTCACGAAGCTGCTCCTCACCGCTCACTCTTTGATCGTCAGCTAAAAAGCGGTTGTTTGATATTGGCTGTATTTCAAGATAATCATAAAATTTTGCTATTTTCTCAATATCCTCTTCCTTGCGGCCTTCAAGAATCGCACGATAAACCTCGCCCGCATTACAAGCGGATCCGATTATCAGCCCTTCCCTGTACTCTTTAAGCAACGTTTTTGGTATGCGTGGGTTGCGGTGGTAATACTGTAAATAGCTTGCCGAAACAATTTTATATAGGTTTTTCAGCCCGGTTTTATTTTTCACAAGTATTATTTGATGATATGGTGGTAGCTTAAGTGGATCGGCATTTGCGCTCATCGCCCTCTCCATCGCCGGAATGTCACGTATGCCTTCCTTCTCAAGTATCCGTGCCATCGCTAAGAAAATTTCAGCGCAGGCGCGTGCGTCGTCCGTCGCACGGTGGTGCTCAAACTCCTCAATGCCCAGCTGCTTTGCTAAGGCATCAAGAGCATAACTTTTAAGCGACGGAATCACATACCGTGACATAGCAAGCGTATCAAGATAAGGATTGTCAAATTTGAGCTTGTATCGCGATGCTGCTGCGCGTATGAAGGCTGTATCGAAGTTTGCGTTGTGCGCAACAAGAAGCCTGTCCCCACAAAAATCAAAAAGCTTAGGCAGAACTTCCTCAATATAGGGGGCATTGGCAACAGTTTCATCCGAAATGCCCGTCAGCTTTGTTATGTTTTCAGGAATATGTCGACGTGGATTGATGTACGAGGCAAATGAATCAATAATTTCACCGCCGCGAACAAGCACAGCACCAATTTCCGTTATTTCATCGGAAGATGGCGAAAGACCTGTCGTTTCAATATCAAATACAACGAACTCGCCGTTAAAATTAATGTCCGAGCTTCCGTAAACAGCGCGCGCTTCGTCATCAACGAAGTACGCTTCTATGCCGTATATCACCTTCATACCGGACTTTTCACTTTCAAGCATCGCATTAGGAAAACCTTGAACGTTTCCATGATCAGTTATGGCGACTGCCTTGTGCCCCCATAACTTTGCGCGCTTCAGTGCTTCTTCTGGCGCTATAAGCGCGTCCATTTGCGACATTGTCGTATGCAAATGAAGCTCGACACGCTTCTCAGGTGCATTATCGCTTCTAATGATGCGCCGAATCTTGGCAATAGAGCGCACATTTACGTAATATTCCGTTTCTCTATTTCCTTTAGCTGACGCGTTGTTTTGCCGCCCGCGGGGCTCATCAGATACAACCTTACCCTCAGCGATGATGCAGTCACCAACCTTGAAGTGACTTATTATTTCTTCCGCCTCAGCAGTCGGTTTGGAAAGACGCAAAAAAGCAGAAGTATCGTTGTCTGTTATTCCTACAGTAACGGTAACGCGACCCCCTGTGCGGCTTTCCTTCGATTCAATTAAAAAGATTTCGCCGGCACATACGTATTTTTTCATCTCACTGCAGCATAGCTGCAGTGAGGTAAGCTCTGCTATGTTTATATCGGAGCCAAAAATCAGATTTGGATTTGAAACATCAAGCTTTTGCCGGCCATATTTGATAGTACCGTCGCCGTCATCGCATACGACTGTCCCAGCGCCTGATAAGGACGCCACGCGCTCATATGTAGGGCCTGATACGGCACCGTTCTTTGCATATTCATCCGCCATAGCCTCAGCTTGCTGCTTCCACGAATCGCGGGCAGCTTTGATGGCGGCACGCTCTTCTTCCTCAAAAGCGCGCCGGCGCCGCTCAGTAGCCACGGCGTAATCCTCGCGCTGGGTTATTTTAACCTCATACTCAAGCGAAAATTCGCTTTTTATAATGCCTTTGATAATATCCGCTGTGCCGACTCCGTGAAGCAAGTCAATG
Organism: Clostridiales bacterium; assembly: GCA_012522015.1. GTDB lineage: Bacteria > Bacillota > Clostridia > Oscillospirales > CAG-272 > DTU064. The sequence goes on from JAAYLD010000019.1 coordinate 15,547, forward strand.
CCGCCGTCAAGAAACGGGATTTTTATATTTATCACATTATCAGATATTTCTGCTGTATAATCATTAAAAAAGCCCTCGGCGACAGCGCCTAATCGCGTCGCTTCCGCAAAAACGACGGGCAGGTAATCAAGTGAAAAAAGCTCGCTCGGATAACTTGGCAGTATGCGGACACACCTTAGGTCATATGCTTCCGCGATATCTTTTTCAATACGGTAAAGCTCATCGCGATCAATAATTCTGGGGAAGCTTGCCCTTACTTCAACAATTCTCTCCTCTTTTGCCGTGCGAAGTGAAAAAGATGTAGCAGATAATAAGATTTCCCGTTGTTTCGTATCCGGTGAAAAGCGCGGAAATTTGTCGCAAAGCGTTATTTTTTTTGTTTCATTTTCATATGCACCGCTTCTGCCGTTTTCATTCATTTTTCCGTCTCTATCCTTTCACCATACTAATGTTTTGATTATAATCCCGTGCGATAAAATGCACATCTTACACGCCCTTCGCGCGCATCACGCGCAAACAGCATTTATTCTTCGTTAATTATATTATTAATTTCACGTATGAGGGCGTCAGCAGCTTCACTTCTTTCAACACGCCCAATTATTTCGCCGTTGCGGAATATAACTGCGTCAAAAGTACCGCCTGCAATGCCTACATCCGCGCCACGAGCCTCGCCCGGGCCGTTTACAGCGCAGCCCATGACGGCTACCTTTATGCGTTTCCCCTTTGTGTCTATCTTGTCTAAACGCGGCTCAAGCTCAGACAGTATACCGAAGAGATCAATTTTCGTTCGCCCGCAGGTCGGGCATGATATAAGCTCAATGCCGCTGCTGCTAAGCCCGCAGGCGTCAAGTATATAGCGGCCTGCCTTAACTTCAAGCAGAGGGTCTGACGACAGCGACACCCGTATCGTATCGCCGATTCCAAGACACAAAAGCGCACCTATGCCGACAGCATTTTTTATTGTGCCGCGCTCTTGTGTTCCCGCTTCGGTAACACCGATATGAATCGGGCACTCGCAGTCTTCGGCGACGATGCGCGATGCCTCAACCATTGTCTTAACATCCGACGATTTTACGGATACTACAATTTCATAAAAGCCCGCGCGCTCAAGCGCATATACATATTCAAGGGCACTTTCAGCAAGCGCTTCTGCCGTCGGCGCACCGTATTTCTCAAGAAGAGACTTCTGTATGCTACCGCCGTTTACACCGATTCGTATTGGAACACGGCGCTCGGCACATGCTTCGGCAACCGCAAAAAGACGTTCAAGTCCTCCTAAATTACCCGGATTGACCCTAACCTTGTCCGCACCGTGCCGTACGCTTTCTGTTGCAAGCCTATAATCAAACTGTATATCCGCTATCAGCGGAACGGTGATGCCCGCTTGCCTAATATATTCAAAAATCCCGACACAACGCATGTCGGGAACAGCGATTCGAACAGCATCACACCCTGCTTCGGCAAGTGTCTTTGTTTGTTCTGCAGTTGCCTTAAAATCAGATGTGTCTGTATTTGTCATTGACTGTACCGATACAGGTGCTGTCCCGCCAATAATAAGGCTGCCCGCGCGCACAGAACGCGTCGGGCGCCTACCTTTCCATAATTGTTTATCTGGCATAGTTTGTCATCCCCCGCTACTTTCCAAAGAGAGCCATTATATCTTTAAATGCGACAGCTATCATAATGCCAAACAGTATGATTATACCAACGAGATGAACATATCCCTCATAAACAGGGTTTATCGGTTTGCCTCTGACAAGCTCTATTAAAAGAAACATCAGCCTGCCTCCGTCAAGAGCGGGCAGCGGAAGCAGGTTCATTATGCCAAGGTTCATACTTAGAATAACGGTAATATAAAGAAGGTTTCCTATGCCGCTTTCCACTGCTTCACCAAGCGCTTCCGTAACACCGATAGGCCCGCTGACGGATTTTACGCTATATCGCCCGGTTATGAGGTCAAAAAGAGATTCCCATATCATCTCTATTGTAAATTGGCAGCGGTAAAAAGCATGTTTTACAACGACGGGAAATGTCTTGCCCTCAGCGTAAACGGTGAAGTCAATGTCTCCAAATAACACTCCGTTTGCTGAATAAACAGGGAATGTCACATTCTTTATCGTTACTTCCTTGCCGTCGCGAAGGACGACGACATCGACGTCCTTAATGCCACGACGCATAATTTCATAAACGAGATCGTTTGCAATGTGAACACGTTCTCCGCCGACTGACAGTATTTTATCACCAACCATTAAGCCCTCAGATTGTGACTGGGCTGTTGTTGCTCCTTCGGGTGGATTGAAACTATATATAACTGTTGAGCCAAGTGATTTTGATGCAATCACAAGGGAAACCATTATAATAACGCCAATTATTATGTTTGTAAGAGAACCTGCTGCGATAATTATAAATCTCTGCCACAGAGCTTTTTTTGAAAAAGCGTTCGGATCGTCCGATGCTTCATCCTCGCCTGCCATGCCAGTAAATCCGCCAAACGGCAGAGCGCGTATCGAGTAGCGAGTGCCGCTTTTTTTGCTGACACGTGAGAAAATTTTTGGGCCAAAACCAATAGCGAACTCCGTAATTGTCACACCAAATGCACGCGCGGCAAGAAAATGGCCAAGCTCATGCACAAAGATAAACATTCCAAAGACGAATATGGCGATTATTATACTAAAAAAGCTAATTTAAATCACCCCGATCAATTCTTTTTCGCACATATGCGCGCGCTTCCGCATCCGCTTCTAAAATTTCGGCGAGCGTTGGGTTTCCCTCTTGTCCAAGGTTTGAGAGCGCATCGCTTATGTAACGTGCGATATCTGAAAAACCGATTTTGCCAAGAAGAAAAGCATTAACTGCAATCTCATCCGCCGCCGAAAGAACAGCGGGATACGTTCCGCCTTGACGCGCAGCGTCGAATGCTGCAGAAAGAAGCGGAAACGTCGTCATATCAGGCTTTGCGAATGTAAGCGAGCCAAGAGTTGTGAAATCAAGCCTTCCTGACAGCCCGGTAGTACGAGCGGGATGTGTCAGAGCATATTGTATCGCAGTTCTCATATCGGGAAGCCCCAACTGAGCGATAACAGTGCCGTCAGTAAATTCAACCATTGAATGTATTATGCTCTCACGATGAATGACTACATCAATTTGATCAGCTGACAGCCCGAAAAGACACATCGCTTCAATCACTTCAAAACCCTTGTTTATTAGCGTCGCGCTGTCAACTGTAATTTTGGCTCCCATGCTCCATGTTGGGTGCGAAAGCGCTTCTTCCAATGTCACAGATTTGAGCTCAGCAGCACTTCTGCCAAAAAACGGCCCGCCTGACGCCGTCAGAATCACACGGCGCAAATCAGAGCGCTGTCCTGCGCCAATACACTGAAATATTGCGCTGTGCTCACTGTCGACAGGTATAACCTCAGCGCCGCGCGCTGAAATCTCCGACAAAAGAAGGTTGCCGGCAGCAACGACGGCTTCCTTGTTTGCCATTGCTATGCGGCGGCAGGCTGAAGCTGCTGCCATCATAGGCTTTGCGGCCGCCATTCCGGATATTGCGACAACTGTTATATCTGCGCGGGCATCGCCGGCACCGTACATAACGGCATCTGCACCGCCCATAACGACTACGTCCATGTCTGCAAGTGCTGTTTTAAGCCTTGACGCTGCCCTCTCATCACTCATGGCGACGGCACGTGGACGAAAGCGGCGCACTTGAGCTTCAAAGAGCACATCGTTTGAGCCTGCACACATAAAATCAATTTTTGTGCCAAGCTTCTCCGCTACCTCAAGCGTTTGCCTGCCAATGGAACCTGTGGAACCAAGAATTGATAGTACCGGCTTGTTGCTATTAATATAAGTCATCAGAATTTACCATTAACTGTTAATTAAAATATGAAAGATACTTTGTCAGTATGAATAAGAAGGGCGCTACGGCAAACATACTGTCGAAGCGGTCAAGAACTCCGCCGTGCCCGGGAAAAAGCTTACCGTAATCTTTTATACCGAAGCGTCGTTTTACATATGAGGCGATTAAATCGCCCATCTGTGAAACAACTGAAACTGCTATACTTGACAGAGCAAGAGCAGAATAATTGACATCGCATCCGATAATTGATGCGACAATCACACCATAAAGCAGAAATCCGGCACAGCAACCAACAGCTCCGCCAAAGGTGCCTTCAATAGTTTTATGCGGTGAAACATTTGGATTCAGCTTGTGTCGCCCAATGCTGCAACCAACGATGTATGCTGCCGTATCTGTAACCCATGACCCTATAACGACAAGCGGAAGATAAATCATACCATTTCCATCTTCGTTTCCTATAATGGCGACAGCACAAACAGCAGATATGACTATATAAAAAAACATTGAAATAAAAACAGCGTAGGGTGGTAAAAGCCCTTTGTAATACTTTATAACAGCTACAGAATATATAACAAAAATCAAAGCATAAATAAAGAAAGATATAAATGCAAATATATCAACTTCAATATAGTACTGTATAAACGGAAGACAGCCCGCTATTATATATGCCGGAATTGTCAGAGATAAATACCGGCGGCTTGACAGCCCGACACAACGAGCCATCTCAAAAACCGCAGATGCAGATAGAAAGGCGAGCACCGCCGGAAAAAGCAGCGTGTCGCTGTATAAAAGAACCGGTATTAATAGTATTATAAGCGCAGCTGACGTCAGCGTTCTTTTTAACATTTCTTTTTCCTGTTTTAATCTTTTGTTTTAAAATATACAACAGCGTTATCACACTGTGTGCTGTTTTTTAGCCTCGACACCACCAAATCTTCGGCTGCGCCTGTAAAACTCGCAAACGGCCTCGTCGACATCCGACGGTTGCATATCAGGCCAGAGCACATCGGTGAAATAAAGCTCGGAATAAGCAGCTTGATACAATAAAAAGTTTGACAGTCGCATCTCACCGCCCGTGCGAACAATCAAATCTGGGTCTGAGCAGCCGCGTGTGTAAAGATGCTGTGCAAATGTCCTCTCCGATATTTCGCCACCCGACGCAGCAAGCTCCTGCGCCGCCCGAACTATCTCTGCCCTGGCACCGTAATTTATTGCAACGTTAAGTCTGAGATCATACTTAACTGAGGCGCGTTCAAGAGCCCGCATACGTTCACGGATTTCCGGCGGGAATGCCATTTTATCGCCAAGAAAAGCATAACGTATCTTGTTTTCCTCAAGCTCACGCTCCGCCCCGTCTAAATACTCGCTAAACAGTGACATAATACGGTCAACTTCGGACTGCGGGCGCCGCCAGTTTTCCGTGGAAAACGCGTATATTGTTACAATTCGGATGCCGATATCACCGCAGTAACGGACGATACGTTTGAACGTCGCTGCCCCTTCTACGTGACCGTATTCGCGCGGCATACCTCGCTTCTGTGCCCAGCGACCGTTTCCATCCATTATAAATGCTATATGACGGAGCCGGTCGTCAACGACGACCGGTTCCGTCTTTTTAATTATGCCTTTATTACCGCTCGACGACGAAGCTTTAGTATTATCTTTAGTGTCTCGCCTGCGGAAAAACGCCAATAAACCCATTATCTATCCTCAATGCGATGTATCATCAGTGCGGCAGAACGGCGTCATATATTGAGTATTTCCTTAATCTTACGCTCAGATACGGCGTCAATTTCTTTTATATATTTATCTGTAAGCGCCTGAACGTCCTTCTCTGACAGCTTTACTTCATCCTCGGTCATCTGGCCTGCTTTTTTCTGTGACTTTGCCTTATCGATTGCTTCTCGGCGAATGTTTCTGATAGCGACCTTTGCTTCTTCTCCCATTCGTTCAACTTGCCTTTTAAGCTCACGGCGACGTTCTTCTGTGAGCGGTGGGATTGTCAGCCTGATAATGCGACCGTCGTTTGCCGGTGTAATGCCAATGTCAGAGGCAAGTATAGCACGTTCAATCTGCTTAAGCATCGATAAGTCCCATGGTGTTACTGTAATCGTACGCGGATCGGGTGCACGCACCTCGGAAACTTGTGTGATAGGCGTTGGTGCGCCGTAATAATTAACGGTTACACGTGATAATATTTCAGGATTTGCACGTCCTGCACGTATTGTCGAGAGCGATTCTGCATATACCGCTAAAGATTTTTTCATTTTTGCTTCAAATTCATCAGTTTTAAGCTTCATAATGTCGCTTTCCTCCCAATACTTTTTTTGCCAATATCATTTTTTACGTCTTTTACGTCGTTGCCAATCTGCAATATAATCAAGTATTCATATTGTTCGTATGCGTGACGAGCGTACCGATTTTTTCTCCCATCACAGCTCGGACTATATTATCCGGGTCACGAAGTGCACAAATAAGAAGAGGTATATTGTTATCCTTTGAAAAAGACGCTGCTGTTGAGTCAATAACGGTCAATTCGTTATTTAGTATATATTTATAATCAACGACATCAAGCTTTTTTGCGCCCCGATTCCTCCTCGGGTCGCTGTCGTAAACAGCGTCGATATTTTTTGCAAGTATAACTATGTCGGCTCCAATCTCTGCCGCTCGCATGACAGCGGCCGTATCAGTTGTGAAGAACGGATTTCCGATTCCACACCCAAATATTATAACACGCCCATGATCAAGATGATGTACAGCGCGATTTCTGATATATGGCTCTGCTATTTCCTGCATAGAAATCGCTGTCATAACGCGTGTCTCCATACCAAGCCGTATAAATGCATCCTGAAGAGCAAGCGCGTTTATTGTTGTCGCCAGCATACCCATATGATCGGCTCGCGTGCGATCCATACCGGTACCGCTTGCGCCGCGCCAGATGTTTCCGGCGCCTACGATAATAGCAACCTCTACGCCAAGTTCATGGCAGCGCGAAACGGCCCTGCCAATTTTATCGATTATCTTCTCGTCGATAATTGAATTCCCGTCTATACCCTTTAGCGCCTCGCCGGACAGCTTAATTAAAATGCGTTTATATTTGGGCTTAGACGAATTATCAATATACTCCATAACACCTCATAAGCAGGGGGCGGCAAGCGCTCCACTATTTGCTTTTTCCTTTATATATTTTACACTGAAAAATATGTTTTGTAAACACAAAATTATTGAATTCATTATCATTGTTACATAAACGCGCCGAAACGCCCCGCGTACCATCGTGATTGATTGTACACGGGGCGAATTTATAATACGATTTAGTTGAGGAGCTGCGCTATCTCGTCGCCAAAGTTATCCTCGCGTTTTTCAAGGCCTTCTCCACGCTCATAAAGCCAAAATCCGGTTACCTTTATGTCGCCGCCAAGAGCCTTCGCTGTATCGGCAATATATTTGCCAACCTTAATGCTATCTTCTTTAACATATGGCTGCTCAAGTAAGCAAACACGATCATAAAAGAGTTTATTGAGCTTGCCTTTAACAATCTTAGCAATAACTTCATCGGGTTTGTTGGCGAGCTTCTCGTCGTTCTTTGCAGCAGCAATCTGAATCTCCATCTCCTCGTCGATGACGCTCTGCGGAACGTCTTCAACCGAGATGTATGTCGGAGGATTACCTGCCGCAATTTGAAGAGCGATGTTCTTTGAAAATTCGGCAAAACCCTCGGTCTTAGCGATTTCTTCGTCTGTGTCAAAACGAACTATAACACCTGTTGTGCCCTTGCCGTGAATATAAGTTGACATAATGCCATCAACAACAACGAAACGGCGAATGTTCATATTCTCGCCTATTGTAAAAATCATATCTTTGAGCTTGCTCTCGACTGTGAATGAATTGTCGTAAGGAAGCTGCATCAAAGCATCTATGTCAGCAGGACGCTTTTCAAGTATAACCTTGAGTGTTCCGCGCACGAATTCACGGAAAGATTCGTTTTTAGCGACAAAGTCAGTTTCTGTGTTGACTTCAATCATTGCCGCTGTCTTACCATCTTCGCTCTTTAATATATCAACCATTCCTTCCGCTGCAATGCGCGAGGATTTCTTTGCTGCAACTGAAAGTCCCTTTTCACGCAGAATCTTTATAGCCTTATCAAAGTCACCGTCAGCCTCAATCAGAGCTTTTTTACAGTCCATCATTCCGCATCCGGTTTTCGCACGAAGCTCAGATACTATTTTAGCATTTATTGTTGCCATTTATCGTTTTATCCTCCTGGGTCATTATTTTATCATCTTACAATCATTGACCGGCGCTGGGCTTAAGCCTCGGTGCTCTCGACAGTCTCAACTTCAGCTTTTTGCGTATCTGTGGTATCTGTAGTATCTGTGACTACTTCTGTGCTGTCTGTGTCTTTGTCTGTTTCTTTGTCTTCGCCTTTATCCTCATCGTCATTATCAGCTTCAGGCTCAGTTTCAACTGCACTCTCGCCCTCGTCGAAAGATTCGCCCTGTCTTCCCTCAATAACGGCATCAGCAAGAACCGATGAAATCAATCTAATTGCACGGATGGCGTCATCGTTGCCGGGAATGATATAGTCTGCATCGTCAGGGTCGCAGTTCGTGTCAACAATAGCGATTATCGGTATGCCAAGCTTCTTTGCTTCAAGAACGGCGATGTGCTCCCTACGCGCGTCAACGATGAAAATGGCGTCCGGAAGCCTATCCATATTCTTGATGCCGCCGAGGTTGCGTTCGTAATTCTCCATTTCCTTCTGGAGCGCGGCGACTTCTTTCTTCGGAAGAGCGTCAAATGTACCGTCTGCCTGCATTTTTTCAAGTTGTGCAAGACGGTTGATACTCTTGCGTATGGTCTTATAGTTTGTCAGCATTCCGCCAAGCCAGCGAACGTTGACATAATACATGCCGCAGCGCGTTGCCTCTTCACGAATAGCATCAGCAGCCTGCTTCTTCGTGCCAACGAAAAGAATCGTTCCGCCTTCTGCTGCAAGGTCGCGTACGAACATGCACGCTTCTTCAAATTTCTTAACGGTTTTCTGAAGGTCGATGATATATATACCGTTTCTTTCGGTGAATATATACTCGGCCATTTTGGGATTCCATCTCCTCGTATGATGTCCGAAATGGACGCCTGCTTCGAGGAGCTGTTTGATTGTTACTACTGACATTTAAATAAGTCCTCCTTCGGTTTCCCCACCACGCCCGCTGCTTTACACGGCAACCGCCCGCAGGGGCGGCACCGACCGTGTTTTATAGCGTCGTGTGTGTTTTATGTCTATCTCCTTTTATTTTTTCGTGCAAAAACTGAATGCACACGTACAGTTATAATATCACACTACCCATTTTTTTGTCAATACCACACGGCAATATTTGATAAATAGTAAAGCAGATTTTTTTACATATTTACTATTGACACAAACACCGGGGCACTGTATAATGTGCTTAATCTTTAAAGGCAGTACAGAGATACTGACAAGAGAACCGATCACCAGCGCTTTTATATTTCACTTATGTATTTCAGCGCTGTGACCGCATGTAAATATCTTATCTGTATTAGGTGGCGTATATACGCTGTCTTCACTTGTCCTGCCTTTGGTGGCAGGATTTTTTATGCTACCGTATCCGAAGATAAAAGCAAAACCATAAAACGGAGGTGACGATGGATGGAAAAGAAATTGAAAATAGATCTTTTTGAAAAATACTCCGTTTTCACTTCCATGTATGGTGATATGCTTCGTTCAATTTTAAGCGATGACTTTTTTGACACACCATTTGCTTTTTCATCATTAATATTCCCCGGCTTTGCTGATGTTCATGTGCATCTGCGTGAGCCAGGTTTTTCTTATAAAGAAACTGTTCGCACGGGCACACTTGCCGCTGCAAGGGGCGGTTTTACCGATGTCTGCGCCATGCCTAATGTGAATCCTGTCCCGGACAGCGTGGAAAATTTAAAGCCGCAGCTTGACATAATCGAGCGCGACGCCGCCGTTCGTGTCCACCCCTACGGCGCCATCACACGCGGTGAGCGCGGAGTCGAACTATCCGATATACATTCGCTCTCCCCCCTCGTTTGCGCCTTCTCAGATGACGGACACAGCGTCATGGACGACGCTTTAATGCGTGAAGCGATGATAGCCGCCCGGGGTGAAGGCAAGATAATTGCGTCACACTGCGAGGACGAGCGGTTTTTGGTGGGAGTTGAGCTTTTCATCCATGACGGGCAATACGCCCGCGAGCGCGGTGTACGCGGTGTCCTCTCCGAATGCGAGTGGCGACAGCTTGAGCGCGATATCGCTCTTGTCCGTGAGACCGGCTGCGCTTATCACGCCTGCCACATATCAACGAAAGAATCAGTCGCGCTTATCCGCCAAGCGAAGGCTGAGGGACTTAATATAACGTGCGAGACAGCGCCGCACTATCTTCTCCTTGACGATTCCATGCTGCGTGACGACGGAGCCTTCCGTATGAACCCGCCGATACGCTCACGCGCCGACCGCGAAGCTCTCATTTGCGGCATTATCGACGGCACGATTGACATGATAGCGACAGACCACGCGCCGCACTCGCCGGATGAAAAAAGCCGAGGTCTCGTCGGCAGTTTAAACGGAATTTCGGGGCTTGAGTGCACATTTCCAGTGCTTTATACGGGACTTGTTTCAAAAGGCGTAATTACGCTTGATAAGCTCATCGCTTTAATGTCGGAGAACCTGCGCCGCAGATTCGGTCTGCCCACACGACGCGACGATTTTACGCTCTTTTGCTTCGGTGACGGGTTCGCTGTTGATCCTTGTGAGTTCATTTCAATGGGGAAAAGTACGCCATTCGCCGGTATGCGGGTTGATTGCCGCTGCCTTCTCACCATATGCGGTGGCAAAGTGGCGTGGATAGCCCCTGAAATTGAAAAATATCTGCTCGGAAAGGCATAAAACAAACGAAAACGCACGGAAGTTGTAGCAAAGAACATATGAATAAGACATTTACTATAATAAAAAACGAAAAAATCGCGCGGGCAACATACGAAATGAAGCTTTTAGGCGATGTTTCAGACATCACGCGCCCGGGGCAGTTTGTCGCCATCAAGCTTGACGGATATTTCCTTCGCCGCCCAATATCTGTTTGCGATATATACGATTGTAGCGGTGACGGCAGCGGGGTTTTAACTCTCATTTATAAAAACATCGGCGGCGGCACCGAATTCATGTCGACGCTTCGCCCGGGAGTGGAGCTCGATCTCTTAACAGGGCTTGGCAACGGGTATGACACAAAAAAAAGCGGCCCTTATCCTCTCCTCATTGGCGGGGGGTGCGGTGTGTCACCCCTTTATCTTCTTGCCCGCCGCCTAATAGCCGAGGGAAAGCACGTCGCCGTAATCCTCGGGTTCGGCACTGCGGAAGAAGTATTTTATGAAGATAAGTTCCGTGAAATCGGAGCTTTTGTAACAGTAACGACAGCCGACGGATCGCACGGCACACGCGGATTTGTAACCGACGCCCTGCCCGCTGCCGGATCATACACATACACATACTCTTGCGGCCCCGAGCCGATGCTGAGGGCAGTTTATAAAGCTGCCGCAACATCAGGTGAGTACAGCTTTGAAGAGCGGATGGCGTGCGGTTTCGGCGTTTGCATGGGCTGTTCATGCCGCACTGTCACCGGATACAAGCGCATATGCAAAGACGGCCCTGTGCTTGAAAAGGAAGAGATATTATGGAAGTAAAAAGAAACGATACTGCCGAGCGTTGTGATACGTCAGTTGTACTTTGCGGAATAATGCTTGACAATCCCGTCATCGCAGCAAGCGGAACGTTCGGATACGGCTATGAGTTTTCGCAAATTTACGATATAAACGTGCTTGGTACATTTTCATTTAAAGGAACGACACTATACCCTCGTTTCGGGAACGAGCAGCCGCGCATTGCTGAGTGCCCCGCCGGAATGCTCAATGCCGTCGGGCTTCAAAACCCGGGCGTCGACGCCGTTATATCGCGCGAGCTTCCTCTTATGGCAAAGTATTTTCACAAGTCTGCGATGGCAAATGTCTGCGGTTTTTCGATAGAAGAATACGTTGCTGTCGCAGAAAAGCTTGATCTCGAGGAGCAGGTCGGATGGATTGAGCTGAATATAAGCTGCCCGAACGTTCACGGGGGCGGTGCTGCATTCGGGCTTGACCCGAAGATGGCGGCAGAGGTGACGTCCGCCGTGCGTCGCGCCGTCAAAAAGCCGCTGATTGTAAAGCTTTCGCCCGCTGCAGCTGACATTGCCGCCGTTGCCGCTGCCGTAGAAGCGGCCGGCGCCGATGCCGTGAGCCTTATTAATACGCTGCCCGGTATGCGAATTGATTTGCGCCGTCGCCGCCCGCTACTTGCAAACGAAAAAGGCGGCCTGTCCGGCCCTGCTATATTCCCTATTGCCTTACGTATGGTTTACGACGTTTACAAAACCGTTTCAATACCCATAATTGGCATGGGTGGCGTCAGTACAGCAGAAGATGTCATTGAAATGATGCTTGCAGGGGCAACAGCGGTTCAGGTTGGGACTGCTAACCTTGTAAATCCGACCGCCTGCCTTGATATTATAAATTCCCTTCCCTCTGTTATGACAAAATATAAAATTAATAAATTAAGCGATATAATCGGAGGGGCGCATTTATGAACATAAAACACAAAAGAGATGTAATCATAGCCTGTGACTTTCCTGACGGAGAAAAAACGCTTGATTTTCTTGCTCTTTTTGGCAGCGAGCGCCCGTTTGTAAAAATCGGGATGGAGCTGTTTTACGCCGAGGGGCCTGATATAGTTAAAAAAATAAAATCCCGCGGCCATAAAGTTTTCCTTGACCTAAAACTACACGACATACCGAACACCGTTTTTAGCGCTATGCGCTCGCTTCGTACCCTTGATATTGATATGTGCAACGTCCATGCCGCCGGCGGGCAGGCTATGATGAAAGCCGCTATTGAGGGGCTGACGCGGCCTGACGGCAGCCGCCCGCTTCTCATTGCTGTAACCCAGCTTACATCCACATCCCCCGAAATGCTGCGACATGAGCTTTTAATCTCCCATCCGATTGAGGAGGTCGTGATGAGCTACGCGCAAAACGCGCGCGCCGCGGGACTTGACGGCGTTGTCTGCTCACCCCTTGAAGCTGAGCGCGTCCATGCAGTATGCGGCGATGATTTTATCACCGTGACTCCCGGTATCCGCTTTTCAGGCGGCGATATGAGCGATCAAGTGCGTGTGACAACACCGGCTATCGCGCGCGAGCTTGGCTCAGACTACATAGTCGTAGGACGCCCTATAACATCATCTCCTGATCCGATTGGCGCATATCGTCGGTGCCTCGCAGATTTTATCGGATGATATGATTATTCGGAAAAAACAAATCTGACATATATACGGAGGTAACACATATATGAACACCAGCACAAGTACAAGCACAAACGCTAAAACAAAAAGAAGGATTGCCGAGGCGCTGCTGTCAATAGGCGCTGTGTTTTTCCGCCCGAACGAGCCGTTTGTATGGGTAAGCGGCATAAAAAGCCCCGTTTACTGTGACAACAGACTTACTCTTTCCGATGTCACCGTACGGAGTGAAATTGAATACGCTCTTGCTGATACTATGCGTGAGAACTACCCTGATGCCGAGATGCTGATGGGTACAAGCACTGCCGGAATACCGCACGCTGCTATCGCCGCTCACATCCTCGGCCTTTCGATGGGTTATGTTCGCGCAAGTGCGAAAGGCCACGGCCGTAACAATCACATAGAAGGAAAGCTTACCGCTGGGATGAAAACAGTCGTCATCGAAGATTTAATCTCAACGGGCGGAAGCGTCCTCGACGCCGTTGATGTATTGCGTGGCGCCGGTGCTGATGTTGTCGGTGTCGCAAGCATATTTACATACAATATGAATATAAGTTTCAAAAGGCTGAGTGCTGCCGGTGTGAAAAATATTTCCCTCACAGATTTTGACACCATAGTTGATACTGCTATTGAACTTGGCTATATAAAACCTGAGGATGTCAAAAAACTTATTGCTTTCCGTGACAATCCGGCAGACGAGGGATGGATAAATATATAAATTATGAAGCACTGTATATATATAAAAGACTTCACTGTCGACGAGATAAACGAGCTGATTACGACAGCGGAAGATATAATCGAAAACCCCATCAAATATGCGCACGCTTGCAACGGAAGAAAGCTGGCGACACTTTTTTACGAGCCGTCAACCCGGACACGCCTGAGCTTTGAAGCGGCTATGTATGAGCTTGGCGGCGTTGTCCTTGGCTTCTCAGAGGCGGTAAGCAGCTCCGTCTCAAAAGGAGAAAGCGTCGCCGATACCGTCCGCACTGTCGCTTGTTATGCCGATATTATTGCTATTCGACATCCGAAAGAGGGAGCGCCGCTTGTTGCTTCAATGAAATCAACTGTTCCGGTTATTAACGCCGGTGACGGAGGGCATAACCATCCGACACAAACACTGACTGATCTTTTGACAATCAAGCGTGAAAAGGGCAGCTTTTCCGGATTGACGTTTGGCATATGCGGTGATTTAAAATTCGGGCGCACTGTTCATTCGCTGATAAACGCCACGTCCCGCTATCCTGATGTATCTTTCGTGCTTATATCACCCGAGGAGCTTCGCATCCCCGATTATGTAAAAGAAGAAACGCTCATACCCTCTCATATACCATTTGTAGAGACGGCCTCGCTTGAAGACGCCATGCCTTCCCTTGATATCCTTTACATGACGCGCGTTCAGCGAGAGCGCTTCTTCAACGAAGCTGATTATCTGCGCTTAAAGGACACTTATATTCTCACCCCGGATAAATTGAAAAGCGCAAAACCCGATTTATCAATTATGCACCCGCTTCCGCGTGTTAATGAAATATCTGTTGCCGTCGATGATGATCCTCGCGCCTGTTACTTCAAACAAGTCAGGTACGGCAAATTCATCCGTATGGCGCTAATCCTGTGGCTCCTTGAAATCCGCGTTTAATATGGCGTAATGTGCACATAAGGAGGAATGAGGTTATGATAATAGGAAAGATAGAAAATGGTATTGTCCTCGATCATATAACAGCCGGACGGGGTATGGAGATATACCGCACGCTGCACCTTGACGAGCTTGACTGTAGCGTTGCAATGATAACAAACGCTGACAGCGTCAAGATGGGGCGTAAAGACATCCTAAAAATAGGGCGTGTAATTGACATTAATCTTGATGTACTCGGCTTCATCGATCCCGGTATAACAGTCAATATTATCCGCGGAGGTAAATTATACAAGCGTGAGCGTCTGACGCTTCCGAAGAGCCTTGTAGGTGTGTTAAAATGTAAAAACCCTCGCTGTATCACAACAATTGAACCGGAGCTGGTCTCTGAATTCCGGCTT
The DNA here is from genome assembly GCA_012522015.1 of Clostridiales bacterium. GTDB lineage: Bacteria > Bacillota > Clostridia > Oscillospirales > CAG-272 > DTU064. The sequence continues at coordinate 30,813 of JAAYLD010000019.1, forward strand.
TCAGAGGCAGACTCGCGTACATACAGGTGCATATACTGCGAAGCGGTGGCGCAGCTTCCGTGACGGTGCTATACTAAAGTGCTGCGTATAAAATAAACAGCAACAAAAACTCCCTCGACTAAATCAAGGGAGCTTTTTTTCTCTCCGCACAATCAGCGGGCTATATCAACGTAAAATGGTTTTGTAGTATTAAGCACATGGCCATTCGCACAAAGCTGTTTTACTGTCAGCACACAGCCGTCTCTATATCTTTTCGATGAAATCATAAGAGTGTTCTCATTTATGAATATCGTATCCTGCTTAAAGTTATTGATATAAACAACACTTGACTCAGTGAAGCCCACACCTGTTACATATACTGTGTCCGTAAATCTCCGTGCTCCTGTAATTTTGTAATCACCGATTCCAAATACAAGGTTCGTCGGCTTATACGGGTTTACACCCCCAAAAGCATCGCCTTCTCCGTATATCATGTCGTACATCAGTGTTTTTAGCATCACTAAATAGTTGTCGTCATCTGATAGTGTTCTATGAAGGCTGGCTATTACACCTGAATCAAGCCCGAAAAGACCCGTAACATATGCGTAAAGCTGATATGCAGCAAGGTCTTTATCATCGACGATAAGCTCAAAATTTGACCATATTATATATTCAGTTTGAAAAATATTGCCGTTATCAAGATCATCTGCCGTAAATTCAAAGTTCGGCAAATGGTCGCCAAACATCACAAGCACAACAGGCTCATCGTAACTGGAAAGAGCATTCGTAAGGTCGCCGATAAACTCATCGTCCTCACGCAACTGGTTGAGGTAATATTCAAACGATAGCTGCTCCTTCATGTCCTCGTTAACACCGTCGACACTAATAATTTTCTCGTATTCCGCATCAGACAGGTAACGCCCGTGCCCCTGAACTGTAATAGTATAGATAAAGTCAAGTGTGTCGGTAGTCGTAAGCGTCTTCATAATCTCCCCGGTCAGGCAAAAATCTTTTGCCCAACCGCATTCATTGTATGTGACGCCATACATATTTTCAATAGATATGAAGTTATCAAAGCCTAAGTTTGCAAAAACGATATCGCGTCCGTAAAACACGGCTGTGTTGTTGTGTATCGCTGTTGTATGGTAACCGAATTCCTTTAAATTATAACAGACACTTTCGCACGTTTTATTGGCAAGCACCGTTTTATACGGGTATTCACCTGCACCAAAAAACGAAACCTTCATACCGGTTAAAGCTTCAAACTCAATGTTGGCGGTGCCCGCGCCAAAGACAGGAACCGTAAGATAACCGGAGGGGTACTTCTCCTTTAAAGATGTGAAAACAGGCGTTGGATCACCGGAATACCCATAATTTTTTAGGTGTTTGGGATCGAAAAAAGACTCAAGCTGTAAAAATATTATATTTGGCTTCACACTTGAGTGCGTGGTATAATCTTTATCATTTTCCTCAATCTCAGATACAATATCGTCTATCATTTCTTTATCATAATCATCGGGTTCGTCAATGCCGCGGTCAACGATGCTGCGGGAAAAGCAGTAAACAAAGCCATAATCCTTATATGCGTTAGCAATATTTGTAAACTGATTCGGCAGCACACCGGTATCGCTCGACGTTATCGTCACCCATATAACAAGGGAAGATGATATCATAAAAGGCAGAATTCTTTCCATTGTCGGAAGCTTTTCCTTCGGGCACTTGATCCCAAGACGGACAATGGCGTTTATCACAACAAGGATTCCAAGTACTATCAGTATTATTTGCCATATTTTCAAGTAATGCTTTACGACCGGAACAACAGTTAAAAATATTGAAAAATCAATCGCGGAAAGCGGCGTCGTTCTAAATCCGAGTAAAACGCAGTTTGTCGTTGCTAAACCAAGCCATACTATTGAAATTAAAAAAAATACGAAAAACCGTTTGCGGAACAAAAGCGAAATTGATAAAAAAGCAAAAAGTATAGCTGAGTTGTATAGATATATCAGCGGATTTGACACCATATTCACAACGCCACCAGCTATTGAGCGGGCGCAAAATATCTCTATAAAAAAATTGAGAACAAGGGCAGAAATAGCAGTAAAAACGGCAGGGCTCGTCCTCCACTGCTGCACGAAAAAGCTTTTTATGCGTATGGCAACAGTCCGCACGCAAAGAAAAGCTGCATTCTTTTCTATTTTTTTAGGCCTGTCTTTACCACTATTATCTTCCTTTTTTAATTTTACAGCCATTTTCATTAAATTCCTCAATAATTCAATGGCACCTGATAATGCACGATTACAAAATTTCACAAACAATTTTATATTTGTATGATGTTTAAAGCATACAGTTTATTCCATGTTATGTCAATAGTATTATTTGAACGGACAGTTGCTTTATTGTAAATACCATCGGGTATTGCAGTAAAAACCGTTGACAACAAAACGCGCATTTATTATAATGTTTTATCGTTAATTAGCACAAAATTCATATTTATCGCCTTGGTAAATCACTGCTGGCAACACACGTGTGCCTTTTCTATTCCCCAAGGAATACAGGTGATGATAGCGCCTTTCTGTCCGTAACTGCTTTGTGCCGCGTGAAAGGATGGTAGCAGACATGTATACAAAAGACGATGTCATATCCTACGTGGAAGAGGAGAACGTTAAGTTCATTCGCCTTTCCTTCTGTGACATCACTGGCGCTCAATAATGTATTACAATAATGCCGACCGAGTTTCGGCGTGCATTTGATGAGGGCATATCCTTCGACGCTTCAGCCATTGCCGGTTATAGCGATATTGTCCAGTCGAATCTTTTGCTACGCCCCGACCCATCTACATTATCGTCCGTTCCGTGGCTCCCGATTCACGGCAGAATGGTTCGTATGTACTGTAGCATACATTTATCCAGATGGTCGGCAATTCCCTCGTGACGGACGCTATATTTTAAAAACGGCTGTGGGTGACGCTGCGGCTGGTGGTGCCGATGAAGCACGCCGTCTCATGTCCAGTCATCCTTACAATATTGTAATAATCAATACCCCTCTGCCGGATGACTTTGGGTTGCGGCTTGCCGTTGATCTTATTCGTTATGAGTCGACAGCTGTGCCTTTTTTTCGTTAGAAGCGAGCTTTATGAGCAAGTGCAGCAGAAAACAAAGGATTATGGTATAATTGTACTGGCAAAACCGTATGAACGGTATGATGCGACCGAGCTTGTAGATCTTCTTTATGCGGTAAATATGCGTCTGCGAGCGGCCGGCCGCCGAGCCGAGTCGCTTATGAGCCCAATGGAAGAAATACGAATTATCAACCGCGCGAAATTAATTCTCATTAAGCGCTTAAAATGACAGAGGCAGAAGCTCACAGATATATTGAAAAAACGCAATGGATCGCTGTATCAAGCGGCGTGAAGTTGCAGAATCTATAATAAAAACTTACGAATACTGAGGTATCGTTTTGGCAAGGGAAACAGTTCTTATTATTGATTTTGGCGGGCAGTACAAGGAGCTTATCGCCCGCCGCGTCCACGAATGCGGAGTTTATTCCGTCATCATGCCGCACACCATTAGCGCTGTTGACGTATCGAAAATTGCTCCTATAGGAATTATCCTCACCGGCGGGCCCGGCAGCGTCAATCAAGAAGGCGCTCCAGCCTGTGACCCCCAAATCCTTGAGATGGGTATACCCATTCTTGGCATCTGCTACGGTATGCAGCTTATATGCCATATGATGGGTGGCGTTATCGCATCAGGTGAAAAAAGTGAATACGGCACCGTTTTAGCTGAGTTAAGAGAGGACTGCCCTCTTTTTTACGGTCAAGGCGGACAAAAACGCGTCCTGATGAGTCATACGGACGTGGTTACAGTTGCCCCGCCGGGCTTTGATGTTACAGCAAGATCACCACAGTGCATGATAGCCGGAGTTGAGAATCGCGATCGCTCAATTTATGGAGTTCAGTTCCACCCTGAAGTTGAAAACACACAGAACGGCACTGAAATAATCCACAATTTCCTTTATCGCATTTGCTCCGCAAAGGGTGGATATACGATGGAGAATTACCTTTCGGAGCAGATAAAGCTTATCAAAGATCGCGTCGGTGATAAAAAAGTCCTCCTTGCGCTGTCAGGCGGTGTTGACTCATCCGTTTGCGCAGCTCTGCTTGAGCGCGCAATTCCGGGACAGCTAACGTGTATTTTTGTTGATCACGGTTTCATGCGTAAAAACGAACCGGATGAAATTCGCCATGTATTTGCAAAAAAGAATATCAACTTCCGATGGGTAGATGCAACCGATAGGTTCATTTCCAAGCTTGCAGGTGTAACCTCACCGGAAACAAAGCG
>JAAYLD010000002.1 GCA_012522015.1 Clostridiales bacterium
CCTTTATACCGCGCGCTTGAAAATGAGTGGGAGCACTACCCGCCTGATGTTATACACGCGACAATGAACATTTTAAGCACACACGACACCGAACGAATAATAACAGCCCTTGCCGGAGCATCGCCGGAAGGTAAAACAAACGCCGAGCTTGCCACTTTGCGGATGATAAAAAAAGAATATGCGCGCTGCGTCGCGCTTGCAAAGCTTGCATATATGATAAACGCTACAATTCCCGGCATACCGAGCATTTATTATGGCGATGAAGCCGGTATGGAGGGCTATAATGACCCGTTTAACCGGCGTCCCTTCCCGTGGGGGCGTGAAAACAAGGAGCTTTTATCATTTTACCGTGAAATGGGCGCCCTTCGCACGCGTGAAACTGTTTATAAAGATGGCGAGCTATACTTATGCCGCTACTCCCCCTGCGGTCTTTTAGTATTCGGGCGCGCATCAGGCAGTGATGTTATATATACTGTCGTCAATATGGACATGGAACCTGTTTCTTTTTACAGCAGTAATGAAGTCGCCGTTTTAATTAAAACGGGAGGTGTAACAAAACGCTCTGATGGCGGCATAGAACTGCCGCATTGCGCGGGCGCTGTCATCAAGACGCGCTACGGTTCACCTGTGTGGTGTACGCCTGCAATATGATAAAATTAGGCGATTTGTCGATTTTGACCAATTATGCTTACATTTATGCTGTATAGTTATGCGAGTTATACATTGACAGTGTCCATTTTATTCGATAAAATTTGCACAAGTATTGAAATATTTATTTCCAAGCTTTTAAATGCGGTGACCGGGAACAAGTAGGCCTGCCGGAACCCTCAAGAGAGCCGCCGGTTGGTGCGAGGCGGTGGGTGATGGCTGTTGAGATACGAATACCGGGTGAAAACAAGGGTAGATGTCTCATTTGCTGAATACATCCCGAGAGCAGCGCCCCGAAAGGTGACGGAGTATATATAACCGCCCCCGAGTAGACGGCGACGGGTTTCTCCCGTTATAGGGATAGGTCATAAGCGATGGGCCGTGCTCAAACGATTTTTTCTTTTTGTTTTCGTTTCGGCACACTTTTGCTGAGTGCCCCAGAGGCTGCTGTCGTAAGGCTGCAGTGAATAGAGGTGGTACCGCGGGATTTATGTTATACACCCGCCCTCTGTAACTTCATTTTAGTTACGGAGGGCGGTTATTTTATTGATGTTACCCCCTCCGGGAAAAGGAGAGTGAGAACAACATCATGACGATTACCATCATCTTCATCGCTGTCTACTTTGCCATTTCAATTGGAATTGGTGTTTACAGCCGCAAAGCTGCTGTAAACGTAGACAATTTTGTTCTTGGCGGTCGAAACATAGGGCCATGGATCTCAGCTTTCGCATACGGTACAACTTATTTCTCTGCTGTTATTTTTGTCGGATATGCCGGGCAGTTCGGATGGAATTTCGGTCTTTCCTCCACTTGGATTGGCATAGGCAACGCAATAATCGGCTCGCTTTTACCGTGGTACATACTTGGGCGCCGCACACGCATTATGACGCAGCACATGGGCAGCCGCACAATGCCGGACTTTTTCGGCTTGCGGTATGATTCTCCCGCGCTTAGAATCGCCGCGTCTGTAATCGTTTTCATTTTCCTGATACCTTATACGGCGTCGCTTTATAACGGGCTCTCAAGTCTTTTTGCCCTCGCCTTCGATATTGATTATTACTGGGTCATTATAATTATGGCTGCTCTGACGGGTATTTACGTCGTCCTCGGCGGATATCTGAGCGCAGCGATAAACAATGCTGTCCAGGCCATTGTCATGATCTTTGGTATTGTTGCTGTTGTACTTGCGGTTTTATCCGCAAACGGCGGTCTTAGTGAAGCTATTGCTACTTTATCTGCCAAAACAGCCGAACTTGACTCCGGCAGCACAGTAAAAAGTGCATACACATCCCTTTTTGGCCCGCAGCCGCTGTCGCTCCTGACCGTTATAATTCTCACCTCATTTGGCACATGGGGACTCCCGCAGATGGTGAGCAAGTTTTACTCAATAAAAAGCGAGAGCATGATAAACAAGGGCGCTATCATATCGACTGTATTTGCCATTATCATTGCCGGGGGCTGTTATTTCCTCGGCGGCTTCGGACGCCTTTACGATATTAACGTTGCTGAGGTCGGATTCGACGCCATAATTCCGACAATGCTGATGTCACTTAAAAGTAATACTATTATTGCGCTTGTTATATTGCTCGTCCTTGCCGCTTCCATGTCGACGCTTGCTTCGCTCTCTCTCTCATCAAGCTCCACACTTACGCTTGATATGATAGTCCCACTTAAAAAGAAAAAACAGCTCACTGAAAGAGGCAAAGTTTCCGCCATGCGGCTGTTTGTTGTATTTTTCATCATCGTTTCGGCAGCTGTCGCTATAATCAAGGATATGTTCGGATTTACATTCATAGCTCAGATGATGGGCGTTTCGTGGGGAGCGCTTTCAGGTGCTTTCCTTGCCCCGTTCATGTACGGGCTCTACTGGCGCCGCACGACGAAAGCTTCCGTATGGGCAAACTTCATCTTTGGCGTAGGCGTTATGACAGCACAGCTTATTATCTCTGCTACAGGCACAAAACTTTCTGGTGTGCTTGGCTATATTTTCGCATCGTCCATACGCTCCGGTTCCTTTGCAATGGTTGGTGGGCTTATTGTTGTACCGCTTGTCAGCCTTCTGACAAAGGCACCCGATAAAGAAAAAATTGATCCAATCTTCTCCTGCTACGCAAAATAATAACATAGCAACATATAAGTAATTTACATAACATGCGCCCGCCGGTGAGCACCGGCGGGCGTTATTATTATTTTACAATACCCCTGCTCTGTTTTTTGCCTGCTGCTTAACACCTATATAGTGTGCAATTTGCACACAACATAATGTAAAATATCACTGTATTTTTGTTTTTAATACCATTGACGAAAGCAAAATGTTGGCATATACTTTATCTTAGTAAAGCGTTAAAGTGATAAAGCACTAAAATGATACCTGCAGGGGGGCGACATTTATGGATATGCTGCATACTGAAACTGTTGATAAGCTCTTTCGTGCAATATTATCTTTAAAAACAATAGATGAATGTTATGCCCTGTTTATTGATTTATGCACTGTGAATGAAATAATTGATATGGCACAACGCTTCGATGCTGCCGACAGATTGAACCGCGGTGAAAATTACGCTTATATAACAGAAAAAACGGGAATGAGCACGGCGACTATCGCCCGAGTTCGCAAGTGCCTTCTTTACGGTGAGGGCGGATATAAGCTTGCGCTTTCGCGGCTTGCTGCTGCCAACGATCAGAAAAGTGAGCAAAAAAATTCAACCAAAAGTGTAAATACAGACGATAACAATAAAAACGTACGCAACAGTAAAGGTGACGGTGAATAAAATGGCTCTTAAAAATGAAGCTGAGGTAATAAAAAAGGCAAAAGCGATACCAACTGATATTCTTTACCCGGAAGAAAGAGCTGCTCTCGCTATGCGCTCGCTTTATATCAACAGCGGCTACAGACGCTTTAAGCTTGGAACCTTTGAGGACTACGATTTTTACGCGAAATACAAGGAATTTTTCTCAACTGGCGGCGTCCTCACCTTCAACGGAAGTGACGGACGCTTGCTTGCGCTTAAACCTGACGTCACCTTATCGGTGGTTAAAAATTATAGTCCTGATGATGGTCTACTAAAGGTTTATTACGCTGAAAACATTTTCCGGTACTCGCGGCGTGCAGGTGGTTTTCGCGAAATACAGCAAACAGGCGTCGAATGTATCGGTGAGTTAAGCCCCGCTGACATATCTGAGGTGATAATGCTTGCAGAAGCGAGCCTTTCCGTAGCTTTAGATGGATGCGATTATTCGCTCTGCCTTTCACATATGGGGCTCCTGACCGCTCTTTTCGAGGAGCTTGATGTTAGGGGTGATGTCGCCCAAACAGCAATTACGCTTCTTGGCGGCAAAAACCTCCATGGCGTTGAGGAGCTTTATAAAAATGGCACCATGTCACCGGAGGTGCGGGACACGCTTGCCGCACTGATAGCAACGTTTGGCCCGCCATCAAGCGTCATTCCAATAGTTAGGTCTCTCTGCCATAGTGAAGCGTCACTTTCTGCTGTGCGTGAGCTTAAAGAAATATGCTCCGCTCTTGATAAGGATGGGAACAACGGCCACCTTATTATTGATTTCTCCGTTATAAGCGATATGAACTACTATAACGGAATAGTAATGCGAGGTTATCTTGATGGAATACCGGAAGGAGTTCTCTCCGGCGGGCGATATGACGGGCTTCTTGAGCGAACGGGCAAGAGAGCGAGTGCTATTGGCTTCGCTGTAAGGCTTGATTTGCTTAAACGCACGGATATAAGCAACAGGAGTATAAGTGATACAGTATAAATAATTCATCCGGAGGATAATCGTTTGGACCAGCTTAATAAAACTCTTAACATAGCTTTGCCTAAAGGCAGAATTGGTGATAAAGTTTACGATATATTTGTATCAGCCGGTTACGGCTGCACCGGATACGATGGCAACGACAGGTGTCTTATTGCTGAAAACCCCGATGCAGGCGTCAAATATTTATGGGTAAAACCTGCCGATGTTCCGGTTTGTGTCGAGCGTGGTGCCGCCGATTTAGGCGTAGCTGGCAAGGATATACTTGCCGAAGAAACACCTGACACTTTTGAGCTTCTTGATCTTGGCGTTGGCATCTGCCGTTTAATGATAGCTGCTCCGCGCGGCTTTCGTGACGACACCTGCCGCACTCTGCGCGTCGCGACTAAATACCCGCGTATAGCGTCTGAATATTATGCTTCGCTTTGCCGCGATATAGATATAATAAAACTTAACGGATCAATTGAGCTTGCGCCACTGACAGGTCTTTCAGACGTTATTCTTGATATTGTAGAAACAGGTGCAACGCTGCGTGAAAACGGGCTTGAAACCCTTGACCTTGTTTTTAACGTTAGCGCAAGGCTAATCGCCAACAAATCAGCTTTCCGCTTTAAAAATGACGCTATTACCGCACTTTGCAACGCTATAAAAGCTTCGCTTGCGCGTGACATCGCATAAAACCATAATAAGGAGAGCTATAACATGGTTGAAATTATAAAGTACAGTGAAACGAACAAAGATGAGCTTATCGAGCGCTCTATTTCTTTTGTTGATGTTTCGGCTGATGTCACAGCAATTATTGATGAAGTCAAGCGAGAAGGCGACGCTGCTCTTTACCGCTTCTGCCGCTTATATGATAAGGCAGAACTTTCATCGCTTGAAGTGAGCGACGAGGAAATTGACGCTGCTATTAAATCAGTTTCTCCTGAGCTGCTCGCTGTCATTAATGAGGCGGCAGAAAACATTTGCAAATTCCATGAAAAACAGCGCCGAGTTGGTTTTATGATAGCAGAAAATGATGGCATCGTCACAGGACAGCGCATCATTCCTCTTGACAGAGTGGGTCTTTATGTGCCGGGGGGGACTGCTGCTTATCCGTCAACGGTTTTGATGGATGCTATCCCTGCAAAAATAGCAGGTGTCAGCGAACTTATCATGACGACGCCGCCACGCCCTGACGGTACTGTCACGCCTGCCGTTCTTGCTGCCGCTAAAATTGCAGGTGTTGACCGCATATTCAAAATTGGCGGCGCGCAAGCAATTGCAGCGCTTGCATATGGCACAGAAAGTGTTCCGCACGTCGATAAAATCGTCGGCCCCGGCAACGCGTACGTTGCCGAAGCAAAGCGGCAGGTATCTGCTTTCACTTCCATTGATATAATTGCCGGCCCGAGCGAAATAGTAATCGTCGCCGATATGTCTTGCAGCCCCGCCTTCGCTGCCGCAGACTTGCTCTCGCAGGCGGAGCATGACAAAAACGCCGCCGCAATACTGATAACAGACAGCGAAGAGCTTGCTGCAGCTGTAAAAGTTGAGCTTGAACGTCAGCTTGCCTTGCTGCCACGCGCTGATATTGCGCGCGAGTCGCTTCTTGCGAACGGCAAAATAATAATAACAGAGAATATCAGTGAAGCGATTGAGCTTGCAAACAGCATAGCACCTGAGCATCTTGAGCTTTGCGTTGAGTCTCCTTTTAACTGGCTTCCCAAGGTGAAAAATGCAGGCTCTGTTTTTCTCGGTATGTACTGCCCGGAGGCTGTTGGCGATTATTTCGCAGGGGCAAATCACACTCTGCCCACATCCGGAACAGCAAGATTTTCAAGCCCGCTTTCGGTTGACGATTTCGTCAAAAAATCACAGTACACGTACTACTCACGCGAAGCACTTCTTGCCTCTGCCAACAAAATTGCGCTTTTTGCCGAGGCGGAAGGGCTTACAGCTCACGCCAAGAGCGTTCGCATACGGTTTTGTCAAAATGATGTAGCACCGGAGACAAAAAAATGAGCCGTTTTCTTGACAAAAAATACTCATCACTTGACGCTTATGTTCCGGGTGAGCAGCCACAGGGCAAAAATTATATAAAGTTGAACACAAACGAATCTCCATATCCGCCGCCCCCCTCCGTCGCAGAATCCGCAGCCAAAGCGGCCGCATCGCTTCAACTCTACTCTGACCCTGAATGCCGTGAGCTTCGTCGTTTGCTTGCCGATGAGCTTGATGTCGGCGTCGAAAACATAATACTTTCGAATGGCTCTGACGAAGTGTTAAATTTTGCTTTTATGGCATTTGGCGGCGGTGGTGCAGCCTTTGCTGATGTCACATACGGGTTTTATCCTGTTTTCGCCAACCTTCACCACTGCCCTTCGCGAATAATACCGCTTCGCGCGGACTTTACGCTTTCTCCTGATGATTATATCAACAAAGGGAGCTTAATTGTCATCGCCAACCCAAACGCACCGACGGGCCTTGTGATATCGCTTGACGAAATTGAATATATCGTAAAGTCAAACCCCGGTGCTGTCGTCTTGATTGACGAGGCTTACATCGACTTCGGCGGTGACAGCGCCATCCCGCTTATAAAAAAATACGACAATCTGCTTGTTGTGCGTACTTTTTCAAAATCACGCTCACTTGCCGGCGCAAGACTTGGTTACGCCATAGCACAGTCAGGATTAATTGAAGATTTAAATAAAATTAAGTATTCAACAAATCCGTATAACGTAAACTCGATGACGCTTGCAGCAGGTTATGCGGCACTAAAAGAGAAAGATTATTACGCCCGCGCAAATAAAAACATAATCGCTGTACGCGACGAAACTGTAAAACGTCTTAGGGACTCTGGTTTTGAAGTGTTACCATCAAACGCAAACTTTATTTTTACAAAATACCCCGGCTTTGATGGCAAAATGCTTTACACATCACTTAAAGAAGCTGGAATTCTTGTGCGTCACTTCCCCGGGCCGAGGACGGGTGATTACATCCGTGTATCGATCGGACGGGAGGACCAGATGGATATATTCGTCAATACTGCAATTAGCATAGTAACGAAATAAAAAAAGGACGGTAACAAATAATGAGAGAAGCGACTGTAAGCAGAAAAACAAACGAAACCGACATTAAGCTCACTCTGCGCCTTGATTGTGACAGCACAAAGCAAAGAAAAGTTACTGTCGACACCGGATGTGGGTTTTTCGATCATTTGCTGACGCTTTTCGCTTCACATGGCAGCTTCGGGCTTGACGTATCTTGCAAAGGCGACACATATGTTGACTTTCACCACAGCGTTGAGGATGTTGGCATATGTCTTGGACAGGCATTCTCATCGGCTTTAGGTGACTGTGCAGGAATCCGCCGCTATGGAAGCATCATCCTTCCGATGGACGAAGCGCTCGTCCTTTGCGCCGTCGATATTTCAGGCCGTGGCTTTTTGTCATATGAAACCCCGCGTTTGAATGAACGCATCGGCGACTTCGACACAGAGCTTGCCCGTGAATTTTTCACTGCACTCACTCGCAAAGCTATGATAACGCTTCACATCAAAGTTCTTTCGGGTGAAAATACACACCACATTCTTGAAGCTATTTTTAAAGCTGCCGGACGAGCCGTTTCAACAGCGGTGGAATTAGACAGTCGCCGTATAAGTGAGATTCATTCGACAAAGGGGGTTATTTGAGCCAAAACACAGGCGAGACATACTGTACTTTACAAGGTGGCATAAATGATAGCAATAATCGATTACGGCGTCGGCAATCTGTTTTCACTTTATAGTTCCCTTACGTATATAGGTACCAGCGCAACGGTAACGGATGACCCTGCGGTGATAGTATCTGCCGATAAAATCATACTTCCCGGTGTAGGAGCCTTCTGTGATGCAGCGGCAAAACTTGCCGCACGGGGGTTAGATAAAGTCATCAAGACAGAAGCCGATAATGGTAAACCTATATTAGGCATATGTCTTGGTATGCAACTTTTATTTGATGTCAGCTATGAATACGGCATCCATCAGGGGTTTGGTTTAATACCCGGTGTTATCCGACCAATATCCGGTGTTATTCCTCGCGGCTATAAAATCCCTAAAATCGGCTGGAACCGCCTTATACTTACAGACGCAGGGCGCTGTGATCCGATTTATTCAGCACTAAAAAATGATACTGATAAAGCATACGTTTACTTTGTTCACTCATTTTACGCTGACTGCCCGGATGAGTATGTCATCGCTCGCGATATATATGGCGTGCCCATGACCGCTTCCGTGCGCCGAGGAAACGTCGCCGGCGTGCAGTTTCACCCTGAAAAAAGCGGCTCTCTTGGACTTTCACTGTTGCGCAGCTTTTGCTTTAATGAAAGTAATATGTCTAATATTTGCCCAGAGGATATAAACATATGATTATTCTTCCCGCTATCGACATTTACGGCGGTGCCGCTGTGCGCCTTTTACGCGGTGATTTCGAGCAAATGACCGTTTATGACAGCGACCCCGTCGCTGTCGCCAGGCGCATGAAAAAGGCCGGCGCTCGTCATATTCACATCGTAGATTTGGAGGGTGCGAAAGCCGGAAAACCTGTCAACTTTGATATAATAGCGAAAATCATCGCCGACACCGGTCTTTTAGC
>JAAYLD010000020.1 GCA_012522015.1 Clostridiales bacterium
ACATAATGCCCGTGCCTTTTTTCAGCGTGCAAGTCGTCCACACGATAAAAGAATAATGCGCCTCCTGTCGGGTCATAACCATCAGCGGCAAGCCGCGCTGCCGCAAGCGATGCTTGGCTCGGGGCAGTGGTGCCGCTATATCCGAGAGAGAGTACAACATCCCGAGCTGTGCTTGGGAATAGAACGTTTTCAAGCCGGTTGACAGCAACGGCTCCGAGCGCCGTACGGCAGGCGTATCCGCCTCCGTCTGCATAATATTCAATATAAGACGCAATTATATATATATCATTATCGGATAAATCTACCCGTGCCGCGACAGGACTTGTCGAATAAATAGCAGCTGCTATAAGAATCGGGCAGCAAAGTGAAACAAAATACTTTTTCATATTTTTATTATATCCGAAATTGCTCTTATAATGCGCCTAAAAAAATTCTTTGGGCGCCTGCGAAAGCCGCCGGGCTGCCTGAAAATGTTGACATATGCTTTATATTATGTTATATTGTGAAGCAAAGGAGCCGGTTTTAGCGCGCATTTTTTTATTTTACGCGCGTTTATGCGCCGCGCTCTTTCACTTTGAAGGCAAAACTGAAAATTGTTTTTTTGCTTTACTGGCGGGGAGGTTTAAAAGGGGTGGAAATTCCCGTAAAAATTAAAATTTGCTCCGAGTTTCACACAGTGAACCCGGAACGCACCGACACCGCACAGTACCTTGCACTCATTTTCGCAGGGCTTTCTGATATTAACGGGGGCTCTCGTGAAGATATGAAATCTGCAGAAAAGTCCGTCAATGATATTATAAGTGATATGTTCGAGGATGACTCGGAAAAGCTTGACATATTTACTGAAGGTACACTGACCTCCTGTGACGGACGAATTTCCATTTCGTATAATGAGACGGAGCTGACCGGTATGGAAGGCACCGTCACGACAATTACATTTAAGATGGACGAGCCCGGCATTATTACTGTGCTCCGCACAGGCAGCGTATATACAGCTCTCACGCTTGAGGAGGGACGCCGCCATATATGCGTATACAAAGCTCAAGGGGTGCCTTTTGAGCTGTATGCAAATGCTAAACGCATCCGCAACAGTGTCACGGAGGACGGCGGTATGCTTGAACTCATTTACACTGTCGAAACATATGGTGCGGACGCGCAGTTTAATCATTTGAAAGTAGAAATAACGCCGCTTCGGCAACCGGAAACCGAAGGGGGGCAGACGATTTGCCACTGATAACAGCGGCCGTATTTAAATCCACTGCACGTGAGCGACGCCCGGGTGTTTTTGTGTTGGCCGGCGAGGAGGATTATCTCATCAACCATTACCGCGGTATGATGCGGGAAGCATATGGCGGGAAAGAGTCGCTGAATTACGTATGCGTTGCATACTCGGGACCAGACAATACATCAGAAGTATTTGACGCTGTATCAGCCCCGTCAATGCTTGGAGGGGAAGATAAGCTCGTCGAGGTTATGGTGACGGAACCCGGCATTATTACCAGTACAACAGCAGAAGAATTTGTCAAAGTGCTAAAAGAAGCCGGCAGATACCCCGGATGTTCAATACTTGTTGCGATGAGAGCGGATGTTTTCGATTGCGGCTCACCGCCTCGCCGCCCATCTGCTGCTTTTACAAAAATATCTGGCGCTGAAGGAATATATTTTCTTTACCTCCCGAGACAGGGGGGTGCTGCGCTGCGCAAATGGATTATGCGCCGCTTTGGCAGTCATGGCGTTGTATGTGGAGACGACGTCGCACAATATATGATTGATGTATGCGGCAATTTTATGACAATGCTTGCGCGTGAGATTGACAAAGCGTCATATTATGCCATAAGCCATAAGATAAAAAACATTAACCGAGGCGTAATAGACCTCGTGTGCTGTCCATATGCGGAGCCTGATGCGTTTGGCCTGTCAAACGCTATCCTTTCCGGACGCACAAGTGAAGCTCTTGACGCACTTCGCGCTGAGGTCATGCGTCGCACGGAGCCGCTTATGCTGCTTGCCAGCATTACACGCGTTTTTGTTGACCTTTTGGCTGTTCGCGTGCTGCTTGATGAGGGCTCATCTCCGCGCGAGGTTGCTTCTCAGTTAAAAATGAACGAATACAAAGCCTCATTATATATAAAAAGCGCCGCCACGCGCAGCCGCACCTCGATTGAGAACGCCCTAATTCACTGTGCAGATGCGGATATGCTTATCAAACTATCGACTGTCCCGCCGTACACAGCGATTGAGCGCTTAATATGCTCAGCCGACGCGGGGGTGCGCTCATGAGCGAGTGTGATACAGTAAAAACGGCTTTAGAATTGGGTACTACTGTCCCAACAGAGCAAAATATAGCGCCTATGGTGCTTGACCGACCCGTTGTCGTTGAGGGCAAGTACGATAAAATAAAACTTTCGTCAATAATAAGCTCGACTGTTATCACAACAGAGGGCTTTGCTATATTCAACAGCCGTGAAAAACTTGCACTAATACGGAGACTTGCAAAAAAAAACGGCATTATAGTTCTGACAGATAGCGACGGCGCCGGGGGCGTCATAAGAAGCCACATCACATCGGCTCTGCCGCGCGATAAAGTGACGCATTTATACATTCCGCGGATCAAGGGCAAGGAACGGCGAAAAACATCGCCTTCAAAAGCTGGTGTGCTTGGCGTCGAGGGAATAGAAGCTGCTAAACTTCGTGAGCTTCTTGCTCCCTTTGCAGTCGGTACCGCACAGCCTGAAGCAGTTAAAAAGCCGGTGACAAAGGCTGATTTTTACGCTGACGGACTCTCGGGTGTGGGTGGCGCCGAAAAGATGCGCGACGCGCTTGCCGAGCGTTTTTCACTGCCGCCCGGAATGACGCCGAACGCTCTTCTCTCGGCAATTAACGTCATTGCTACGCGAGATGAATATGCGGCAGCCGTCGCCGCTATTAAGTCCGAGAATAAAGGAAATACCGATTAAAATAATACGGCGATGCTTTAAATATATTCGGGGGCATATTTGAAAAAATTTTTTTGTAAATACAGAGAAATAATTTTCTATTTATTTTTTGGCGTGCTGACGACAGCTGTTGGCTGGGCTGTATATTTTGCAATGCTCTGGGGCGGGAAAGCACTTTTTCATATTCCCGCATCAGTCACGTCAGGCGCTAAGTATATGGCTGTTTATACGGCAGCGCAGGTAGTACAGTGGTGCGCAGCAGTTATGTTCGCCTTTTACACAAACAGACGCTGGGTTTTTACTGATGCCGACAGGACGGTGCCTGTAAAAAAACAGCTACCTGCTTTCGCTGGCGGCAGGCTGCTTACACTTTTTCTTGATTATGCAATAACATATGGCGGCGCACTTATTTTGACGGCCGTCGCACCGTCTTACTCCGATGTTTATATTGCTGCTATGGGTCGCTCATTTAATATAAATGAAGCGGCAGCGAAGGTGGTTGCCGCCGTCGTCGTTATCATATGCAACTATATTTTCAGTAAGCTGTTCGTGTTCAGACGAAAACCGGTCGGCGAGGGGAGTGAAAATAAGACATAAAATGAGTTTTGCTTATTTCACAGTTGTTTTCGGCATCCTTATGGCAAAGGCCGCCGGTTTCATACGCGACATCATCTTCGCGAAGGCGTTTGGGACAACAGCTGAGTCTGATATTTACTTTCAGATATACGGCGTCGTAAACCTTGTTTTTACCTGCCTCGGCATTGCGCTTTCAACGCTTGTCATTAAAAACCTTAACAAAGAAGAAAATGCCACAGAAGAAAAAAAGCGCGCTTATGTCTCCGCTTTTCTGCAGAGGACAGCGCTGTGGCTCATCATTGTGACGGCTGTCCTTTATGCCGGCGCGCGGATTTTCGTTTACATTCTATTGCCGAATATTGACGAGCAGTATGTGGGGCTTGCTATGCGCCTGACATACCTGATGCTGCCGTCACTTTTCTGTGTTGTTATCGCCTACATTATATCGGGCGTTCTTCAGAACAATCGCGTCTTTTTCATCCCGTCGATTGTAAGCCTGCCGTATAATGCTCTCATTATATCGACGCTGCTTATACCGGACGTGTCCATAACAGCCGTTGCCGCTGCGACGACAATCGGCTGGTTCCTTCACATTGTGTTTCAGCTCCCCGCTTTTTATAAAAAAGGTTATAGATTTTTTAGCGCAGCTTCACCTTCGGGAGAGAAAGATGTAACAAAAACGCTATTTAAA
The DNA here is from genome assembly GCA_012522015.1 of Clostridiales bacterium. Lineage (GTDB taxonomy): Bacteria > Bacillota > Clostridia > Oscillospirales > CAG-272 > DTU064. The sequence continues at coordinate 4,204 of JAAYLD010000020.1, forward strand.
ACAGGTACGTCTCACTTTGGCGGCGCACCTCGCGAAATTGCCTTCATTTTCATTTCAAACATTATGTTCCAGCTTTGCTTTATCATCGACAAGGTGTTTGTAAGCGGAGATGAGGGCATGATAGCGACTGTAAACTACGCATCAAACCTTTTTGTTACAATATCGAGCGTTTTTGTCGTCGCAATGTCGAATGTCGTTTTTCCTGCAATATCAAAAAATTACGAGGAAGGGCAGGTTGATTACGTCCGGCGCCTGCTTCGGTATATAATTACCTTTATGTTTGTCATATTTGTGCCATATCTGCTTGTAGTATCGCTGTTCGGCCGCCAAATAATAGCTCTTTTTTACGAACGCGGCAGTTTTACCTCAGAGTCTACGAGCGCGACAGCAACAGCCTTTGCTATTTACAGCTTTGGGATTCTTGGATATGTGGCACAAGAACTTTTCAATAAAATTTTATACTTAGCTTCTCGGTATCGTGTGACCGTTACGGCGACGATTAGTGTTGCGGTAGCGAAAATAGCACTTGATGCAGCTCTTGTCCCGCGGTATGGAGCGATGGCAGCCGCAATGACAACGACATTTCTTTTAACCATATATGCCATCGTTGTCGCCATCACGATGCGCCGTGTTGTCGGCGCATATTTCAATCATACGCTGGCCAAAAACATTATGAAGGTAGCAGTAGGGGCAGCAGCCGCTTTTGTCGTGTATCTTGGCTTTTATTTTGCTACCCCGGGCCTTCTTAGCTCCCGTGTGATGTTTGTTGTGCCACTGCTCGTGTGCGGGGCGGTATATATCATAGCACTGTTTGCTCTCGGGCTTTTGCGTTCTCTTTTCAGTGATATTAAAACCGTGCGTCTTAAAACAGGCGACGGGGAGGATTTTGATATATGAAAAAAAACATCCAGCTTGCTGCTATGCTGTCGGCCGCTGTAATTTTAATATGCGTGTTAATTCCTACATTCGTATTACGCGTCAAAAACGAGGCAGGCAATAAAAACGTTATACTGTCACTTCAGTATAATGATATTTTCAATAAAGTAAGTGCCGAATTCCTTGAGGCGATGCTCGGCGATTATCTCAATGCCGGTATCAATATGGTATCCGTCGCGGAAGAAACAATGAACTCGCTTGTTTCTAGAGGCGATATCGTTGGTTTAAAATATCACGATATACGCCACAAATATGACAGCGAGACTGTCAATTTGGAAGCGGCGCTTGATAATGTTCCGAACATCAACTATGACTCATATGTATTTATGGCAAAGCGCAAGGAAATGGTTGAGTTCCTTGACTATTGGCTGCCACTCCGTTATACATCGGATGATTATGTTCGCATTGATGAAATTGACGGTATTGTCATGTATGTTTTCTTCGACGGCACCGTGAAAATGTGGGACATCATAGTGGGTTTTAATACGGATTCTATTGCAAAACTCCGTGGTGCCGGTTTCAATATTGCGCTTACGCTGAAAATAAATTCATACAAAAAAACACTCTATTTAGATGAAACAAATAAAATTATAAAAGACTATGGCATCCGCTATCTCAAAGCAATCGGACCTACCGATGAGAAAGAGAATAAGTATTCAAAAAAGAATTATAGAACCCTGTCGTATATATTAGAAGAAAACAACATGACCCTTGTTGTAAATGAAAACCCGGATCAGCTGTCTAACCAAAAGGTAATTGGTTATGATGATATTTTCTATGTCGGACGCAAAAGTGTTATGCGAAACTACGAAACGCATGACGTATCCGGCATGGACTCGACAAATTATATGTTCCGCTATTACCAATGCCTTAACTCTGTTATAGACCGCAACATACGCTTTGTAACAATTACGCAGATAACAAAAGCAAACACCTCATACGAGAAGCTCGCAGGTTATACGTTCAATGCGGCAACACAGCTAAGAGAAAAGCTCACATCGATTGGGTATTCTGTAAATAGCAGCGACGCTGTTACATTTGACTACGATGTAAACCGCGAATTTGTGTCGGCTGTTGCCGCTGCTGCAACTGCTCTTATTGGCATGTCGCTTTTAATGATGCTTTTTGATATAAAATGGCGCTGGTATTTTGCGCTGTCATTTGTGCTGTCCATACTTTCATTCGTTGGCACATTTAAAATACCGTATTCACTTCTGCTTTTTTACCCGACAGCACTTGCCATTATATTACCATGCTTTGTCATGACAGTATTTCTCATATTCGTCCGCAGATACCGCGATAGTCTGCCTGAAATTCCATTTACCGTCGCATCTGTTGGTGTTTTGCTAGTTTTGTTATGCGCTGTCGGCTTTGTGATGTCCGCGCTTCTTTCCGGCATTAACTATTATTTTAATAACGATATTTTCCGCGGCATAAAGGTTTCGCTTTTCGCCCCGATAATATTCACAGTTATTGCATATTATATTCTTTTTGTGCACAAAAAGAATCGTATAGTCCGGGACATCCACACTGCGCTCACGGCGAAAATTGAGGTGTACTGGCTTTTAATAATGACAGTACTTGTGTGCGCCGCTTATATTTATATTGTCCGCAGCGGAAACGTTAATAAGATTAGCGCTGTTGAAACATATATACGCCGTACCGTTACTGAGCTGTTCTACCAGCGCCCGCGTACGAAGGAGTATATCATAGCGTACCCGTGCCTTATCCTGTTCCTTTATTACGTGAAGCACACGAATCTACGTTTGGTTCAGTGGGTGATGGCAGCAGGCGCTTCTATCTTGGTGGCTTCCGTTACAAACACCTTCTGCCACGTATTCACCGATACATCAACGATGTATATGCGAGTGGTAAACGGGCTTTTGCTTGGTATACTGACGGCTGCCGTGGCATATATCGTCAACCTCATTATCGTAAGGATAGCAAAACGGCTCATTATCTTATATAAGAAGGAAGCGTGACGTCCGCATGTCAGATATAGTAATATCCGGTTATCTCGGTTACAAAAACAGCGGCGATGAAGCGCTTCTATGGGTACTTTTAGAATCGATCCGCGAAAATTTCCCCGATAAAAGTGTAACAGTGCTTTCTGCGAAGCCCGCTGAAACAGCGTCGCACTACGGTGTGCGAGCCATAGGGCGCTTCAATGCGCCGGCAATTATTTTTGAGTTTCTGCGTTCCGACACCCTTATATTCGGCGGGGGAAGCCTCCTTCAGGATTTGACAAGCCGCCGTTCTCTGTATTACTACCTTTGGGTTTTAAATACCGCCGACAGATGCGGTATGAAAACGATAATGCTTGCAAACGGCATAGGCCCGCTTTTGCGTGAGGGCAGCCGGCGTATGACGGCAAAGGCTATCCGCCGCGTCGATGCGTTGACACTTCGCGACGAGAAGTCGCTTCTTCTGTTGCGTGAGATTGGAGTGTCGCGCCCTGATGCAATCGTCACAGCCGACCCTGCTTTTCTTCTCACGAAATATACAGCGCCAAAGACCAGTCGCTTGCCATATTCGTTTGGCATAAAACCGGGGGAGCATTATGTTGTTGTATCAATCAGAACGCAACGTGGAGTATCAAGTCGTCTTGAGCATGAGCTTCCAGATATGTGTGATTACATTTTTGAAAGATATGGCCTCAAGACGCTGTTTGTTCCTATGCAGTATGAAAAAGACATCTCAATCATACGCCGTGTTGCTTCACGCATGAAACACCCTTTTGCCATATGGGACTGTCCCTTCACAGCAAGTGATGTTGCATCTGTCCTTGGCGGTGCGGTTTTCACAATTTCCATGCGCCTTCATATGTTGATTTACGCAGCGACTCTTGGAGTTCCATCTGTTGCTATATCTTGTGATTCAAAAATCGACGCTTTGATGGATGAAGCCGGTCAACCCTTTGTAATGCCGGCGGGTAAGTTTACGGTTGATGACATAGCTCCAATTTTAGATAGGCTTATGTCACACAGAAACGAATATTCACAAGCTCTTTTAAAATTTTCCTCTGCAATGGCACGCCGTGCCGAGATGAATACAGCCGCTCTCGGAAAGCTTCTTGGATAAGTGAAATTATCGCATAAAACGTAAGGTTTATTAAATATTTTTATAGAAACTTTTTAATATCTGATTTATGCCGCAGCTATATGACAATAAAAAACGTGCCGCGGTATTTACTTGTGGAGTTATAACGTGGAAATGAAATTTAAAGCTGTAATTTTTGATCTTGACGGCACGCTTCTTGATACGCTGCCAGACATTTATAAATCCGTTAACACCGCGCTTGGCTTTATGGGGTATCCTCTTGTTGATTATAGTGTTGTGCTGGGCGGCATAAACCGCGGCGCACGACATCTTATCAAAAGTGTACTGCCGCAAGGAGTACGGTGTGAAGAAGAAGCTGTTGACAATACACTACAAGCATATGCGAAGGTTTACGCAGAGCATTATAATGACAGTACAAAACCATACACCGGCATATGTGATGTGCTGTGCCGGCTGAAGGATCACGGATTTCGCCTTGCCGTTATATCAAACAAGCCTCACCTGTTCGTTTGTGAATTAATAAAGTCGCATTTTGGCAGTATTTTTGATGTTGTGATAGGACAGGGGGAGTTTCCTGCGAAGCCTGATCCAAAAGCACCTATGGCAGCCGCAGAGAGAATGGGAGTTTTGCCGCAGGATACGTTTTTAGTCGGCGATTCCGATGTTGATATGGCAACGGCGGCAGCGGCTGGGATGGTGTCAGTTGGTGTAAGCTGGGGTTACCGGAGTGAAGGGGAGCTAATTTCTGCCGGGGCTGATCATATAGCAAGAAGCACGGAGGAGCTTTACAGTATTATAACCGGAGCGTTTTAATGGGTGTCATCAGTTAATTCTTATAAAACTGCCACGATTGATAATATTGGTGCCAGTTGTCAATTACAATTTATATATTGGATATAGGACGAATTTTATTCTATAATAAAATTCGATTGTATTGACAAAACAAAAGGTGTGCATTATAATAGTGAATACTGCTTTGAGCGGGGGTGTTTTTCGTGAAGCTTGATGTTTCTTCTATACTCACTGGAAGAACTAAAAAGCTTGATTTCACATACGAAATCAACATAAATTCCCGTGACAGTGACAACAATGATAATAAAAAGGGTGACAGCATTGATATATGCGAGAGCGCAGTTTTTGCTGAATTACCAGTTGGCGTCACTGTAACATCTCCCGTGCGTGTAAACGTAACAGTCAACGATTTAGGCGTCTGTTTCAATGTGCACGCATATGCCGAAGTAGATTACAAGACATATTGCGACCGTTGCGCAGAGGAAGTGCATGGTTCGCATTCAGCTTCGATTGAACGGATTGTCGTTGCTGACAAGCTCAGCACAAATGACGAAGATGATTCTATTTCACCGGACTCTGATGATTATACGCGTATTGTACTAATTGATACTTATATTGATATCGACGCAGATATCATCGAAGAGCTGGCACTTATGTTCCCGACGTCTATCCTGTGCCGCGAAGATTGTGCCGGGATTTGCCCCGGCTGCAGTGTGAACCTCAACGAACAGCCGTGCCGCTGTGTCGAAGAGAAAGAGCTTGATCCGCGCTTTGCGGTTCTGGCTAAGCTTCTCAAGCCGGATAGCGATTAAGTGGTATAAGTAAAGCAATTAATTTATTTATCTATCAAGCGCACAACGGCACGTGCGTATTCCAAAGGAGGTGCAACTTCATGGCAGTACCGAAGAGGAAGGTTTCGGGTGCACGAAGAGACAAAAGACGCGCAAACAGCTTTAAGCTTAAGGCTCCGAACATTGTCAAATGCCCGAATTGCGGTGAATACAACCTTGATCATCGCGTGTGCAAATCGTGCGGCCATTACGACGGCAAGGAAGTCGTAGCGATCGACGAAGGCAAGG
>JAAYLD010000021.1 GCA_012522015.1 Clostridiales bacterium
GCGTCCGATGCGGCGTAAAGATCGCCTGTCATCACACCGTCAGCTATCGTTTTCATAGCCGCGGCTTCCATTCTGTCAGCCCAGCCGACAAGATCCGGCGTTCCGTCAAGAATCCCGCGGCGACGCAAGGCTCCGGTCCAAGCGTATAATGTGGCAACTGAGTTTGTTGATGTAGTCTCACCCTTCAGGTACTTATAATAATGGCGCTGCACGGTGCCGTGAGCGGCTTCGTATTCATATGCGCTGCGTGGTGAGACAAGAACGGACGTCATCATCGAAAAACAGCCGTAACATGCGCCAAGAAGGTCTGACATAACGTCCCCGTCATAGTTTTTGCAGGCCCAAATGAAGCCGCCTTCCGAGCGGATGACGCGAGCGGCAGCATCATCTATGAGCATATAGTAGTATGATATTTCCCGCTCGCGGAATTTTTCCTCGTACTTTTCTTTATATATCTCCGCAAAGATGTCTTTGAAGCGGTGATCGTATGTTTTTGATATAGTGTCTTTTGTCGCAAACCATAAGTCAAGCCCCTGCGACAGGGCATATTCAAAACAGGCGACGGCAAAGCCGCTAATGCTTGCGTCTGTGTTGTGGATTCCCTGAACAACGCCTCCGCCATCTTTAAAATCGTGAATCGTCATCCTTGTTTCGTTTCCCGCCGCATCTGTCTTGACAAGCTCGCATTTAGAGTTTTCATCAACATACATCTCACGATTCAAGTAAATATCGCCGTAGGCATGGCGGGCGATGACGATAGGCTTTGTCCACGTTGGTATATAGCGGCGTATGCTCGGCGCTATAATCGGCGCACGAAAAACAGTGCCGCCAAGAGCCGCTCTGATTGTAGCGTTAGGCGAAGGCCACTTCTTTTTAAGATTATATTCAGCAACACGGTCGGCGTTCGGGGTTATTGTTGCGCACTTGACACCAACACCAAGGCGGGCGGTAGCTTCGGCTGCGGCATAAGTCACGGCGTCATCCGTTTCATCACGATGTTTTAAGCCGAGGTCGTAGTATTCTGTGTTCAAATCAATATACGGAGTTATGAGCTCGCGTTTTATCATATCCCACATTATGCGAGTCATTTCGTCCCCATCCATTTCAACAATGGCGTTTTTCATCTTGATTTTTTCACTCATTTTATACCTGCCCGTTCTCTCAAGTATTTTTCTAAAAAATTTTAATTTTAAAAGCTGTTTGCTTACTTTTTTAATGATTTATAGTCAAGCCTTTGATTTTATATAGCGCAGGAGCCCGCCGACGAGCAGCAGCTCCCGTTCGCGCTCACCAAGCTTGCATTCAAGCGGTATTATTATGCCCTTCGTCTCATTTTTAAGCGTTATCTGACCGCCCTCTTTTATTCTCTCACTTAAATTGTCGATTATAAGGAAATCTCCCTGTGATATACCCTCTCTGTCGGATGGATTGACAAATGTAAACGGTATGATGCCCATATTTATAAGGTTGCTTCTGTGTATGCGTGCAAACGACACAGCGATTACGGCGCGTACGCCAAGATAAAGCGGAGCGAGCGCCGCATGCTCGCGCGATGAACCTTGCCCATAGTTTTGCCCGCCTACAATAATGCTCTCGCCTGCCGCTTTTGCGCGCGCGGGGAATGTCGGGTCAATCCCTGAGAAGCAGTATTCTGATATTGCCGGAATATTTGATCGAAGCGGGAGAATCTTTGAGCCTGCCGGCATAATATCGTCCGTTGTAATGTTGTCGCCGACGGCAAGTGAGCAGATGCAGCTGAGTTTCTCAGGAAAAGGCTTCTGCTCCGGAAATGGTTTTATATTTGGCCCGAAGGCTAACTCTACCTTTGCCGACTCTTCTTCTGACGGCGGCGGGATGAGCATGTTGTCGTTTCTCTCGTAAATTTCCGGTTCCGGTATAAGTGTAACATCAAGTCCTGCCGTGCGCGGGTCGGTTATGACGCCATAAATAGCGGATACAGCCGCCACTTCCGGCGATACGATGTAAATTTCAGCATCCGCCGTACCAGAGCGCCCTTTGAAGTTGCGGTTAAAGGTGCGCAGCGACACGCCGCCGCTTTCTGGCGATTGTCCCATGCCAATACAAGGGCCACAGGTGCACTCAAGCAAGCGTGCGCCGGCGTCAAGCAGAATTTTTGTCGCCCCGGCCTTAGTCAGTGCGGAGAGAACCTCGCGGCTGCCCGGCGATATAGTCAGCGACACACCTTCGGCTACCTGCTTGCCGCATAAAATAGAAGCTGCGGCTGCAAGGTCGGCAAAGGAGCTGTTTGTGCATGAACCGATGCAGACTTGGCTTATGCGGGTGCCGGCAAGCTCCGATACCGGCTTTACATTGTCGGGACTGTGCGGGCATGCCGCAAGCGGTTCAAGTGTGGAAAGGTCAATTCTTATGATTTTATCGTATTCCGCGCCTTCATCGGCGGCAAGAGGACGCCACACATCCTCACGCCCATGGCGGCGGAGGAAATCAAGCGTCATCTCATCCGACGGGAAAACGGATGTCGTAGCGCCAGTTTCGGCACCCATGTTGGCGATTGTGGCACGCTGAGTGACAGTCAGTGACGAAAGCCCCGGACCGAAGTATTCAAGGACACAGCCAACGCCGCCTTTTACCGAAATGCGGCGCAAAACTTCAAGAATAACATCCTTTGCCGAAACAAACGGCTGAAGCTTCCCTGTCAGCTCAATGCCGATTACATAAGGGTGTTTTATATAGTAAGGCTCGCCTCCCATAGCTGCTGCGACGTCAAGCCCGCCGGCGCCTATGGCAAGCATACCAAGCGCGCCGCCTGTCGGCGTGTGGCTGTCGGAACCAAGAAGAGTTTTACCCGGCACGCCAAAGCGCTCAAGATTGACCTGATGGCAAATGCCATTGCCGGGACAGCTATACCATAGACCGAATTTTTTAGCTGCGGAGGCAAGAAAGCGGTGGTCATCGGCATTTTCAAATCCGGTGCCGAGCGTGTTGTGGTCAACATAAGCTACTGAAAGCTCCGTCTTTACGCGGCCGATGCCCATCGCATCAAATTCAAGGTATGCCATCGTGCCCGTCGCGTCCTGCGTCAGCGTGCAGTCGATTTTTAAGCCGACCTCTTCACCTGCGCTAAGTGTTCCGCTTGTCGCGTGAGCAGCTATCAGCTTGTCCGTCAGTGTAAGCTTTTTTTTCATATATTGTTTATACCTCCTGACAGTAGCTTCGGTTATGCGATATAATGAAACAAAAATATAATTTCACTTTTTAATGTTCTAATAATAAAGTTGTTAAAAAGCGGTTGTTATCTCTTATAATACCAAACATTGCCGATGTAATAATCCTTTAGGTTATATTATCATCCTGCACTGTAGCTGTCAATGTTATAAATGAAAAAATATGCGCATAAAATTTCATTATTGCTTACATTGTGCATAAATATTTAGTTATATTCATGAGTATTACGCATAATAGTGGCAGGCAACTTGCAAGATTCTTCAACCGCCCGTCATTTTGCCCTTTTACGTTTTTTCTCTTTAGTGCTCGTCAAGCTCTTTTTTCTATAACACGGCGCATGAGGGGAAGATGCCGCTCCATCCCTTTTGCAAGTGAAAGCTGCGCTTTTGCACGGTCAAGGTTTTGATGAGGTCGGGATGTTTTAAAATAAACATCACCACAAAGATAATCGGTGAGAAATCGTGCGGCACATTCGATTGTGACAAGGAGCGGGGATATAGGCAGAAGCTCAAGCTCGCGCGGTGTTAAGAGAGCCTGTGCCTCTTTTAAATAGCCGTCGGCAAAGGCTTCATATAAATCCGGTAAAAATGAAACCTTTCTTGCGTCCGGCTCATCCTCGGCGCCTGATGTGGTGCCGGAGCGCACAGCGTCGCCAAAATCGTAAAGCAAAGAGCCGGGCATAACAGTATCAAGGTCAATAAGGCACAACGCCTTCCCTGTTTTTCGGTCAAAAATGATATTATCAATCTTTGTGTCATTGTGGGTGACGCGAAGCAGAACGGAACCGTCCTCTATCGCATGAGCGACACTTCCGCATATGCTCTTATATGATAGTATTTCTTCAGCTATGTCACGTACAGACGCCGCACGTCCTGCCTTGTCATCATTTAGCGCTGTGTGAAGGGCAAAAAGTCGTGCTGGCGTGTCGTGAAAGCCGGGGATCACATTCACAAGGATCTCAGGCGCAAGGTCAAATGTCAGAGAGTGGAACATACCGACGGCACGCCCGGCCTCACGCAATATGTTTTCATTATAATCACTTTGATTAACTGTTATCCCGTCTACATAACGCAGAAGCCGGTAGCAGCTCCCCTCTTCTGTTGTGATATAAGGCTCCCCGTTACGCGACAAAAAGACTGTGGGAACAAAAGCTTCTGCTTTTTTGTCCTTGGACGCTATTTTCTCCGCCATGTGCCGCGTGACAAGAAGAATATTTCTCATGATGTCAGACGGACGTGTGAAAACATTTGTATTAATGCGCTGAAGCGTATAAGTCCCGTGCTTACCCGTTATTTTATATGTGTCGTTTATATGCCCGCCACGCATAACGTCAGCTGAGGTGGGCACATCACCCGTATCAAATTGTGAGAATATGCTGAATATTTCTTGTGTGTTCATATTACTCATACTGCATCCACGAGTTTTTGTTTATTACATGACAATCGCCAAGCGCAAACTACGCATAATAATAAAATGGTACCATGAAAATGTATGTGTTACAAGGAAAACAGTTGCTTTTGCTTGTAAAACGCAAACGTTTGATATATAATATCACTAACTTTTATACAACCGAGGCGATATAAATGCAAAGCAAACGAAATCTGACAATGCTATGCGATTACTACGAGCTGACAATGGCAAATGGCTATGCAAAATGTGGGCTCGGCAACAAAATCGTCTATTTTGATTTGTTTTTCCGTGGAATTCCTGATAACGGCGGCTGTGCCATAGCGGCTGGACTTGAACAGGTTATTGATTATATCGAAAATTTACGCTTCACTGAAGACGATATTGAGTTTCTTCGTGAAAAGGGCATTTTCGATGAGGAATTTTTAAATTATCTTCGCAATTTCAAGTTTACAGGCGACATATGGGCTGTGCCGGAAGGCACCGTTGTCTTTCCGGGCGAACCTATATTAACAGTTCGCGCGCCGGCGCCAGAGGCGCAGTTTATAGAAACGTTTATACTTCTGACAATTAACCACCAGTCGCTTATCGCAACAAAGGCATCACGTATCGTGCGCGCAGCCGAAGGCCGTGCAATCAGTGAATTTGGCTCCCGCCGCGCCCAGGGTCCGGACGCCGCCATTCTTGGTGCTCGCGCTGCATATATCGGCGGATGTGTGGCCACTGCCTGCACAATGTCGGATGCTCTTTACGGCGTTCCGGCGACAGGTACAATGGCTCACTCATGGGTTCAAATGTTCGACTCCGAGTACGAAGCGTTTCGCACCTACTGTGAAATATATCCGAACGCTGCAACGCTTCTTGTCGACACATATAACGTCCTAAAAAGCGGAATCCCGAATGCTATCCGCGCTTTCCGCGATGTGCTTGAGCCGCGCGGCATAAAGAAATGCGCTGTCCGCATAGATTCGGGCGACATTGCTTATCTTTCGAGAAAAGCCCGCGCTATGCTTGATAAGGCCGGCTTCCCGTATTGCAAAATAATAGCGTCGAATTCGCTTGACGAATATATTATTCGTGACCTAAGTAGACAGGGCGCGTGTGTTGACGCCTTTGGCGTTGGCGAGCGTCTTATAACATCAAAAACTTCCCCTGTTTTTGGCGGTGTGTATAAGCTCGCAGCAATCGAAGATGACGCCGGCAACATCATCCCAAAAATTAAAGTCAGTGAAAACATCTCAAAAATTACAATTCCTCATTTTAAAAAGGTTTATCGTTTATATTCAAACACAACTGGCAAAGCCGAAGCCGACCTCATTACAGTGTACGACGAAGTCGTCGACACATCAAAACCCCTTGAAATTTTCGACCCGGACTACACGTGGAAGCGCAAAACGCTAACTGACATAACAGCATACCCGCTTCTTAAACCTATTTTCAAGGGCGGTGTCTGTGTTTACAAAAAGCCATCGCTTGACGAGATTCGCGACCACTGCCGCGCTGAAATCTCGTCGCTTTGGGATGAGGTTCTGCGCTTTGAGAACCCGCACAACTATTATGTTGACCTTTCTCAGCGGTTGTGGGATGTGAGACGCCGCCTGCTTGATGAACATGCGTATCCTAAGTCAAGCGGACAAAACTAAGAAAGAAGAAAAATCAATAACAACAGGCAGCAGCATAATATTTTTGTATAGTAAATAGTATGAATGTATAAATAAAAGCAAAAAAGGCGGCCGAAA
>JAAYLD010000022.1 GCA_012522015.1 Clostridiales bacterium
CACAACAAAATAAAAGCCCGGGTATTTAATAAGCCCGGGTTTCTTTGTATATTGTCATGCCCAACCCTTTTTTGGGATTCCAAAGGGGCGAGGCCCCTTTGGCGGGGGTTTACGGGGGCAGCGCCCCCGTCCATAACCTCATAGAAAGCTGATAACGCGGATCGAACGCGTGACCTCATCCTTACCAAGGATGTGCTCTGCCTACTGAGCTATATCAGCAAAGGTTTGTGTTAACCGCCGATTATTATATCAAACGGGAATCGTGTTGTCAATGATTTTATAAAATCAACAAAGCACGATTCCCGTTTGATATTAGTCTGTAAATTTTATACGTAAATAGTTAGCTGAAAAGCTCAGTTAAGAGTGATGTGACGGCTCCTTTTCCCGCTGTCATGCGGACGAAATATTCCTCAGCCCTGTGTCCGAGAGGCGTGGAGTACAAGTCAACCCCGAAAATTGATTCATTTGAAAAAATCGGATGGAGGGCTGTCTTAGCGGTATCGTACGACACATTGCCAAGCTTTATTTCCGATAAAGTACTTCTCAGATCCGGTAAAAGAGGATCAGGGCTTATGTCGAATTTATTACCGTTGTCATCAACTCCGAGAAGGTACCGGCACCATCCGGCGGCGACAAGCGGAACAACGACAAGATTATCAAAATTAAGCCCTCGCTCAATATATTGTTTTATTGTCTCACCGAAGCGCACAGACAGCTTCTGCGATGTGTCGGTTGCTATTCGTTGTGGAGAATCTGGCATAAACGGGTTTGGAAGGCGAACGTTTACGACCTCGTCAATAAAAGCGCGGGGATTTATGATTCCGGGGTCGGTGACGACAGGTAAGCCTTCGATGTATCCGAGACGGCGAACCATATTCGATAAAACGGGGTTTTTCATCTCTTCGCTTATGAGAGTATAGCCGAGAAGACAGCCGAAAACAGCGAGTGCTGTATGAAGCGGATTGAGGCAAGTACATACCTTCATACGCTCAGCTTTGTCAACAGTCTCGCGGTCGGTGAAAATGACGCCAACACGCTCAAGCGGCGGACGTCCTGCTGGGAAAACATCCTCAACGACGAGATACTGCGGTGCTTCTGCGTTCACAAACGGCGCTATATACGTGTGTTTTGACGTTACGATGCACTCAGTGTTATCAAATCTGTCTGCGGCAAGAAGAGAGGCTACCTTCGGGTCAGGCCGTGGTGTTATTTTATCAATCATAGTGCAGGGGAAGCCGATACGCGACTCGTCCAAAATATAATTGATAAAGCCATCATCTACATACCCGCGCTCCACCCATGCGGCAGCAAAGGCGGAGATGGCGCTTTTTAGGCGATCGCCGTTGTGTGAGCAGTTATCCATGCTTACGAGTGAAATCGGCGCGCCACCAGCACGATATCGGCTGTAAAGTAGGGCGGTAATGATACCGGGGAGCGTCTGTGCAGCATCCGGCTCGCGAGCAAAATCAGCAGCTGCGGTGGGAAGTAGCGAGCCGTCTGGTGAAAGATAAACATAACCCTTTTCTGTTACTGTAAAGCTGACCATTTGAAGCGATGGCGACTTGAAAATTTCCACAAGACGTCCTCGTTCTGTGTCAGTTTGTGTTGTTATCGACTCTGCTACGCTTCCGATGACACGACGACTGACGCTGCCGTCTGCACCGAGCGTGACAAGCAGCGAAAGATCGTCGTGCGGGCGGTATATTTTATCAATTATTTCAAAATCAAACGTTTCGGCGGCAATTATGCCGTAGTCAACAATGCCCTTCGATAAAAGGGTATCTTGAAGTGCACACGGAAAAGCGCGGAAAATATTACCTGCGCCAAAATGAAGCCAAATTGGCGCTTTGCGTGTCCTGTTGCGCATTAAATCGCGATCATATGAAATTGAAGCTGCTTTGCAACCACCGGATTTGGCAATCTCTTTTAAATTCAACTGAAAAAACCTCCAATTGGCGGCAAAAGAAAGCCGCTTTTTGCCCATATTTTAACATGAAAATGGTGTGCGGTCAAGAAAAGGAATAAAAAGCCGACATAAAGTAAAGCAAACCCCCGCGTAAAACATATACGCGGGGGTTTTTGTTAGCTAAACGCTTTATACTATAACTGTCCTGCTCATTTAATAGCGTTTATTTATATTAAGATGTTACATTAATTTATGCAGCGGGAGTTCCAGGAGTACCCCAGATCTCG
>JAAYLD010000023.1 GCA_012522015.1 Clostridiales bacterium
AGTAGGCAAGATTATAGCCATGATGTCGTACTTCACGTATATTTTGAATGCTATGCTCTCGGTTACGAGAATTTTTATAACATATACGAGATTCGCCGCATCTATGGAGCGTATCGAACGTGTGCTTGAAGCTCCGGATGATTTATCAGTGTTGACTGAAGAAGACCTTGACCCCGAGAATGAAGATGAAACTGAAAATACAGATAAAAGTAGCGTAAAACCCGAGAGTGAAGTTAACGCTCTTGCAATACCTCATATTGAATTTTGCGATGTTTCATTTTCATATAACGGCAAAAAGGACAACGTCAGCAATATATCCTTTGCCTTGATGCGCGGTGAAACTCTTGGCATTATCGGAGCAACCGGCAGCGGTAAAACGACGCTAATATCGCTTCTTTTACGCTTTTACGACCCCTCCGGGGGAATTATTAAGATAAACGGACGCGATATCAGAACGATAAAAAGGGAAGAGCTGTCAACAATGTTCGGTATCGCTCTGCAAAATGATTTCCTTTTCGCCGATACAGTAATGGAAAACATAAAATTCGGGCGTGACATTAGTGATGAGGAGGTAATTAGGGCAGCTGAAACTGCGCAAGCGAGCGAATTCATAGATAATAAAGAGAACGGATATAACTTCATTCTTGATATTAAGGGCGCTAATTTGTCAGGTGGGCAAAAACAGCGGCTTACAATAGCCCGTGCTCTTGCCGGAAATCCTGAAATCCTCATTCTTGACGATTCATCGAGCGCTCTTGATTATAAAACGGACGCACGGCTTCGCCGTGAGCTTGCAGAGCAGTACCGGGATGCGACAAAAATTATCGTAACCCAGCGAGTCAGCTCAATTATGTCAGCAGAGCACATCATTGTCATGGACGATGGTAAAATTATAGCATCGAGTACACACGATGAGCTTATGAAATCATGCGACATATATCGTGAAATAGCAGAGTCACAGATGGGGGGTGCGATTTTTGATTAGAGGACCGAGAAATCCTGTGAATATGCGCCATATTAACGAGGGCCCCGCCATTCCGAAGAAAAAGAAATTTTCTATTTTTATACGGCTTTTAGGCTACATGTATGAATACAAGTGGCATGTCCTACTTGCTTTTTTATTAATGATAACGTCAAACTTACTGGCGCTTGTTGGTCCGAAGCTCTCCGGAAAAGCGATTGAGGCAATCGAGCCCGGCGTAGGTGCAGTCGATTTTGAAACCGTATTCATTTACTGCGGACTTATGGCTGCTTTTTACGCGCTTTCATCGGGTTTATCATTTGTTTTATCTGTGACAATGATAAACTTATCAAGGCGAATAGTCGCCACAATGCGGGAACAGGTGTTCAACCGCCTTCTGTCACTTCCTGTCAGCTTTTTTGATAAAACGCAAACGGGCGATATTATAAGCCGGATGTCTTACGATATCGATACAATAAACGCATCGCTCTCAGCTGACTTGTTACAGATTTGCTCAAGCTTTATTACTGTTGTCGGCTCGTTTATAATGATGTTGACAATATCACCGACACTTGTATTAATATTCGTTGTAACGATACCAATGTCGGTTCTATTCACCAGATATAAATCGAAAAAAATCCGGCCGCTTTTTCACCGTCGTTCAACGAAGCTTGGCGAGCTTAATGGTTTTACCGAAGAAATACTGTCCGGGCACAGAACAATCAAGGCTTATTGCCGTGAGGACGTCATGATAAAACGCTTCTCACAGCGCAACACAGAAGCCATTGAAGCTTATTATAACGCCGATTACCAAGGCGCTATGATCGGCCCTGTCGTAAACTTTATAAACAATTTATCGCTTTCCTTCATCAGTATGTTCGGAGCAATTTTATATCTGCTTGGTAAAATCTCGCTCGGCAACATATCGACATTCATTCTTTACTCGCGTAAATTTTCAGGGCCTATAAATGAAATGGCCAACATAATTAGTGAGCTTCAATCAGCGGCATCGGCTGCTGAGAGAGTTTTCCGTTTGATTGATGAGCCAACGGAAGCGGCTGATGTATATGGTGCAAAAGAAATTAAAAATGTTAAAGGCGACGTTGTGGCAGATGATGTTCACTTTTCCTACGAAGAGGGCAAGGAAATACTCCACGGCATCAGCTTTGAAGCGCTTAAAGGTAAGACTGTGGCAATTGTCGGCCCTACAGGCAGCGGAAAGACGACGATTATTAATCTTCTCATGCGCTTCTACGATGTTGATAGCGGATGTATTAGTGTAGATGGCGACGATATACGAACTGTCACGCGCTCAAGCTTGCGCAAATCATATACAATGGTTCTTCAGGACACATGGCTTTTCGGCGGTACGATTGCTGAAAACATAGGTTATGGTAAAGAAAGAGCTACAAGAGAGGAAATAGTTGCGGCGGCAAAGGCCGCTCATATCGACGGATATATCGAAAGCCTGCCGGACGGGTACGACACTGTTATAACAGAGGACGGCATAAATCTTTCTAAAGGGCAAAAACAGCTGCTTACTATTGCACGCGCTATGCTGCCCAAAACGTCTATTCTCATACTTGATGAAGCGACATCAAACGTAGACTCGCGCACTGAAATCAAAATTCAAGATGCAATGAAAAAGCTTATGCACGGCAAAACCTGCTTTATAATAGCGCACCGTCTTTCGACAGTGCGCCATGCTGATATTATTCTTGTTATGCGTGATGGGCGCATAACGGAGAAGGGAACCCACGATGAGCTGATTGCTGCAAAAGGATTTTACGCATCACTTTACAACTCGCAGTTCAGCTAAGCTCGCGGCGAAGATATTCAAATATTTTCTTTTCCTCACGTGAAATTTTAACCTGAGTAAGACCAAGAATCCGTGCTGTTTCATCCTGTGACAAATCGCGGTCATACCTAAGTGCCACTATTTTTCGCCAAAGAAGCGGCATACGGCGCACAGCTTCTCGCAGCGCTATCACCTCAGTTTCTCGCGACATACCATCAGGGCTTGGTATCAAATCTGACAGCGGCGCATCCCCGTCCTCATATGCCGGTTCAGACAGTGAGCGCGGCGGCGTGGCGCTGCAAAGCGCCTCCGCCGCTTCCTCGACGGATACTCCGCAAATTTCAGCGAGTTCCGATATCCGCGGGTCGCATCCATATTTTAAGGAGTATTTCTCCTTCTCATAAAGCAGCCGTGAGCCGAGGCGTTTCCGTTCCCGGCTCACTTTTATTAAACCGTCGTCCCGGAGGAAACGGCGGATTTCGCCCATAATCAAAGGCACGGCATACGTTGAGAACGCGCACCCGCGCTCATCATCAAAGCTGCGGGCTGCACGTATCATTCCTATCATACCAAGCTGAACGAGGTCTTCCATGTCGACGCCCCGCCCGGTGAAGCGCGCCGCTATGCTGCGTACAAGCCCCTCGTTTCTTTTTATCAGCTCGGCCTCATCTTCCACACAACCTTGCCGTGCGCCGGTTGCAAGTGCGGTATTTTCACTAAATATCGATCTGCACTCTGTTTTGTCGGCTGACGTTTTTAATCTCCCCCTTTAATATTACGGGCATCGGAGAGTGTCTTTATCATCGTGACTTTAGTGCCGCGGCCAGGGTGGCTTATGACATATAGTCGGTCTGTGAAGTTTTCCATTACCGTAAAGCCCATTCCGCTTCTCTCTCCGTCAGGGTCTGTCGTGTAAAGCGGCTGCATCGCCGCTTTTATATCCTCAATGCCGCAGCCCTTGTCTCTTACTTCTATGCGTATAGTTCTCTCGCCCGATATTTTCATCGTTATGTAGATATAACCTGTCTTATTTTTGTAAGCGTGAACAATAACATTTGTCACCGCTTCAGAGACAGCGCATTTGAGGTCAGACAACTCTTCGTATGTCGGGTCGAGCTGCGATATGAAAACGGCAGCTACTGCACGTGCTATTCCCTCATTAATAGAAAGTGCTGGCAGCTCAAACCGCATTTCGTTTTTTAATTTTTCCGGGGGTCTGCCGGATTTTCTTTTTTCTTTAACATTTGCGTCAATACGTTTATTCATATAACCTCCAATTCGCCCGAAGGCGCTGTTATAATTTGTTAGCGTTATTACGCACCCTTACCATTGTTTTGACGTATTTCTATGAGCCTACCAGCTCCCGCAAGGTCGAGTATCTTCATCACGCGCGGTGATGGGGAGAGAAGCGTCAGCTTACTGCCAAGCTCCTGCGCCCGTGACAGACGGCCAAGTATAAGTCCCAGCCCTGCGCTGTCCATAAATTCAACCCTGGATAAATCCATAACTGCCCGTTTGGGTCGGTGGAGGTAAAAAGCCCCGTCAATTTCCCCCCGTAAACGCTTTGCACTGTGATGGTCAATATCACCAGTAAGCGTTATCAAAAGCGTGTTGCCATCGCGTACAATTACTGCTTGTGCTTTTGTACTTCTCACTTTTACCGGCCTTCCTTTCCGTGGTATATGTTTACCGCTTTTTTTATATTGTTGATTATTATTACTGTTTAAATAAATATTAAAATGCAAACGGCGCGTACAATGTCATAATCTGGTGTCGAACGGTATTATTTATGAAATAATACAATTAAGGCTCCATTTGCCATATGGCAAATGGAGCCTTTTGTCGAAAACAACTAAAGTTATTAAAACATCCAGTCAGATAAATTCTGTATCATGTTTCCGACAGCCTCAAGCGCACGTCCTACATTGCGTTTGAAGCAGCTTTTTTTCGGTCTCATCATTGCAGCGGCGACAGCACCAATGGCGCTTCCTATGACAAGCCCAATAATAATACCCCTTGTTACTCTCGTAAAAGCACGCGACATCATATGGATAATTCCTCCACGATTATTCTTCCTGCTGTTATTATCCGCATGTCGCTTCATATTATGCAGTAGCACAAAACGAAAACCGATGAAAATATTGGTATAATACATTCCCATTGTTATAATACGAATATTATAATTATGCGTAGGGAAATATTATATTATGATTTATTTTTAATAATCACAGCGCAGCCAATAAAAAATCCGAACCTAAAGATAAGGTTCGGATTTTTTATTTTTGTTGTGAAAACTAAGTCATTCGATAACTCTTACACGGAAAACGTTATTAATATCCTCAATTTTATCTATATATTCCTTTGGCAATGCTCCATTGATTTCAACAAGCGTGTACGCATAGTCCCCACGGGAGCCATTGACCATGTTCTCTATATTGAAGTTCCCACTGCTTATGACAGTTGATATTTTTGAGAGGACAGCAGGGACGTTTCTGTGGAGGATACATATGCGGAAATCTCCCGTATGGGGCAATGATACGTTCGGGTAGTTGACGCTGTTTTTAATATTGCCAAGCTCAAGGTATTCAATGAGATGTTTTGCTGCCATAACAGCACAGTTGTCTTCGCTCTCGGCTGTTGACGCACCAAGGTGCGGCGTAGCTATGACGCCCTTATGACCAAGCAGTTTTCTATCAACGAAGTCAGTGACATAGCAGGCGACCTTGCCGGAATCAAGAGCCGCTATCATCGCGTCAGAGTCGACGAGATCACCGCGTGCAAGGTTGATTATGCGAACGCCATCCTTCATTTTTGCGATGGATTCGGCGTTTATCATGTTTTTTGTCTCTTTTGTCGCCGGAACGTGTAGAGTAATATAGTCGCTCTTTTCATATATTTCGTCATACGATGCGGCTCTTGATACTGAACGGGAAAGACGCCATGCGCCCTCAATCGATATGTACGGATCGCAACCTATGACATTCATATCAAGTGAGTGAGCAGCATTTGCGACCATACCGCCGATCGCACCGAGTCCGATTATACCTAACGTCTTACCTGAAATCTCAACACCGGCGAAACGAGATTTGCCTTTTTCAACGGCGGCTGAAATGTCGTCATCGGTAATTGTCTTAAGCCATTCGATACCATCAATGATGTTTCGTGAGGCAAGAATAAGCGCAGCTATTGCAAGCTCTTTAACGGCAATGGCATTTGCACCCGGCGTGTTGAAAACTACGATACCTGCTTCAGCACAGCGGTCAAGGGGGATATTATTAACGCCAGCACCGGCACGGGCAATCGCA
This sequence comes from Clostridiales bacterium, assembly GCA_012522015.1. GTDB lineage: Bacteria > Bacillota > Clostridia > Oscillospirales > CAG-272 > DTU064. The sequence goes on from JAAYLD010000023.1 coordinate 6,065, forward strand.
TACAGCGACGGGCCGTATGTGTAGTCATGCATGTTAGCCGAACGAACCATTATTGCATGTGGATCCTCGACACTATCGGAAACTTCATACTTTGTACGGTCAAAGATATTAGTTCCGACCTCAGCAATTTTATTTAAAAGCTTGATTCTTTTCATTTTTATTCGCTCCATTACTTTTTATTGCTTTTGGCGAATTTCATCATGAATTCGACAAGCTTTACAATACCTTCTTCAGGCATTGCATTATAAATAGATGCACGCATACCGCCGACTGAACGGTGGCCCTTGAGATTGACAAGACCTGCTTTTTCAGCTTCAGATGCGAATTTCTTATCAAGGTCAGCAGAGCCTGTGACAAAAGTTACGTTCATCATCGAGCGGAACTCGGGTTTAGCAGGGGCGATATAGTAATCCTGCGAGTCAAGGTAGTCATAAAGAATCTTAGCTTTACGCTCGTTTCGTTCCTTCATTGCAGAAAGGCCGCCTGTTTCTTCAATCCACTTTAGCACAAGCCCCATCATATAAATAGAATAACAAGGCGGGGTATTATACATCGAATCGTTATCCGCTGTTATTTTATAATCCAACAAAGACGGGGCGAAGGGAAGAGCTCCTCCTAAAAGATCCTCGCGCACAATGACGACTGTTACACCTGCTGGACCCATGTTTTTCTGCGCACAGGCATATATTAAACCGAACTTGGTGACATCAAGAGATTCTGACAATATATAAGATGACATATCGGCGACAAGCGGTATGTCACCGGTATCGAGAATGTAATTATAACGCGTACCATATATTGTATTGTTATAGCATATATGCACATATGATGCGTCGTCACGTATATCGGCGCGTGTTATATATGGCACATACGTGAAATTTTCTTCCGCAGATGACGCTACCACGCGAATGTCTCCGTATTTTGTTGCTTCTTTGTAAGCTTTATTCGAAAACTGACCGGATATAACATAATCCGCTTTACCAGTCTTGCCAATCAAATTCATCGGAACGGCCGCAAATTGAAGTGTAGCGCCGCCCTGCATGAATAAGACCTTATAATTATCCGGAATCGATAAAACTCTGCGAAGGGTTGCTTCTGCCTCATGAATAATCGATTCATAGATTGGTGAGCGGTGGCTCATTTCGGCAACAGACATACCAGATCCATGGTAATCAGTCATTTCTGCTGCTGCACGTTCAAGCACAGGCAGAGGCAGCATTGATGGACCTGCAGAAAAATTATAGACTCGTGGCATAGCTTACTCCTAAGTACAAACAAATGATTTATCATAATAAATTTACATAATTTTATACCCCACGCACGTAAAAGTCAACACGCATGGGGTATAAATAAGTTTCCTGCAAAATTCGGAGTTTTAGTTAAATTTGATAAAAATCCCTTAACCGTTTTTATATAATAAGCGGATCAGGTCTATTAATATGCGTTATTCATTGCGTGAATCTGCCACGAAACTCTCTGTCGGGCGGAAAAGAAGCGATATGCACCAAAGCCCAGCAAGCGCTACGATCGTGAAAATGATGCGCGCGAGCATTGTTGTTGTGCCGCCGCAAATCCAGCCGACGAAATCGAAGCGGAAAAGGCCGATAGAGCCCCAGTTTAATGCGCCGATTATAACAAGAACGAGCGCAATTTTATCCATTACCATAATATCTGTCCTTTTTGTTCAGCTTTTCTTATTTCGCCGGGCACGCCCGACGATTCATATATTAATATTTACCGCTTTGTTTTAATTTATAACAAATGTAAGTAGAAAATTATACCTTGTTTAAATCGCGCGGTGTCACAAGGCCAAGCATTCAATCATATAATGTGTTATTAGCGCTATTATATGATGCTAAAACAAAAAGGTGGCAAAATAGAAAGACAGAGAGAAAGGTAGAAAATTATGCTTTCAATTCTTTTTAATGCACTGTCGGCGCTCGTATCCGTAATTCTCGGAGTCTCAGGGCCACAGAATTTTCCGCCTCCTCTGCCTCCGGATGAGGAAAGGAGGCTGTTCGAGCTTGTATCACAAGGTGACAGCAAGGCGCGCGCGAGTCTTATTGAGCATAACCTTAGGCTCGTGTCACATATAGTGCGCAAATATTATCAGACATGCAAAAACCAAGACGATCTTATATCAATCGGTACGATAGGGCTTATCAAAGCTATTGACACCTTTAATATTGAAAACGGCGCCCGCTTCGCCACATATGCGGCGAAGTGCATACAAAATGAAATACTCATGTATTTCCGCTCTCAAAAGAAGCTGTCAAGTGAAGTATCGATACACGAAACAATTGACACTGACCGCGACGGAAATCCGCTCACATATATGGATATTGTTTATAGTGAAGATACGATTACCGAAGACCTTGACATGAAGGTTAATTGCGCACGCGCTCTTGAATATATTGACCGCCACCTAAGCGAACGTGAGCGAAACATACTTATACTCAGGTATGGGCTTCGAGATGAAAGAA
>JAAYLD010000024.1 GCA_012522015.1 Clostridiales bacterium
ACGTTAAACTGTATGTGGTGCCCATCCATCGCAAAATATGCTCTTATCAGAGCCGCAAGATTGCGCTTGCCCTCCTCACCCGCGAGGACAGAAGGCGTAAACTTTTGGTTGAGCAGCGTTCCACCAGTACTCAGATGATCCATCTTCGCGCAAGAGCGCAGAACAGCTGTCGGGCCTTTTGTGTCGGCTCCCTTATCAGGTGAAATACCATCGGAGACAGGCTTGCCGGCAAGTCTTCCATTTGGAGACGCTATCATTACTTCCCCAAAGTAAACGTGACACGTTGTTGGCAGCATATTGACTCTATAATGCCCTCCGCGCACGTTCGGACGCCCTGTAACGCTGTCACGGTAATACTCAAACACCGATTTCATTATATTATCGGCATAATCGTCGTCGTTACCGTAAAACGGCGTTTCGTTTCTGATTTTACGATAAATTTCGTCATGCCCTACAAAATTGTCGCTCATTGCGCGAACGAGCTCTGAAAGCGTGAAGTCTTTGCGGTCATAAACGTGATGTTTTATGCTGGAAAGCGAATCTGTAATTGTGCCGATGCCGACGCCCTGAATATACGATGTATTATACCGCGCACCTCCCGCATTATAATCGCGTCCCTTCTTTATACAGTCATTTGTTATGATTGAAAGGAACGGCACGGGCATATAATTTGCGTAAATAGACTCGATAACAGCGTTGCCGCGAACCTTAATGTCAAGGAAATAGTCCATCTGACGGCAAAAAGCTGCGAAAAGCTCATCATATGACTTAAAATCCTCCGGATTCCCAAGCTGCAGGCCTATTGTCTTGCCTGTGTAATGGTCGTAGCCGTTGTAAAGCGTCAGCTCAAGAATCTTCGGCAGGTTAAAATACCCCGTCAAAATGTACGCTTCATTCCCAAATGCTCCGGTCTCAACGCATCCGCTTGTGCCGCCCTTGCGCGCATCCTCAAGCGATTTACCGGCGTTTAAAAGCTCGGCAATAATTGCTTCCGTGTTGTAAAACGCAGGCTGACCCCATCCCTTTGCTGCTATTTCGCATGCGCGAAGGAGGAATTTATTCGGTGTTTTGCGGCTTATCTGGACATTTGACGACGGCTGGAGCAGCTTCATTTCATCCATACAGTCAAGAATGAGGTAAGATACGGGGTTTACCCCGTCCGAGCCGTCCGGAGCTATGCCGCCTGTGTTGATATTTGCAAAGTCTGTATATGTGCTGCTTTCTTTAAGAGTAACGCCAACCTTTGGCGGCGCCGGCTGATTGTTAAACTTAATCCAAAGGCATTCAAGCAGCTCAAGGGCTTTTTCGTCGTCAAGTATTCCCGTTTCAGTATCGCGACGGTAAAACGGATAAAGGTGCTGATCAAGCCGTCCGGGGGAGTACGAATCCCACGGGTTGAGCTCCGTCGTCACACAGAGGTGAACAAACCAGTACATCTGAAGCGCCTGATGAAATGTCCTTGGCGCATGCTCCGGTACAACAGAGCAGTTTTCGGCAATCGTCAGAAGATCCTGGCGCCACTGCGGATCGGTTTCGACCTCCGCCATTTTGCGCGCAAGCTCGGCATAACGGCGTCCGAGCGTGATGATAGCATCGCAGGCAATATCCATTGCGCGAAGCTGTTCAAGGCGGCGGTAAGCGTCAGGGTCGCTGTAAAAATCAAGCTCGGCAATCG
>JAAYLD010000025.1 GCA_012522015.1 Clostridiales bacterium
GAGGTGGAAGCTCAGTAATGTTGTGCAGCTTACCGATACTAATTGACCGAGGGCTTGAACTGCTTTAGTTCTTTCGAATCCGTTCTGTTATGTCTCACACCCTTCTCTTTTCGGTTTGTTCAAAGATTCGCACCTTTAGCTCAGCTGGTAGAGCAACTGACTCTTAATCAGTGGGTCCCGGGTTCGAATCCCTGAAGGTGCATCAGCTCGAGAAATCAACAGTGAAGCATTATCAATCAGACATACAATATGTTTGTCTGGTTCTATTGCTTTATTTAACAGTTTGTGATATAATACCATTGTAGTTTTCCCGATAAAATTTTATATTCCTCCTTAGCTCAGTTGGCAGAGCATGCGGCTGTTAACCGCAGGGTCGTTGGTTCGAGCCCAACAGGGGGAGTTTAAAATCCTCGTTCAACTGAACGAGGATTTTTCTTTGCGAAAGAGAGGTATATTATCACCGTAGATGTATTTCTTATAGATGCTTTAAACAAGGATTTTTACATTTAAGCTACACTTTGATACTAAAAAAACTATCAGTAAATAGCGACAAGCTCAATATTGACAGGAAATTTAAAATAGCTGATATCATCTTTTAGATATCAGCTATTTTTGTTATTGCTTTATATCAATAATAACTTATGAAAAAGAAAGAAGCATTTATAGCGTTAAACATGGTCTGCGTATGGGATAAACACAGGCAGTGGGAACCACGCTCTTACATGGAAGGGAGCACAGGAGCGAGCGGGAGATAAAAGGCCTGTGAAAAATGAAATTGCTTCGTTATGTGAAAGGCGTATTGCTTTTGGAGTAATGGTTGTAGTTGAAATTGACTCAACAGAAGGGATACCGTTCTTAACAGAGACGTGAAATGCTTCGGTGCGAGGTTCACTGTCTATGAAAAACGAAGCTTCACCGTCGGGTAGTGGCTCAATAGATGCTTTCAGCCGCAGGAAAGCATCGACAAAGCGTGAAAAGTTAAATATATTAATCTGCTCGCAGTGGCGTGCTGACATATAATCCATAAACCTATATGCTTCGTTCAATATGGCGACGTCATACGGCGGGATGGAAAGCTCAATTTTATCGACTTGCGTGTTTGAGTTAAATATAGATTGTATTATGGAAGCGAAATCTGACGCATCGCGAAGGATCAGCTCAGTGTATCTGTCACCGCGCAAAATTACATAGCCAAGAAAAGCTCCGCCGCGCATAAAAGCTATGGGTTTACCATACCATGTCGTTATAATTTTATAAAACATATCGCGTGGGCGGATAGCGTGAAACGGCTGTGACGTAAAAAGTTCATACATTGAGTCGATTGTTGATGTGTCAGACGGTGTAATATACACGGCTGTCACATCCGTTTTATTATCGGCGCCAATGTGTCGCGCGGCATCACGTCGAATGGCAAAGGTATAAGTCTGTCCCGCTAATTCGTAACCGAAGTGGCCATAACGGTGGCGCCGTCCGTCAAGGTCTGAAAAATCAGCGCTGGATGATGTCATATCAGTGATAGCGCGGCGCAAAAGAGTCGTCATAATGCCACAGCCGCGTGCATCAGCACGACAAGCAACGTTGCCGATGCCATAAGAATGAAGAGTCATATCACCGACTGTGAAATCGCGCTCATATATGCCGACAGCACCGATTATCTCACCGTTGCGAATAGCAAGCAAGTTATGGCCGCATGGATCGCACTCGGGGTCGTAAAGCTTTGGCAAAAAAGTTGAAAACTCTGCCCCGTTTTTATCTGGGTAGCCGAAAGCTTTATTCAAAAATGACAGAAGAGCATCTCGCTCCTCTGGCAACCCTCGCCTTATTTCAAAATTAGCTGTCACTGCTCAACACCTCAATCAAAAATCAAATCCGTCGGTTATCGGAACAACGCTGTTTGTTTTACGAGCTTTTTCCGCACGGAAGGCTGTAAGATGTGAAAGAACGGACACAGGAAGCGATGGTGCGCAGGGGGATGTGGCTTCACCGCGCACAGCGGCAATAAAATCGCGGACAAGCAAAAGATCGCCGCCACCATGACCTCCGCTCATGCCGCTTTTATCACCGCCGATTTTCAGGTCTACTATTTCTTCATCATAATAGCGTGTGCATGACGGGGACTGGTTGATTTTACGGACTGCAAAAATGGAATCGTCAAATACGCCTTTTATCTCGCCTTTCGTTCCGATTATATGTATGTTCCGCTCGGCCTTGGAAGCGCCGCCTATCATGTTCAGCGTCGCTGTCATACCGGTGTCAAACGTTATAAGGACGCTTTGATGATCAACAACATCATGCCCGCAGCGGTAAACACAAAGGCCGTAGGGGTTATCACTTTTAAGTGAGTTGATTTTATCATCAAGTGTCGGATTTTGCCCTGAAAAGCAGTCCCAAACATAAAACTTCCAGCGGTCCGGATGGTCGATGTAGTGCTTTTTTGCTGAATATGGGCAATCAGCTTCTATTTTACAGTCAACAAGGCAGCGTGTGCCAGCACCTGCGGGGATTTTATCCGGAGAAAAGGCAACGTCAGTGCCAAACGATGCAACATAGGTGGGTTTTGCTTTACCGGCGAACCACATGAGAAGATCAAGGTCATGGCAGCACTTGGCTGTCAGCATTCCGGCGCCACATTCGGCCTCGCTTTTCCATTTTCCGCGGACATAGGATACAACGAGGTGATGGTATGAAACGTGTTCGGTAAGCTGTATATTTATAATATCGCCGATTTCGGGGAGCCTTTCGAATATTGCGCGGTAAAACGGGGCATAGCGCAGCACATGACACACAAAAACGATGTTTTTATGCTTCTTCGCCGTGTCATAAAGCAGCTTCATTTCTGTTTCATTTAAGGCAAACGGCTTTTCAAGAAGCATATCATAACCACGTGAAAGAAGTGGTACGGCTGTCGGCACATGGTCTTTATCCATTGTGCCGTTTATTATGACGTCCGCGATCTTCGGTTTTTCTGCAAGCTCCTCGGCAGAGTTGAATATCATATCTTCCGGCATATTAAATTTTTCCGCCGCAAGGCGCCTTTTCACCGGGTCAGGATCGGCGACGCCGACAATGCGCAAAAGCTCTGGCTCCTCATCAGCAAGCAATGAGTAAAACATTGACCTGTGTCCGGCGCCTACAATTATAGCGGTTACGGGTTTTTTGTTATTCATAATGAAAAATATACCTCCGCAAACATCACCAGATATAAGAGGTGATGCTGTATAACAATGCTTAATATAACGAAATCTGCATAATAAAGATATGTTTTATTAAGCAGTAAAGCAGTATAAAACTGAGGAAGAGAAATGTCAAAACTATTATATCATCATATATCATGTGCGGCAATGAAAAAGGAATTCCGCAACAAACCAAAAAACGGGACCTTCGCTTTAACTGTTCGCCTGAAAAACAGCAAAATTACTTGATACTGTCCTTATATCGGGTATTTTCTGATATAATTAAAAAAGTGAAGAAAGGTGCGTGCATAAAGCTGTAGCAGCAGAAAAAAGTTTTACTTTTACAAGGGAACTTAATTCACATAGAGAATTTTGAAATGAGGAGATGATATCTATGATATCACAATACAATATACCGACACGGATTTTCATGGGGGAAGGATGCGTTTTAGCAAAAGCTGCCGAACTTGCCCCGCTTGGCAAAAAGGCGCTCATTGTCACAGGGCGTTCGTCTGCCGTAAAGAGCGGTGCGCTTGCCGATATAAAAGCAGCTCTTGATGCAAACGGGCAGGAGTATGCCATATACGACAGCGTTATGAGCAACCCGACCGTAGAATGTGTGTATGAGGGGGCAGAAAAAGCAAAGTCAATCGGCGCAGACTTCATCATTGGCATTGGCGGTGGCTCTCCTATGGACGCCGCGAAGGCAATAGCCTTGCTCGCGTGCCAAGACATACCGAGGGAGCGGCTGTTTGACGGGAATTATGATGAAAAGATACTGCCGATGGCTATGGTGCCGACAACGGCCGGAACGGGTTCCGAGGCTACACAGTATTCGATAATAACAAACGACGCGCGGAAAACAAAGACGTCGATATCGTCCCCGTTTATGTTTCCCACACTTGCTTACCTTGACAGCCGTTATCTGCGTGCGGTGCCACGCAACACTGCCGTCAACACGGCAATCGACGCGTTTTCTCACTGTGTCGAGGGGTATCTTTCCGTCAGGGCAAACCCGATAACAGACGCGCTTGCGCGCGAGGGTATGGAGGCAATATCATCCGTTTTTCCGCGTCTTGCCAAAGGTTCGCTAACTGACGCTGACCGCGACAAACTCCTTTATGCATCAACCATCGGCGGCATGGTAATCGCACATACCGGAACGACAGCCGTTCACCCGATGGGATATTCGCTGACATACTTTAAGGGAGCTGATCACGGGCGAGCGAACGGGTTGCTTCTTGGCGCTTTCCTAAAATCTATTGAAAATCGCTGCCCTGAGCGAATAGGGGACATTATGACAGCTATCGGAATGAGTGGGGCGGATGAGTTATCGCGTGTGCTTGATACTCTGCTCGGTGGGGAGGAGAGAAGAGAGAAGGTAACAAAAGATGAAGCTGCTTACTATGCGTCGGTTGCAATAAAAGCGAAAAACATAAAAAATTGCATTGTAACGCTGACGGAAGCAGAACTATATGAAATTTATCTTAAGTCATTTGGCATAAAGGTATAAGCGAACAGCAGATGCAACACAGCATATATATAAGGATGATTTGCAAGAGAAAAGCGTCAGACAGGGGCATCCTCTGCCTGACGCTTTTATATTTTTGTGGATGTTCGTGTACAGTAAAAGTTTGAATATTATTGTTATTTGTCACAAGTTGACATAGTGAGTCAAAACATGTAGAATGTTACGTAATAAATAATAAATACCAAATGAAGTGCGCTGTTTTTTATGATGAAACTGAATGTAAATACATAAGTGTAACAGCAGCCGTCTCAATTATTTAATTAATATAAAAAAGAGATAGCTTTGCAGTAGCGAAAAGAAGGGTATATTATAAAAGCTCTGCGAAGTATTACCTAAATAAATAAGGTGCCGACATGGAACTGTTCAAAGGACGATGGCTTGCGGCTATGTGTGCCGTATTTCTTGCGACCTCGGCAGTAACCGCTGCCGTAGGTGGCATGGTGAAGCTCGCCCTTGCAGCGACAGCGGCACTTTTTCTTTTAGTGTTTTTTGTTTATGCGAAAACAGCAGGCGGGTCAAAAGCTGCGTATATAGCAAAAAAATATAAGAGCCGGGTTGCGGCGGGCACGGTGGCTTTTTTGCTCGCTGTTTTTTCGTCGTATTATTTCTTTGATATAAAATACGCCGGTGTGCGCGAACTTGACGGTAAAAGCGCCGTTATCAAAGCTACTGTAATTGACGTCATATACGAATCCGGTTACGGCGGTTTCTATATCGTAAATATAAGTGAGATGAATGGCGAACTGGTAAAACTTCGGGCAAAGCTTGATGTAGGATTTGCCACCGCACTTGATGTAGGCGATTTATTCACAGCTGATGTGACATTCAGGGCACTTGACGGCGGGGGAAGCTTCGATGAGGAATCATATTACCTTCCCCGGGGTGTGATGACAGTGGTTGATGTAACGGATGACGCTCTTTTTTGCGTCCTGCCGGATGAAAAAAGCAATAGTTTCACAGTGGCGCTGTCTCGCCTGCGCTCGCGCGTTGCCGCAATAATTGGTGTTATGACGGAAGGCGGTTATGGCATTGCAGAGGCTGTTTTTACCGGCATCCGCTCGTCGATGGATCCGGCGTCATACCGCGATTTTAAATATATCGGGGCGGCGCACCTGCTTGCCGTCAGCGGTCAGCATTTTTCTATAATTATCGGCGGTCTTGAAGTATTATTACGCCGCGCAAGGCTTCACCGCACGGCGCGAAACGCCGCCCTCATCACCGCATCTGTCCTTTATATGGGCCTTACAGGCTTTTCGTCAACAGTTCTCCGCGCCGGTATAATGATGATTCTATATCTCGCTTCTTATTTTTTCCGGCGGGAACCGGACAGCGTAACATCCCTTTTCTTATCTGTGACGACAATAACGATTTTCTCGCCAGCTTCAATTTTTGACGCCGCTCTTCTGCTTTCATTTTCCGCAATGCTTGGCTGCCTTGTCGCGCGGGGGCTGTTTCTTCGGGGTTTTTTGGCGCGCGTGCTGTCGCCTAAAAAAGAAGACAGCACTCTTATGCGTCTTTGTCTTAGTGTTTGCCGTGCCGCATATATGTCGGCGGTGCTTTCTCTTGTGTCCGCCCTTTTCACAATGCCCGTAATGTGGCTGTATATCGGTCAGACATCGATTTTATCGCCAATCTCGACGCTCATTCTTACGCTTCCTATAACAGTTATTCTTTATCTATGCCCCATAATACTCCTAACGTCAGCTTTAATACCGTCATTTTCTTTTTTACTCGGATATGTTTGCATAGAACTGTCAAAATTTTGTGTTTTTGCTGCGTCAAACCTTGCCCGAATACCTGCTGCGTCGTTTTCGCTTGCCGGTACAGTGCCCGCTGTCGGCTGCGCCGCCGTCGCCGCGCTGCTTCTTGCGTCACTTTTATGTAAAAAAACAAAAGCGCGGTTACTTATCGCATCTGCCGCATCTGTTTTTGCGGTTTTATATGCCGGGGTAACGGTATATGCAGCGGCTTCAAATGCGCCGTATGTTTCATACATAAACGCAAAGAAAAACGATGGCTTTGTCGTCATGAGCGGGATGTCAGCCCTCATATGCGACATATCTGATGGCTCATATTCGGTGACGCGCGAAGCATTATATGAAGCGAAGGAGCGGGGAGCCATCGAGGTTTCAGTTTTGATGCTGACGCATCTTCATCAGCGTCATGTAAGGACATTTTCAAAGCTTGCAACGGAGGAGTACGTTGATGAGCTTTGGCTTCCTGCCCCCGGCTCGGAGGATGAAGAATACATATACGATTCGCTTGTCAGCGCAGCGGGGAAACTTGGTGTCGGTATTGTTACTTACAGGCGAGACGATAATACGACGCTTTCATTTAAAAGCGTAGATATAACAGTTGCCGAGCGCACATCTATATCACGCTCTTCCCATACGGTTATTGCTTTATTGTTTGAATATAAAGCACAGGATGAGGAGATGTGGTGTACTGTTTACGCCGGCGCGTCGGCGCACGAAAGCGATATATACGAGTATATAAATTCACTTTGTGCCCTGCCGGATACAAAAAGCGTAATTTTCGGCGCGCATGGCCCCGTGTATAAAAGCGGTGCGCAGTACGATGTGAACGAGGGAGCTGTCGTTACATATGCAAATGAAGAGATAAAACTTTTGTATGATGAGTATATAACGGATGTGAAAAGCATAGTTTACAGCGACCGGTGAGTGGTGAAATAGATAAAAAACAAGAAAAAAGCACGGGTATATATTTGATATGCCCGTGCTTTATATAATGCGTTGTTGTTTTAAAAGCTTATTACTCCAAGATGTTCAAGGAGAATTTTGGTGCCAAGAAGTATCAGTATAATCCCGCCGATGACAGTGGCTGTCGATTTATATTTAATGCCAAATATGCTGCCGAGACGAAGGCCAATACCTGATAATACAAACGTTACAATACCGATAATAATAGCTGTTAGCCATATATTCTCGCCGCCTGACATTGCAAAGGCTATACCGACAGCAAGTGCGTCTATACTTGTTGCGACAGCTAAAACGAACATTTTTTTAAAGGCGAAAGAGGCATCGGCATCCGTAGGGCAGCTTTTTTTAGTTGATTCGCGAATCATATTTATACCTATTATGAATAGGAGCACAAACGCCGCCCAGTGATCATATTTAATTATATAATCCTTAGATGCAGCTCCGAGATAGAAGCCTATAATTGGCATCACCGCTTGAAAACCGCCGAACCATGTGCCTGTTGCCGCTATGTGACGAGGCTTGACGGCACCTATAGCAAGACCTCTACAGACGGAAACAGCAAACGCGTCCGCTGACAATGCGATACCATATAGCAATGGCTCGATAATTTCTATTGCCCTAAGAGCCATATTAAACTTCCTCCCGCCAGCTAAGTTGGCTTTTTTTCTAAAGCTATAAAAAAGACTCACCGTGCAGCGGCCTTATGCCACAAGCACGTGAGTCTCACTATTTAAGACAAGCCAGACGGCAACATAGTACCATCAGCATGTTGACTTGCCACGCACTTTGATTTATATAATACAAAACGCGTTAATTACTCCCTCACGGTCGATTAACATGATAACATGATTGTATTTTTATGTCAAGAGTTTTTACAGCACATGTCATATAACAAGTAAAAAAAGATTACCCGTTAAGTTATTATTTAATAGAGGTTTATTCACGCGATTTTATTTCAGTTCTTATATATGCAGTAACAAATATATTGATAATTTTATTTACACAAAAATATGACTCGTGGACGCTATGCGGGGATGAGGCATATAATAAAACAGAAGCGGCTATGACCGCGAAGAATCGTGGTTACAGCCGCTTTCTGTCTAATCCAAAAGAGGAGGCAGTCCCGCTGTCATACGGACGGGACGTTAACGATAAATTGGAACGAAATAAAGACTTCAGAACACCGGTGGATAGGATATCACCGGAGTTCAGGCAAATAATTAGGCGGACGGAAGAGGAAAATGGCGGCAGAATGAATATGGGCATGGACATGAATCGAAATATGCACATGAATGATTCAATGGTTGAATTCACTCTGCCGAATCTTTCCGAATATCCGCTTGCTATGGTTTACGCGCCCGATCAAATATGGCGCAATGTCTATTCACCCGATGAGGGATTGTCACGCGGGACACTGTTTGCGGAGCTTGACAAGCCGTTTTATCCGCCAAGAGTATGCGGGGGAGGTAGGTGAGTAGTATGAACAACATGCAAAATTCAAACAGACGCACGCAAATAAACGATTTGAGTGACCTTGATATGGGAAACAGAATCGACATGAACATGCGAAGAAACCTCCAAAGCGGCATGGACATGCGGGATGGCACAGACATGCGTGGTGGCATGGACATGAATATAAAAGCGGCAAACAGAGAAGCCTGTGCGAGGCTTTTACACACGATACAGATGTATTCGTTTGTTCTTTTAGAAACAAACTTGTATCTTGATTCGCACCCGAACGACCAGATGGCACTCGAGTATTTTCGCAAATACTCTCAGCTCTTAAAGCAAGCAAGAGAAGAGTATGAATCACAATGCGGCCCGCTCTCACCAAACAGTAATTTTATCGCAACAGATACGTGGCGCTGGGTCGAAGGTCCATGGCCGTGGCAACCTGGCGCGAATTGAGAGGAGGGGCATATTATGTGGTTATATGAAAAAAGGTTGCAATATCCTGTAAAAATAAAAAACCCGAACCCGGCGCTTGCTTCGCTTATAATCTCACAGCTCGGCGGTCCTCATGGAGAGCTTGGTGCTGCAACACGATATCTATCTCAAAGGTACTCAATGCCATATAACGATGTCATAGGCATACTGACCGATGTGGGCACTGAGGAGCTTGCTCACGTTGAAATGATATCAACAATAATTCATCAACTCACGAGGAATATAAACGTTGATGATATAAAGGACACAAACTTCGCGCCGTATTTTATTGATCACACGACGGGTATATATCCTATCGCTGCAAGCGGCACTCCGTTTTCAGCAGAAACGCTTGCCTCAACGGGCGATGCGCTTGCTGATATACATGAGGACCTTGCGGCAGAACAAAAGGCTCGTTTATCATACGACAACATTTTGCGGATGATAGATGATCCTGATGTTTGTGACCCGATACGTTTCTTACGCGAGCGTGAGGTTGTACACTACCAGAGGTTCGCCGAAGCTTTAAGAAACATACAAGAGAGGCTTGATCACCGCAATTTCTACGGTTATAATCCGGAGTTTGACCGGGGCAGAGATAAGGCTTAAAAATATTTTTTCGCAAAACGCGTTGGATAGAATTGATTCTATTCAGCGCGTTTTTTGCAATAATTTGAGCGGTTATTTGCAAACCTCGTATTGTAATTTTTACACATATTGCACGTAATATATTATATTTTGTATAAGTTATACGAATGAACACTCATTTTGCATACGAATTCATTTAAATAGTATAAAAGGTTCTGTTTTTTGTGTTGACATACGATAGGTTCGTGGTATAATATTCTATTGTATCGTATATTATTTTTTTGGAGGAAATTATGAGGAAATCTCTCGCTGTTATACTCACGCTTGCGATGCTGATATCATCGATGATAGCGCTTGCAAGTTGTGGTGAGAAAAGCCGCCTTTCTAAGGATGGAAACTTTACTTA
>JAAYLD010000026.1 GCA_012522015.1 Clostridiales bacterium
ACAAAGTTTATATTGAGCCGCTGACGCTTGAAACTGTTGAGCGCATCATCGAGGTGGAAAAACCCGACGGGATTTTGTCAGGACTTGGCGGGCAGACAGCGCTGACGCTTTGCATGAAGCTTGCGCGTGCGGGATTCCTTGAAAAGCACGGTGTTCGCCTTCTTGGCGCATCGCCTGAAACTATCGACAAGGCGGAAGACAGAGAGCTTTTCAAAGAAACAATGGAGTCGATAGGACAGCCGTGCGCAAAATCTACTGTCGTTTATACGGTTGATGAAGCGCTCGACTTTGCACGCGAGATAGGTTATCCTGTCATTGTACGTCCTGCATATACGCTTGGCGGCACCGGCGGCGGGATAGCGACAGACGAAGCATCACTGAGAGCAATAGCAGAGTCCGGTATAGGTCAGTCACCTATCGGTCAGATACTTATCGAACGCTGTGTTGCTGGCTGGAAAGAAATTGAGTTTGAAGTCATGCGCGACTGTGTCGGCAATGTTATTACAATCTGCTCGATGGAAAACGTCGACCCGGTCGGTATTCATACAGGTGACAGCATAGTTGTGGCGCCGGCGTTAACGCTTTCCGATAAGGAATATCAAATGCTGCGCACAGCGGCGCTTGACATCATATCGGCGCTGGGAGTGACAGGCGGCTGTAATGTGCAATTCGCCCTCAACCCCGATAGCTTTGAGTATGTTGTTATAGAGGTCAACCCGAGAGTTTCACGCTCATCAGCACTTGCTTCTAAAGCGACAGGCTATCCGATAGCAAAGGTATCAACGAAACTGGCGCTTGGATACACGCTTGATGAGATAAAGAACTCTGTGACGGGAACGACATATGCAGCGTTTGAGCCGGCGCTTGACTATGTAGCCGTCAAGATGCCGAAGTGGCCTTTTGACAAATTCCCCGGCTCAAGCCGTACCCTCGGAACGCAGATGAAAGCGACGGGCGAGGTCATGACGCTTGCCGATAACTTCGAGGCGGCGCTCATTAAAGCAATACGCGGTGCTGAAATCGGCGCCGACACGCTTCTTCTGCCGCGTTTCCGCGAATGGGGAGAATCAGACCTTTGGGATATTACAGAAAACGCAACTGATGAGCGCATTTTTGCAATAGCTGAGCTTTTACGCCGCGGTGTCGCGATTGATGATATATACAAAGTGTCGAAAATAGACAAGTGGTTCCTTGCGAAAATCAAAAATCTTGTTGAGTATGAGATTTCTGTCACAGGTGTCGAGATAACTCCTGATGTATATCTGCGCGGAAAGAAGCTTGGTTATGCCGACTCATCACTTCAGCGCATGAGCGGCTCGCCACTACCGCCGCATATAGCACCAGTCTATCGCATGGTTGACACATGCGCCGGTGAGTTTGCCGCAGAAACGCCGTATTTTTACGCGGCATACAGCACACCGGAGGAAGGCGGCGAGGACGAATCATCCGAATTCATCAAAAAAGATGCAAAAACCATCCTTGTCATCGGTTCCGGCCCCATACGTATAGGACAGGGAATTGAGTTTGACTATTCAAGCGTCCACTGCGTCTGGGCACTTAAACGTCAGGGGTATGATGTTGTTATAGTAAACAATAACCCCGAAACGGTCTCGACTGACTTTGACACGGCAGACAGGCTTTACTTTGAGCCGCCGCGTCTTGACGATGTCATGGACATCGTTCGCCACGAAAAACCAATCGGCGTCGTCGTTGCATTTGGTGGACAAACGGCAATCAGGCTCGTTAAAGGGCTTCACGCTGCCGGTGTGCCGATACTCGGCACTTCAGCCGACGCTATTGACATTGCTGAGGACCGCGAACGTTTCGATAAGCTGCTTGAGAAGTTTAATATTAGCCGCCCGAAGGGCTGCACAGTTAAAACGCTTGACGAAGCTCTTCTTGCAGCAAATATGCTTGGCTACCCTGTGCTTTTGCGCCCGTCTTACGTTATAGGCGGGCAGGGGATGACAATAGCGCGCTCCGATGTGGATACAAGAAGCTATATGTCGGCGATTCTTGCAGGCGGCATCGAAAACCCTGTTTTAATTGACAAGTATATGCCCGGTGCGGAGCTTGAAGTTGACGTTATATCCGACAGCGAGGACATCCTCATCCCCGGCATTATGGAGCATATTGAGCGCGCAGGTATTCACTCGGGAGACTCGATAGCAGTTTATCCGCCGTATAACTTAAGCGAGCGGATGGAGAAGAAAATATGCGAGGTATCGAAAAAGTTAGCGGTTGCCCTCGGCACAAAAGGGCTTGTAAACATACAGTATCTCGTATATTCGGATGAACTGTATGTAATTGAAGTCAACCCGCGCGCCTCACGCACAATACCGTACATCAGCAAAGTTACCGGTGTTCCTATGGTAGATATCGCTGCCCGCGTTATGGTAGGTGAGCGTCTGCGTGACATCGGTTATGGAACAGGTTTATGGCGTGCCCCGTACTGCTACGCCGTTAAGGTTCCGGTATTTTCGTTTGAGAAACTGACGGATGCCGACTCAATTCTTGGCCCTGAGATGAAATCGACGGGCGAGGTGCTTGGCATAGGGCGCACGAAGACGGAAGCGCTTTATAAAGGGCTTGTCGCATCGGGACTTGACGTCTGCTCACCGGCCGACCGCCGCGAGATTGGCGTGCTCATCAGCGTCGAGGATTATGACCACAAAGATGCGATAGCCCTTGCTGAAAAATTCTGCGATATAGGCGTTCGCCTATATGGTACACCTGACACAGCAGCAGCTATACGCAGTCATGGCATTGACATACAGACAGCCCGCGACGTATGGGAAAACAACGATATATACGATCTTGTTGAATCTAAAACGATCAATTATATCGTATATACAGGCGGCGTCATGGACATCAGCGTTGGCGACTATAGAAAGCTCCGCCATCGTGCGATGCAGCTCGGCATACCGTGCATGACGAGCCTTGACACAGCATCAGCGCTTGCAGACATTATCGCAAGCCATTATAATCAGTACAATACGAAGCTTTTCGACATTTCCACCCTTTCGAGCACAAAATAGGCGGAAGCATAACAAAAAGGGTCGATATTAGTCGATTGTGTAATAACATATTAAAATTGGGCTGTGGCAGTTTTATTTTGCTGCAGCCCTTTATTTTTACTGTTGATACCCGTAAAGTTTCGACTTGATAAACAATCAACAATTGTTTATTATTATAAAAACGGCTATTAGTCACCGATTACGCATAATAGTGTATTACATTTGGGGGAAAAGAAATGACGTACACATTTAAGCCATATGAAAAAAGTAAAATACTGCGTAACCATCTGAACCTTGGCGGGGGGAACCATTTCGGTGAGCGCATTGATGTAACAAATATATACATCGAGCGCGGCGGGGAGCCATGGATAGGTGTGATGGGGGAGTATCATTTTTTCCGCGACAACAAAGATAATTGGTATCGTGAGCTTTGTAAGATGAAAGCCGGCGGTGTTGGTATCGTCGCAACTTATCTTTTCTGGATATACCATGAGGAGATTGAAGGAGAATTTGACTTTTCAGGCGATCTTGATGTTGCGAAATTCATTGATGACGCTGCAAAAGCCGGCCTTGATGTTGTGATTCGCATAGGGCCCTGGGTTCATGGCGAGTGCAGAAACGGCGGATTTCCGAACTGGCTTGCTAAAAAGCCGTATAAGCTGCGTGATAACAACGATGAGTATATGGCAAAAGTACGCATATGGTACGAAAAGATATATGAGCAGGTAAAAGGGAAGTTTTACAAAGACGGTGGCAACATCATCGGTGTTCAGCTTGAAAATGAACTGACGAATAACGCGGAGCATTTGCTTGCCCTGAAAAAACTCGCTGTTGAGATAGGTTTTGATGTGCCGCTTTACACCGTTACAGGCTGGAATAGCAGATATGGAGCAAAAATTCCGGTTGATGAGGTCTTGCCC
Organism: Clostridiales bacterium; assembly: GCA_012522015.1. Classification (GTDB taxonomy): domain Bacteria; phylum Bacillota; class Clostridia; order Oscillospirales; family CAG-272; genus DTU064. Next base: position 3,938 of record JAAYLD010000026.1, read on the forward strand.
GTATTTTCTGCATATGCGGACGCTCCTTGGGCAAAAGGCACACACAGACTGCCACTATCACGCAATTATGTGTTTGATAAAAACAGAAACGATTCAGCGGTTGGAGTTGACATCATAAAAGATACCGACCCGAGCGGCTGGAGATTGCCATATGAAAAGTATCCTTTTGCGATGTGTGAGCTTGGAGCAGGAATTATGGCTACACATCACCGGCGTCCGATAATCTCAGGGATGGATGCTTATGCGATGTCGCTTGTCAAGCTTGGCTCCGGCAACAATTTAGTTGGTTATTATATGTATCACGGCGGGATAAATAAAATTGGCAAGCTCACGACTCTGCAGGAGTCAAAAGAAACAGGATATCCGAATGATTATCCTATACTAAACTATGATTTCCATACAGCCTTAACATCATACGGTGAAGCAAGAGAGCAGTATGGGCTTTTAAATATCCTGCATCTGTTTTTACAGGACTTCGGAGAGATACTTGCCCCGATGGAGGCCGTCATGGGGACGGAAGATGTTACGGCAGACAACCTTAGTGCACTCAGATACTCAATGAGAAGAGACGAAAAAAGCGGGTTTGTATTCATAAACCATTATCAGAGGCTTGCAGAGATAGAGGATATATATGATGTGGTGATTGATACAGGCATAGTAAAATTCCCGCCTATCAATGTGTGCGGGAAAGTCAGCTTTTTTATGCCTTTCAACATGGATTTGTCAGGGAATATGCTTGAGTATGCAACAGCACAGCCGCTGTGCCGTATAGACAATACATATTTTTTCGTAGCAATAGAAGGAATTACGCCGCAATACAAGTTCAGCGACGGACACATAGTTAAAACGAAGGTTGGTCTTGAGTCAAAGGTGGAGGTAAACAATATAAAAATTGTTACCCTTTCGTTTGATGAGGCAGCGTATGCCAGAAGGCTCAGAAAAACATTATACATAGGCTGCGGCTGCAGTATGTATGAAGAAGACGGTCAAATCCATGCAATAGAAGACGGAAGCTACAGCTATTTTAAGTGGGGTGGCGAAGGCTTTGAATACACGGAAGTGACAGTCGATTTTAAACCGGCGTCGGTAAACTTTGAGGAAGTTGAAGAACCTTTTGTGCCAAAATACGAGTGTCAGCTTAACATAGGCGGTGAGCGCAAACGCACATGGAGGAAAATAAGTGTAACGAGCGACGCGGGCTTCATTAATATTCCGTTCCCGTGTGACGTCGCGCAAATATATGCGGACGGAGAGCTTGTTGCCGACAACTTCTATAACGGCGAGGCGTGGCGTGTGCCTGCAAAGCTTCTATATGGGAAAGAATGCTACCTTGTGACATCCGAGATGAAAGATGATTTCTATCGGGAGTTTTAATGTACAAGACAACGTGGACACAATGTGGACGCATGCAGTTTTTTACTCTGTTTTATACAAAAACAAAGGGCACCTGCCAAGCGGCAAGTGCCCTAATTTTGTAGCTATAGCTTACTTATTTAACGCTTGCTGGACAGCGACCGCGCAGGCGACGGTAGCGCCAACCATCGGGTTGTTGCCCATGCCGATGAAGCCCATCATTTCCACGTGAGCGGGAACGGAGGACGAACCGGCGAACTGAGCATCGCCATGCATACGGCCCATTGAGTCGGTGAGGCCATATGAAGCGGGGCCTGCAGCCATGTTGTCCGGATGGAGAGTACGTCCTGTGCCGCCGCCAGAAGCAACGGAGAAGTATTTGAAGCCGTTTTCATAGCACCATTTCTTGTAGGTGCCGGCGACAAGATGCTGGAAGCGTGTCGGGTTCGTCGAGTTGCCCGTTATCGATACACCGACTTTTTCATGCTTCATTATCGCAACGCCTTCAAGAACGTCGTTTGCACCGTAGCAGAGAACGTTAGCGCGTTCGCCATTTGAAAATGGCGTCTTAGATATAATTTTCAGCTCATCATTGTAGAAGTCATAATCGGTAAGAACATATGTAAAGCCGTTTATACGGGATATGATATAGGCGGCATCCTTGCCAAGTCCGTTGAGGATTACGCGGAGCGGTTCGCGGCGGACTTTATTAGCGTTGCGGGCGATACCAATGGCGCCTTCTGCCGCTGCGAATGATTCGTGGCCGGCGAGGAAGCAGAAACATTTCGTTTCCTCGCGCAAAAGCATAGCGGCAAGGTTTCCATGGCCAAAACCAACCTTGCGGTTTTCAGCGACAGAGCCGGGAATGCAAAATGCCTGAAGCCCTATGCCGATTGCTTCGGCAGCGTCAGCGGCAGATTTACAGTTTTTCTTGATAGCAATGGCACATCCGAGCGTATATGCCCAGCTTGCGTCATCAAAAGCTATAGGCTGAACACCTTTTACAATAGAATCTGGATCAAAACCATATGATAAGCATATAGAGCGCGCCTCCTCGAGGTCTGCTATGCCATACTCAGCCATACAGACCTTAATTTTATCAATTCTGCGCTCAAAACCTTCAAATTTTACGTTATTTGACATCGGCGGCGCCTCCTTATTCCTTTCTCGGGTCTATGTATTTGACGGCATCTGCATATCTGCCATAAGTTTTAATATTGGCTTCGTATGCTTCCTTAGGATCCTTGCCGTCTCTGATAGCTTCCATCATTTTGCCAAGGTTTACGAACTTGTAGCCTATAACTTCGTTGTTTTCATCAAGCCCGAGGGACAGAACATAACCCTCAGCCATTTCAAGGTAGCGGGCACCCTTCGCATTCGTCGCGAACATTGTGCCGACCTGTGAACGCAGTCCTTTGCCGAGGTCATCAAGAGATGAACCAACCGGAAGTCCATCTTCCGAGAATGCTGTTTGGCTGCGGCCATAGGCAAGCTGCTTGAAAATCTCACGCATAGCGACGTTAATTGCATCGCAGACGAGGTCTGTATTAAGAGCTTCAAGAAGTGTTTTACCTTGAAGAATTTCTGCCGCCATAGCAGCTGAATGTGTCATGCCGGAGCATCCGATTGTCTCAACTAGCGCTTCCTCAATGATACCGTTCTTAACGTTAAGAGTCAGCTTGCAGGCACCCTGCTGAGGAGCGCACCAACCGATTCCGTGCGAAAGGCCTGATATATCCTTAATTTCATAGGCCTTGACCCATCTGCCCTCTTCGGGAATCGGGGCGGGTCCGTGCTTTGGCCCCTTGGTTACGGGACACATGTTCTGCACTTCGCTTGTGTACTGAAGTTCTGCCATGTGAGATAGTATCTCCTTTAAAAGAATTGTATAGTCGATTAATAAACTGATGAATATTATACAGCTACTCCGACATAAAATCAAGTTAACATAGCAATTTGGATAAATGACGTGCCAGTAATTTAATATTTTCCAAGAAATTGCTGATAAGATAAGTAAATTATGATATAATCAAATTACAGAGTACTTGACTCGGTAAGCAACAATAAAATAAAAGTGATAAAAACACCGGTGTGTAGTGGAGGAATGATCAACTGTGGATAAAAACACAAGTGGGGGCGCAAGTGCAGGCGCAGGCGAATATGAACTTTTAAAACGTGCAAAACATTATATGGACAGCCTCGCCGCAGGTGTTAATCCGATCGACGGTGCGCCGCTTGATAGTGAAACTATTTTACGTGATAAAAGGTTCATCCGTTGTTTTTCATATATATCTTGTGTACTGAATGAAAAGATAATGTCATATGGCAAAAGAACATCACTTCGTCCAACAGTGCGTCAGATAACAGAGCAGAAAAAGCAAAAGAAACGCTTTTATTTGACTGATGAGCAGAAAGCGTCAATCCCCATAACCTCCGGTCATGTCGGAATTAATACAATTGCGGCACGTATAAATGATAAAATCGATCAAAGCGTTATGTGGGGCGTTTCCGGTGGCAAGCTGGCGGCCCGCCTTGTATCTCTGGGTTATCTTGAGGTTACGGTAAATGAGGAAGGCGGGCATGTAAGAACTGCCACCGAGCTTGGGCGTGCATCCGGCATAACGACACTTGAGCGCACAGACGCTGTTGGCCGGTATTATCAGCAAAATGTTTACGACGAGCGTATGCAGCGTTTTATAATAGATAATATAAACGAACTTGTAAACAATGGCGAGTCACATAGCAAAAGCAGTAGCGATGGTGGTGACAGGGGTGAACAAAGCAGCGGTAGTGATACGGCAGGAAATGCGGGTATTAATACGGCAGGCGAAAATGAAAGCGATAAAAGCGATAAAAACGATGACATAAATAATACTTATCTGCCCTACAGTCAAAACCAAGATGCAGATTTTGACGATGGCGATATATACGGCATATAAAAATAAGCACAGGCAGCCTTTGAGTTTTGATATTGATTAGGGAGCTGTGATGATTGAAAAGATCGCCCGACGCATTATTAAAAAGAAATGAGTAGCGCAAAAATCGGTGCCATTCGCATTTATGTTGATGTGGTTTAAAACAAAAACAATATAGAATGAATAGAATACAAGCAATATAAAGCAAAAGTCAAGCTAAAACCGCTTGACTTTTCCTTTTATCAGAATGTTTTGTTTAAAAAACAAGTTGATGCTTTTACACATGGTTTGATAATTAAATCATAGTAATGCAGAAAAAAAGCTATAACACAAAAAAAGCGGGACGCAGTACAATGTAAAATGACATTATTTTTTGTTAAACCCCAGCTTTTGCAAATAAAGAATCGACTTTTGCTTTGTACGCGTCTTCAGCATAAAGAAAACTCATGCCGTGCCCGGCGCCCTCGACGAAAAGTACGTCTTTTGGCGCTGTGCAAGCATCATAATTTTGCTTTGTGTTGCAAGGCGGGACGTATTTATCATCAAGCCCGTGCACAAATAAAACCGGGATTTTTATTTTTTTCACTGCGTCAAGCGTGCTGACGTTTTTCGTCGTAAAACTGGCGCGGAGTCTGCAAATAAATGATGCGATATAAAGTGTCGGGAAAACGGGGAGGTGGAGCATGTTAGGGAGGACATGGCGGAATTCACCGTAAGGGCTGACGAAGCCGCAGTCGGCAATAACAGCACAGACATTCGCCGGCAGGTCAGGTTCGGCTGTCGCAAGAAGGACGATAGTACAGCCCATTGACATGCCGTCAAGTATGATTTTATGAGATTGTCCGAAGCGATATGTTAAATATTTGCACCATTCGACGACGTCGTATCGTTCAAGCTGGCCGAAGGTGATGTATTCGCCTTCACTTTCGCCATGACCGCGCCCGTCTATTATCAAAAGATTAAAGCCTTTTTCCCAAAAGTAAGGGCAGCCACAGCTGAGGTCGTACTCACCGCTGCTGCGGTATCCATGAACAATTAATATGGTTTTATTTGATGCCTTCTGCACGCTCTCCCCCGCGGGATTAGGATAAAAGCGTCCGACGAGCTTAAGCCCGTCGCGGCTGACGATAGAAACACGCTCGCGCGGTAAAGAGGCAAGCCACGCTCTTGCTTCTCTGATGCGTTCGACAAGAGCAACCTGTGGCCCGCGTGACATAGCTGAAAGATATGCGGGTTCATCGGCAGGGAGTGCTCGTTTCACGTGAAGAGCAGGCAGCGCTTCAGATATGGCTTTCGGGGTATCGCTGGTCGAACTTTTCTCTATGTTAGTTTTTAATTTTTGCTTAAGAGACTTTTTTGAGTTTGCTTTCGGGACTGAATGCGTAAAATTATACGCACTGGCGACAGCTTTTGCTTTGATAGCGGAGATGATAGATGACCGTGAAGATCCGCTTGTGTTTGTAAATACTTTCATGCGCTTGCGGGGAAACGTGAATCTATATACAAGCTCCCCGGTCACGTATGACGCTGCCATTAATAAAGCGGCGGCAGCGCCGGCTCCCGCTATCATTTTCTTTGCAGTTGTGTTCATTTGTATGCCACCTCATTTATGTGTCTTTTGTATGTAAATTTTTACTTATTACTATTGTTAATATTTTTAACAAAAAATCTATTCACCATTCAAGCGGGGAATTTGCTTTGAGTTCATTTTATACGAGACATAGTTATAAGCCAACCTACACAAGATGCCGCGAGGTAGAAACAGTAAATAACCAGCAAGGGAGAGAACAAGCTGCTATCTACAATCTCAAAATAAAGCCCTACTATCAGTGGAGTTTCCTTATATACAAGAACAAAACGACCATTTGTACGCACAGTCTTGCGTGTAAACGGCCGTTTTTAAAAAGACAGATATTACTATCTTTGCTGTATTAATACTGTGCTTTATGCTATAAAATCGCGTGTTATGCAATATTATAACAAAATTTGACATAATATTTGCAAATGTAAAAAATGAGGTGGCTTGCTGCTTTTTGTACGACTGTAATTAGCGGTGATATTTATTTATGTTGATCATCCTAATAATATTATGATATAATCACATTGATTGAACTTTACACGATAGAATAAATATAGCGATATGGTGCATTTGGTGTATGTCGTTTAACAACTTGTATGCTTATAAGAAACGAGAAGGGAGAATGCCATTGATATACATTGTCGAAGACGATGAAAACATACGAGAGCTTGTTGTTTATACGCTTAACAGTACTGGGCTCAGTGCGCGGGGGTTTGCATCTCCATCATCGTTTCGTGAAGCGATGAAAAGTGATTTGCCGTCACTTGTCATGCTTGATATTATGCTGCCTGAGGAGGACGGGCTGTCACTTTTGGCTTGGCTTCGTTCAGACCCTAAGACAAAATCGCTTCCTGTTATCATGCTGACTGCCCGTGGAAGCGAATATGATAAGGTAAGGGGGCTTGAATCCGGCGCCGATGACTACATACCGAAACCGTTTGGCACGATGGAGCTTGTCGCCCGTGTTAAGGCTCTTTTGCGCAGGGTGTCACCTGCTGATGAGAAAAAAGAAATCGAATACAGAGTAGGCGAGCTTTGTGTTTCCCCAGCTGCTCATTCGGTTCGTGTCAATGGCACGGAGGTTCAGCTTACACCAAAGGAATACGAAACATTGCTTCTTTTTCTTGAAAATAAAAATATTGTTTTGTCACGCGATCAGATTCTTAACAATGTGTGGGGGTATTCGTACTGCGGCGAAAGCCGTACGGTCGATGTTCACATACGGTCTCTTAGAAAAAAACTTGGCGTGGCTGGCGATATGATCGAGACGATACGCGGTGTCGGGTATCGCTTGCGGGAGACAGCAAGAGTGAGGAATGGCACGGACAGCGAGCAAGACTTAGATTAAACAGAAAATCTGAACAAAGTGCATTGATTTATTATGAGATATAAATATAGTGTAATTAACAAAAAAAAGCCGTATCGCCCGGCGTCACTTCGTACGTCAGCTTTACGCTTTATAATAATTACTTCGGCGGCGACGGCGATATGTGCTATCGCGCCTTTTTTGTATTTTATAGCCGCACCTGACAAGGAAAGCGTGGATATTTGGCTATGTGCTTTAGCTTCTATTTTATTTTCTGCGTTAACAGCCACTGTTCTGTCGGTTTATTTTTCGAAAAAGCTCTCCCATCTTGCGAAGAAGAGTCTTGATGATATTGATGTATGGAATCCGGAGTACTCATCAGTTGTGAAAGAGTATGAGCAATTTACAGCCCGTCTTGCCAAACACAATGCCGAGATTGATGAAAAAATACGGGAGCTTGAAAAGGAGCATGAAGATCAAGAGGCAATGCGACGGGACTTCACAGCAAATGTGTCACACGAGCTCAAAACACCGCTTACATCAATATCCGGTTACGCAGAAATTATTAAAAACGGGCTTGCGCGGGGCGATGACGCCATTCGTTTCGCAGGTAAGATATATGATGAGTCGCAGCGCCTTGTTACGCTCGTCGGAGACATTATCAAGCTGTCGCAGCTTGACAGCAAGGAGATAGAGTTCCCAAGTGAGGAAATTGACCTTTTCGCCTTATGCGAAAAAATCACATCTCAGCTTGAGCTTCCGGCGAAGCAGCAGGGAATTAAGTTTTATATTTATGGTGAACATGCTGTCATACGGGGCGCGGTTCAGATTGTCGAGGAAATTATATTTAATATAGCCGATAATGCAGTTAAATATAATAAAGAAAATGGAACTGTCACATTTTCAATACGGCGGTGCCTTGACGGCGTGGAATTGACCATAGCTGACACTGGAATAGGTATTGCGCCGAAAGATTTGCCTCATATATTCAAGCGTTTTTACCGTGTTGACCGCAGCCATTCAAAGGAGATTGGCGGCACCGGACTTGGTTTATCCATTGTAAAGCACGGTGCGATGTTCATCGGAGCGTCAGTGTCAGTACAAAGCAGCCTGGGCGTCGGTACAACGATAAAAGTGCTATTTTAATTCATTTTTGATTGCCAAGATGTGATACGAATGAAATATAAAAATTAGACGAATGTAGCGTGAAAATGTAAATTAAAAACAGCATTCAGTTTTTTACTTATATGTATTGACATTGAGAACCATCCTGTGGTATAATTCAATCAAAATTAAGAATCATTCCTAATTTTTCGAGAAAGATTTAAAATTTCAAGATGACAAAGCAACAAGAATTAATAACAGGGATTGTCAACAGCTCCCGTAATCATCCAACCGCCGCAGAAATATACATCGAAGCGCGGCAGAAGATGCCCTCCATTGCTGTTGGGACTGTTTACCGCAATTTAAAGCTGCTTACCAGCTCCGGTGAAATAAGAAAGCTTTCGTTTCCCGGTCAGCCGGAACGTTACGATCGTATTGAACACCCGCATGGGCACCTACACTGTGTCGCCTGCGGCGGGATAAATGATTTTGAAATAAGCCCAACCTTGCGGGATGAAATACTTGCACACGCAGGTGAGAGGGTTATTTCTTGTGACGTAACGATTAATTATATTTGCGATGAGTGCGCTGTAGCAAATGAAAACTCTGCTAATAAAAAATTAAAAAATTATAAAAGAAGGTTATGAAAAATGAAAAAATGGAAATGCCCGATTTGCGGATACATTTATGAGGGAGATAAAATACCTGAAGGCTTTGTTTGCCCGGTATGCGGCGCTCCCGGTTCATCATTTGTTCTGATAGAACCTGTGCTAAAGGGAAGCAAAACTGAGGCAAACCTTCTTGCAGCTTTTGCAGGTGAATCGCAGGCTCATACTAAGTATTTGTATTTTGCATCGAAAGCGAAAAAAGACGGTTACGTTCAGATTGCAAAGATTTTTGAGGAAACAGCCTTAAATGAAAAAGAGCACGCTAAAATTTGGTTTAAGTACCTCAATGGCATAGGCACAACAGCCGAGAACCTCAAAACTGCAGCCGAAGGCGAAAACTATGAGTGGACGGATATGTATGCCGGTTTCGCTAAGACGGCAAGAGAAGAAGGGTTCGACGAAATCGCCGAGAGATTTGAGATGGTTGCAAAGATTGAGAAGGAGCACGAGGAGAGATACCGCAAGCTTCTTGCCAACGTCGAAGGAGGGCTTGTTTTCTCACGCGATGGCGACACCATTTGGCAGTGCTCAAACTGCGGACATATTCACATTGGCAAAGAAGCCCCCGAAGTCTGTCCTGTTTGCTCTCATCCGAGAAGCTATTTTGAGATCAGAGCCGAAAACTATTAATAATATTCTCGCTCTTACCCTCGCCGAATAAAGGGTAGGTGGGGTCGGCATATTACGGTAAATCATAAAGCAAAAGCCAAGCTCACTGTTTTGATGAGCTTGGCTTTTTTAATTTATAAAACTCGTTGTTTTTCACAGTGGTAAGCTGATTACTTAACAGTAATTTTCTCTTCGGAGAGGCGGAGGGCTTCTTCAGTGATAATACTACGCTCAGAGAATGCAAGGTATTCACCGCGTATAAGCTGGAATGATTCGTGTCCTTTCCCCGCAAACAGTATAATATCACCCTCACGTGCATTGCGGACAGCATATCGAATAGCCTTTGCGCGGTCTGGTATTGCTGTAAATGGTGTATTCCTGTTGCCGAAACCGTCTAAGATATCGCGTATGATAGCCATAGGATCCTCAAAATCCGGATCGTCCGCTGTCAGAACACAGAAATCTGCGAGGCGAGAAATTGTTTCGCCGACGGGTTTCCTTCGTGAAAATGTGCGTCCGCCAACGCATCCGACGAGTACTACAAGCCTTGTGGGGTTATACTTGCGGAGTACGGACAGCGCAGCTTCAAGAGAAACAGCATTATGTGCGTAATCAATAACAAAGGTACAGTACGGCAGCGCATCGACGACCTCGAACCGTCCAAGCGGTGTTGTATTGCTCAGCGCTGTGCGTATCATGTCAAACGGAATGCCAATATGATAGGCAACAGTAATAGCTTCGAGGGCATTATAAACAGAGAAAATCCCGGGAGACCGCAGGCGGAATGGGTACTTGCGGTCTCCGAAAACGCATGTAAAATCAACGCCAAGCGCGCCTCTTTCACGCCATAAGCGTATATCCTCTCCTTTAATTTGAGCATTGTCGCCAACTGAAACTCCGCATGAAAGTGCTGTTGCTCTGGCAAGCATGTAGCTACTGTTCTCGTCATCAGCATTATATACAATGAATTGGCATCCGAAGTCAGAGAAAAGGCGCGCTTTTGAATAGCGGTAGTGCTCAAAATTCGGGTGCTCATAGCGCCCAATATGGTCGGGCGATAGATTTGTGAAGATACATGTCTCAAACTTCAGCCCATGTATGCGCTCCATAAATATGGCCTGCGAGGACACCTCGATTATGACAATCTTTACCCCCGCTTTTACCATTTTATACAGGTATAATTGAATATCAGCGCTTTCTGGTGTTGTGCGGAGCGTTGACGTGCGGCGTCCGCAGAACATCACGCCAACAGTACCGATATATCCGACAGGAATGCCTGCTTCACTAAAAATTGAGTAAATTAAAAGCGCTGTTGATGTTTTGCCCTTTGTGCCTGTAATGCCGATAAGGCGGAGCTTGTCCGCCGGATGACCGTAAAAAGCTGCAGCAACATCGGCAAGTGCCGTGCGAGTGTCAGGTGCATATAAAACTGCCGCATCCTTTGGCAAATCAACCGGCTTCTGGCAGAGAAAAGCGCGAGCTCCACGCTCATATGCGTCTTTTGCATAAAAGTGACCATCTGTGACGTTGCCTTCAATGCAGACGAAAAGGGTGCCCGATGCGCACATTCGCGAGTCGTAAGATATCGCATCGATATCTTGGGCGGCAAACGCTGCAGGCACAGTTATATTTAATTTAGACATCAGGGCATCAAGGCGCATATTGATAATTCCTTATTTATGTAATGATTGTTGTTAAATCTGATGTATTACTGCATCTTGAGTAATTTTCGTATAAGCTCTCAAAAAGGCTTCGCTAAAGCCACACGGCTCACTTCCGCAGGCGGTGATTGAGGCATATGCAAGCGTTTCAAGTGAGTCTACCATATTCTCATCACCACCACTAACAAGCGAAAGTTCCGTGCAGCCGAGTATGAGGCAGTCGCAGCCTCGCTTATACATTTCGCGTGCGACTCGTTTGAATATGGCGTCACCGCCGGGGCGGCCGGCTTTGACATAATCGTATATTATCTCAGTAACTTTCGCCTGCGTTTTTTCATCAGGTTCTACGCACCCAACACCAAGCCTCTGAAGCTGCTGCTTATAAGCACCAATACGGATCGTACCTTCAGTGGCAAGAATTCCTGCGCGGGTAAAACCGCGCCTTTTTACATGGTCGGCTGTAATGGAGACAATATCAAGAACAGGTATTGACACAGCGGCCGTTATCTCGTCGTGGAAAAAGTGAGCAGTGTTGCATGGAACGGCAATTATGTCGGCTCCCATAGCTTCAAGCGTCTTAATGTCGTGGCACATAAAAGGAGCTGGGCTGACATTTATGCGCCCCATGATATAGTTCGTCCGGTCCGGTATGTCCGTTCGGCTTGTTATTAAAATATTTAGGTGTTCAGCGTCGCATGTAGCTAATGTATGTTCAGTAATAAGCCTGTAGAAATAAACAGTCGCCATCGGGCCCATGCCTCCTAAAATTCCCAGGGTTTTCTTTTCGCTCATTTAATTGCAGGGCCTCCCTTGTAGATATTAATTATAAATCTTTGCAGTATTTTTTATACTTGCCGTATTGGCGGCGCCCCATCTCAAGCACACATGCAAAGCGGAGAGGTGAGCGCAGAAGGTCGGGGGCATACATGTAAGAGGATGCCGCATCACCTGACGCCGCAAGTAAACGCGCGCTTGCGACAAGCTCGGGATTTTTTGTATAACGACGGATGACACCGCGCGGCACAGAGTGCCAAAAAACCTTTTTTTCTACTTCATGAAAGGGTTTTTTAATACCTTCAATCAAGTCGTCAACGACAAGGCGGGCTATGTTTTCACCGGCGGCAGTTACATAATAGTTGCTGCGTCCTTGACGAAGGTTCATATCAAATGCGTAATGCTCACCAGTCTCCTTGTCAAATTTAATATCAAAATTGCAAAAACCTGTGTAGCCCTCCCCATCCAGTATAGCACGAAAACGGGAAGTGAGAGAAGGGTTATATTCGGTAATTATTGCCGAATGATTGCCGATTCCCTTCGGTGTATGCTCCTCAAGAAGCACGTGTCCAAGGCACATCATAGAGACATGTCCCGTTTTATCTGAATACGTAGTAAGGACGCGCATTCCATCGTCGCCACCAGGTATGTGCTTTTGTATGATAATGCGTCCGGGGTAGCCTGACGCGTATATACGGGAGATGATTTCTTCCGCATCTTTTTGAGTTTCTGCAAAATAAGCCTTTTTCATACCATCGAAAGGGTAGCGCCAGTATTCGGCGCTTGAAGATGGCTTTATGACAAGCGGAAAGGAGAATCCTTCATCTGAAAGGTTTGATGGAAGCTGTGATTTTTCCGAAATAATAAGTGTTTTTGGATACGGGACGCCGTATTTATCGCACATAGCGTAAAAAAATGCTTTTTCAGCAAAAAGATCACGGCAGCGCGGGGATGTATAAGGCACTGCGTACCTTGCATCAAGACGCCCTTTTGCCGCAAGATCAATAATCATCAAGACATATTCGTCCGTACACCCGAAAAGCGGCATTGATGCGTCCGGATGTGAGCGTGAGAATTCATCGAGCACAGCGGCGAGACGTTCGCCATCTCCTTCGGTAAGGTCGGGCACTAAGTGAGTTTTTACAATAGACGAATATTTTGTCGCGCTGACGGCAAAGCGGCCAAAAACATGACTTTTGACCCGGTACGCCTCATGAAATGCGCGCGCTATATTGTAAGCGTTTAAATCCGCACCTATGATGACGGGAATTATATTTATCGAGGACATTTCTCTTCGCCTCACGTTTTCTTGTCAAAGTCAATGAAAAAGCGTTTGTACCAAACGAGGAATGCGTATATCACCCATATCATTCGCTGGTTGTTCGCGACGCCGTTTTTATGGTCGTCAAGGATTTTCAGTATTTTATCGCGATTAAAGAATTCGGCGGCGTAATCGGCAGTAAAATACTCACGGACAATGCTGTAGAATTTATCCTCCCGCAGCCATTTGCGGATTGGCACGGGAAATCCTTTTTTAGGGCGTGTTGCCCATTCTGCCGGGAGCACTTTCGCCGCCGCGCGGCGGAGAACAAACTTTGTGTCAATTTCGTTGACGCGGTAACAATCGGGAACGCGGCGTGCGGACTCCATAACGACACGGTCAAGGTAGGGGACTCTAAGCTCAACAGAATGAGCCATAGACATTTTGTCTGCTTTTAATAAAATGTCGCCCGGCAGCCACAAATTTAGGTCAAGATATTGCTTTTTTGTAAGCTCCGTCGCGTCTTTTACCTTGTCATAAATCGGTCGGGTAATATCGCGCGGTGACGGGCCAACCAGATAATCAGGTGTGAGGATGTGTAGTGCAGCTTTTTCGTGGAAAACGATTGCTTGTCCGATAAAATATTTCTCCGGAACACCGCTTGAATTTATGATGAAATCGTGTCCTTTAAAATACGGCAGTTTTTCGGCTATTGACGCCGCACCACGGCGCAGAAAGCCGGGCAAATGCTTATACTTCCGCATGAGCGGCGGGGTGAAGTATGATTCATAACCGCCCCATATTTCATCGGCTCCCTCGCCTGAAAGCACAACGGTGACATAACGGCGTGTCAGCTCGGAGAGAAACCATAGCGGAACTGACGAGGGATTAGCCTGAGGCTCGTCCATGTGGTACTGTATGTCGGGGAAAGCGTCAAAACATTCTTCCGGCGTTATTATTTTTGTGTGATGTTGGACGCCAAGCAGTTTTGATAAGCGAATAGCGTCTTGAGTCTCGTCAAAGCCATCGATATCAAAACCTACGGAAAACGTGTGTTCCGGCAAAAGGGATGCCGTTACATAGCTTGAGTCGATACCGCCTGACAAAAACGAGCCGACAGGTACGTCGCTTATTTTATGTGCGTTGACTGAAGCGCGAACGATCTCATCTGTTTCGTTTATGAAGTCGGCAAGACTTTTTTTGTCATCGGGTTCAAACACTATTTCCCAGTAACGCTTTGTTTTAATTTTACCATTCTTAAACGTTAGTATGTGCGCCGGCGGTAGCTTATACACACCGGTGAAAAATGTCTCATCCATCGATGAATACTGGAATGAAAGGTAAGGGCGCAGCGCCTTATTATTTACACGCGGCTTAAATGCGGGGTGCTCAAGGAAACATTTTATCTCGCTGCCAAAGAGAATTTCACCGCCTAAATCCGTATAGTAAAAAGGCTTGATGCCAAAAGGGTCGCGAGCGCAGAAAAGTGTTTTTTCATCCCTGTTCCATATAGCAAATGAAAACATTCCGCGAAGCATTAAAACGATGGCCTCGCCATATTCTTCGTAGCCGTGAAGAATGACTTCCATATCACACCGTGACTTGAATATATGTCCACGTGCGATAAGCTGCTCTCGCAGTTCCATAAAATTACATATCTCGCCATTACAGACGATAACATGAGAGCCTGTTTCATTAAACATCGGCTGAGTGCCGTCGATGAGGTCGATTATGGAGAGACGGCGGAATCCAAGTGTAATGCCGTCTCCAATATATTCACCGGACATATCAGGGCCGCGGTGAATAATGCGGTCCATCATCGCGCCGATAATATTTTTGCTGTTGGGATAATATCCCGAAAAACCGATGAAACCGCACATAGGATTAAGCCTCCAAGTAGTAAACATCTATTATTATAACACAAACAAATGGCTTGGTAAACTCTGTCGCAATTCTATTTTAAAAAAATAACATAATTGAGATATAGAGCATTATATCGAGCAGTAATACTCCTGTGCACATTTATAAAAAGCCGGTCATACTGTATGACCGGCACATATGTTATATCGAGCGAAAATTTAAAATAAATATTGAAAAATGTGCATGTAGAGGTTATCTATTAGGCATTGTTTTTCAGTTTTGATTTGCTAACATGACGAAAACGGTTTGGAGATGTTCCTGTAAGCTTTCGGAATGAGTTTGAAAAATGCTGTGAGTTTGAGTAATGGAGCATCTCGCTAATTGTTTTTATTGAGATATTCGTATCGGTAAGCAGAGCTTTTGCTATATCTGTGCGTTTAGATATAGCGTACTGCATGGGGGTAATCCCATATGCAGACTTAAAAAGTCTTATGATATGCATTTTTGTCAGACCAAAGTGATCGGATATGAGATTGAGGGAGATATTGTTGTATATATTATTGTCAATATAATGCTTGATTCTTTGGGCGATTTGATCCTCTGAGCAAGGCGGTGCTTCCTCACATCCGTTGTATAATGCTAATACGAGGTCGAAGATGTACCGTGAAATGGCATCCATATTAGCAAGATAATTATGGGTGTTTGTTTTCGAGAGGATAGCATTGATAGTTATGATTGAGTCGATGACATAAGACTTACGGATGCAGACATTCAATAAGGAGTAAATATCAGCAAGCGAATCGATTAACTTGCCGGATAAAACAAACCAATACCCGAAGCTGCTTTTTTCAGAGTCAAAGGTCAGCTGACATGTAGTGTTTTTATGGACGAAAAGCAGGTCGTTTTCAGTCAGATAATGCACACCGTCACAGTAGGCAATTTTCACTCGTCCTGTTTGCAGATACCCAATCAAATAGCTGTTATCTGGGAGTATCGATTTTGTAAAATTATGTGGATTGCATATGGTACCCGCCAGAAGCATGTCAAGGATTCCGCTTTGACAATTATTATACGCATATGTAATTTTGCCAGGGCACTTGTCGGTTTTGAGCACGATTGATTGTTCTCCGTATTTGTACGTCGGAAATAACTATTGATTACATTAATAATTATAAACTCCATTGAAAATTTTGTCAATAATTGCAACCCGTTAATTCTTAATAAATAAGCATATAATACATATAAATATGGTACATAAACTTGCAGTATCAGCGTAAAACAACAATATTTACAATAAGTTAACAATTTGCAGGCAAAATGACAGTAATTATTCATACAATCATATGTCTATTTAGGCTATAAGTATAAAGTAAGTTTACAATATGGTTCCGAGTATTGATTTTTTGTTTTCGGTATATTAAGATATATATAAAAAATAGATGAGGGGCATATTAATGAACTTTGAGAACAACAAGAAGTATTATCTTCCACGGAAAGTCACATGGCAGATTATAGGCGGTATTATTGCAGCAATAGGCGTGCCATTTTTCTTCCTGAGACAGATGGGTTTCTATGGCGGCACGATGATCGCCTTAATATTGGTATTAATCGGCGTCTGTATTGTTATTTTTGCAAACAGCTCCCGTCCAAGCGATGCTGATATTGAAAACTGTATCGCAATAAAAACTAAGGATGTCATGGAACGGGCACGTATGTACATAGATACACGTGAAAAAATGATAAAAGCATACCCGCCTATGACTTTTTGTGAATATGATTTTTCAGAAGCCGATAGTGAAGAATTCCTTGTCCAGCGCGGAAAGGACGGGCGTTACCGCACAAACAAATACTCATATGCTATTATCACATTTGGGCAAGAAAAGCTCCATACATATATGTATCAATTTTCGCTGACAAAAGATTGGGAGCAGGATACCGCTCTTGATTATAAATATACGGATTTACTGAGTGCTGAAATCGAGCGGATGAGCCATATTTTTAAATTTGGAGTTAAAGGTATCGAGACAAAGGTCGATTTTGAAAGTATGGTTATCCGTAAAAATGACGGCGAAGTTATATTCACAATGCCTGTTCGGCATGCTGCCGACGTCGACAAGACTGTTGAAACGATCAATCACCTTATAAAAAGTCGTAAAGACGAAGCGAGCGGTGCAAACAGCATCTGAGAAAAAAGCCATAACTGAAGGTACATTAATATGTGGTGAAACATCAGAGCTGATGTGCTAAATCATCCTCTCTTTATGAATATAAACAAAGAATAAAATAATGCCCGCAAGGTGAAAATTACCTTGCGGGCATATTTTTAATTATCCCGCAGCCTTATACTGTGCCTTGAGAGGATGTATTAAATGAAAATGCGCAGGATGATTGAATATACAGCCGTTTTTGCAGCCGGAGCCGTTTTATACTCGACAATCGAGGTGCTTTGGCGCGGATATACACACCCGTCGATGGCAGCAACGGGCGGAGCATGTCTTGCCGCAATGTATGCATACGATAAAACGCATGAAAAATGCTCACTCCCGGCAAAAGCTCTTTATGGGGCTTGCCTTATAACGTCGGCGGAATTTGTGGTAGGTTGCGCTGTAAATCTGCTTTTAGGTCAGCGTGTGTGGGATTATTCCGGTTTTCGATTCAACCTGCTCGGACAGATATGCCTGCTGTATTCTATTTTATGGTATTTTTTATCGATACCGGCGTTTTTGCTTTGCCGTTTTACCCGTAGGCTTTTCAGAGCGGGCAGTTGTGAGAGCAATCTTAATATGATAAAATAAAGCAACAATAGTTTAGTTTTGGAGCTTTCGATGGCACGGACATCAAAACACTTACGCAATCGAGGCGGGCGTCGCTTTAAAATACTATTAGCTTTTGCACTTGCAGCGGCTATTCTTGTTGTTATCGCCGCTACGATAGCAGTGGACGTCGCTCGCCGCATACCCGATGGGGTGCTGAGAGCGTATTTTATAGATGTCGGGCAGGGTGACGCTTCAGTTATTCTTTGGAATGGGGGCTGTGTCGTCATTGACGCAGGGACAGAAGCGAGCGCTGAGCGTCTTTCCATATACCTGCGGAAGCTCGGCGTATCGGAGATAGACTGCGCCGTTTTTACACACCCGCACTCAGACCACATCGGCGGCGGGGATGATATTTTAGCAGATTTTACTGTCAAGTCGGTTGTTATGCCTGACTGTGTGGTTGACGGTGAGTCGTATAGCGAGCTTCTTTATTACATAGAAAAAGAAGGGTGCCCAACATATATGGCGACGCCGGGGGATGAATACTCCTTTGGTGATGTAACTATGACTGTTCTTGGGCCGTATACAGAATATGACAATGAAAATGATATGAGCGCTGTTGTTAAGGTCACCTATGGCGATATCGACATCATATATGCGGGCGACGCTGAGGCACGAGCTGAATATGACATAATTGAGTTTTGGGGAGATGATGTGCTTGATGTCGAAGTGCTAAAGGTAGGCCACCACGGTTCATATACATCGACGACGGAGGAATTCCTTGCGGTGACAACGCCTGAGCTTGCCATTATTTCGTGCGGACGCCAAAATGAATACGGGCATCCTCATTCAAAAACACTTGCAAATCTTGATAAGGCCGGCGCATCCGTGTACCGCACGGACGAGGACGGAACTGTTATTATTGAAACAGACGGTGTGAACGTATGGCGGTGTGTGATGGGGTTTCTCGGGCGTTTATACCGGGTTGATAATAAGGGATAATGTGCGATGATATAGGGTTGCGCTGTTTTGACATTAAAGCATAATAAATAGCGTATCTTTACGGCAATAGTATCAACTCTTGTCTGAAAGATACGCTATTTCATTTTCTGTAAGGTGCCGCCATTTGCCGGGAGGCAAAGAACCAAGTTTAACATCGCCTATCGCTGTCCGCGTCAGACGCTTGATTTTAAGTCCAAGCGCTGCGCACATTCGCCGTATCTGACGGTTCCTGCCCTCTTTTAGCGTAAGCTCAACCGTTGTTTCGCCCCCACCGCGAAAGATAAGCTCCACGCCAACCGGCGCAAGCGCGTATGGGGTACCATCGGCCTCAATAATAGTCATCGGCTCTGCGAGCTCGTCAAGGGTCGCATCCGGAACATCGCCGACAAGTGTTATGCGGTATATTTTCGGTATTTCATGGCGCGGATGCATAAGGCGTGCGGCAAGCTCCCCGTCATTCGTCAACAAAAGAAGCCCGCCCGAGTACATATCAAGCCGTCCGACGGGGTATACGCGCACCCCGACATCCGCGGTAAGATCAGCGACAGACCTCCGCCCGCGTTCATCGTGCATCGTAGTGACGACGCCAACTGGCTTATTTAGCATTATATATGTGCGCGGCGACGGGACAGCGCCCCCTGTGACAATCCGCCCGTCAATTTTCAGCGTGTCAGATGCAGGGTCAATTTTATCGCCCGGTTTTGCTGTGGTGCCGTTGATAGCTATGCGCCCGGCGGCAAGCGCCGAGTCAGCGGCACGCCGCGACATGACGCCGCGCTCGGATAAATATTTCTGAATGCGGATTTTTTCCATAGTTATTTGATATTTTTAGCCTTCAGTTCATCGGCCATTTGCCGTAGATATGAAAGTGAATGTGTCAGTATTTTTGTATCAATGGGCCGGACGCTAAAATCGGCGGGCGATTCAAGCGTGAAGGAACCTTTGTAATGCGCGTCAGATAATGCGTGCCATAAAGCTGAAAAGTCAACAGTGCCCTCGCCCGGGTGAAGAACCGGGCGAATACGGGAAAAATCGCCCACATCCCCTCCAAAATCGCTTATGTGTATATGCGTTATACGTCCATCTGCCATAAGTTCGCTTTTTTCTATTGCTTCGTTTTGGCCGTGGAGCCGTCCGAAGCGCACGTCGTATATAAAATCAACATCATAGCCAGCAATCTGCCGCCAGCGAGTGAGAGGATCGGCCCGGGTGCACGGAATGTTTTCAATGAGGGGCCGAACGCCGAATTTATTTGCTATTTCAATGATTTTAGGCAAAAAAGACACATTGTATTCAAAGTGCGAGTCAGACTCGTCGGCGCCCCATAAATGAAGGACAATGCGCCGCGCAGAGAGTAGCTGCGCTTCGCGGCAGTTTATCTCCCAGCGCCGGATTGCCTCCTCGGCATCGTCCTCCGAGCAGCACGACAATAGAATGCCTATTTCCTTTTCCGCGTGAATGATGGGGCAGAAAAGCCCGCTGTCTTTTATTGTGCGCCTTACATCATCAATCACAGGGTAAAGAGGGGGCATAATAAGGTATTCAATGCCGTCCGCACCTGTCTTTTCACAAATGGAGGGAAGAATTGTTTTTATTACGGAGTAGTCGTAGCCTGTGCTGCGGCCCATGACTGTTCCCGTTGAAACAAACACTTCGTTCATTATTAAAACCGAATCTCTTTTAAAAATACTTAGTACAAAGCAAAATCAAAGTGATTTTATAAATTTTTCGATTTTTTCAAGCGCAAGAGTTATGTGGCGAACGGAGTAGGCATATGAAATGCGCGCATATCCCTCACCGCACGCGCCAAATGCCGTACCGGGGATAATGGCAACGCCGCCCTCGTATAAAAGGCGCTCGCAGAAGCGCTCGCTTTTCATGCCGAAGCTGCCGATATAAGGCCAAACATAAAAAGCTCCCTGTGGCATAAAGCAGTCTATGCCGATACTGCGCAAACCGTTGACTATGTACCTGCGGCGGCGGTTGTACTCGTTTGTCATTTCAGCGATGTCGTCATCTCCGTTTTTCAGAGCTTCAATCGCTGCGTATTGTGCCGTTGTCGGCGCGCACATAATGGCGTATTGGTGAACCTTAAAAATGTGTTTTACTATCTCCGCAGGAGCGGCAAGGTATCCGAGGCGCCAGCCAGTCATGGCGTAAGCCTTTGAAAAACCGCTTGCGATGATTGTGCGCTCGCGCATACCGGGAATGGAGGCGATTGATACGTGCTGCCTTTCATATGTAAGCTCGGCGTATATCTCATCTGAGAGGATAAGAATATCCGTGTCGCGAAGTACGTCAGCTATTGCCTCAAGATCCTCCTCTGCCATAATAGCGCCCGTTGGGTTGTTCGGAAAAGGAAGAATTAACAGCTTTGTCTTATCTGTTATTGCAGCGCGCAAATCAGAGGCAGTTAGACGAAAATCGTCTTTTTGCTTCGTTTCTATTATCACAGGAACGCCGCCCGACAGTCTGACAATAGGCTCATAGCAGACAAAGCACGGCGTCGGCATTATGACTTCATCACCTGGGTTCACAACCGTGCGAATCGTCAGGTCGATTGCTTCACTTCCGCCTACTGTTACAATTATCTCGTTGTTTGGTGAATAATTGAGATTGAAACGGCGGGCGAAGTATTTTGATATTTCAGAGCGAAGCTCGGCAAGACCGCTGTTTGACGTATAATATGTGCGGCCTTCCTCAAGGCTGTGTATACCTGCCTCGCGTATGTGCCAGGGGGTTACGAAGTCAGGCTGCCCGACAGTCAGCGATACAATATCCTTCACCTCGTCGAGCAAATCGAAATATTTACGTATTCCCGACGGTTCTATTCCCAAAACAGCGCGAGATAATAGTTCTGAATAAGGTTTCATATGAAATCGTGACCCCGTTCATCTTTTTCGACGACGCCGT
Source organism: Clostridiales bacterium (assembly GCA_012522015.1). Taxonomy (GTDB): domain Bacteria; phylum Bacillota; class Clostridia; order Oscillospirales; family CAG-272; genus DTU064. The sequence continues at coordinate 25,699 of JAAYLD010000026.1, forward strand.
AAACAACTCCGTCGTATTTATATTTACGAAGAACAAAGTGCGTTGATGTGGAAAGCACGCCATCAATAGTAGACAGCTTATTCGCTACAAAATTTGCGACTTCCTTCATCGAGCGCCCTTTTATTACGCAGGAAAGGTCATATCCGCCGGACATGAGCGTCAGGCTCTCAACCTCCGGGTAATTGTATATTTTTTCGGCTATATAGTCAAAACCGCGGTCGCGCTGAGGAGTAATTTTAATTTCAATAACGGCGCTGACGTATTCACGGTCTGTTTTATCCCAGTCAATGACAGCACGGTAGCCTAAAATAATGCCTGTTTTCTCAAGCTGCTCAATTTCAGCGCGAACTTCGTCAACGTCGCGATTCAGCATGACGGAAATCTGCTCAGGTGTGAGGCGAGCATCTTGTTCAAGAAGTTTCAGTATCTCGTTCATGAAAGGTTACCCCTTTTATGTTTAATTTTTTCAGTTATCTGATCATATGAAAGACCGTATTGTGATGCGATATCTCGTGCGTAGCTGCGTCCATCCGGCATCGCACGCCTTATTTTAAAGTTACGCTGTCCGTCGCTTATGCCGGCAACAAGGTTGTCGACCTTTACGCCACCCTCGCGTGCGCTGTTTTTGTTGATTTCATCAACTTTTGATGCAAGTTCATGCAGGTGTGTTGAGAAAAGACAGCGACATCCGAGTACGGCGAAGCCGGTCAGCACTTCGGCGGCAATATAAGAGGCTTCATAAGCGCCTGTTGATGAAAGAGTCTCGTCAAGTAGAACAAGACTATTCGGCGTAACGCGGTCAAAAATTTCTTTTAAGCGTGCACATTCCTCGCCAAGCCTGCCTTTGTCGATCGTGTCCTCGCTTCCCGTCGGGAAGTGTGTATATATACCGTCAGCGGGAGAAATAACGGCAGAATCGGCAGGCACAGGCATTCCAAGCATAGCAAAGGCAACTGCTTGACCAAGAGCACAGGTAATAACTGATTTGCCACCGCGGTTTGGCCCTGTAAGAACATAAATCATCGCATCATCGTCAAAAATAAGGTCGTTTTTGACAATATCGTCATCGATGCGCAGTGCGACAACAGGATTATAAAGATTGTAAAACTGTAAAACGCGCTCGCTCGCCGGACGTATTTCAGGACGGCAAAGTTTCACCCCCCGCTTTTTCAGCGCTGCATTGACGCGCGACGCTTTTACTACAAATTCAATCTCGGGCAATATTCGCAGAAGAAAATCTGTATTTTCAAGCACATACATCTGTATGACACGGCGCCACGAGTGAATCGAACTTCTGAAGACATCGTTTATCGCCGAGTAAAAAGCGTGAGCAGTAGCATACTGCTGATTTTCGCTCTGCCCCTTCATGAATGGGGTGAGCGGGGCTATGCACGTCATATCGTCGCGGCGGAAGTCAAGGCGCAGTATTTTATCGATTACTTCACCGCTCTTAAACGGGCGGGAATTTATTGAAAGAACGCCTGCATAAACCGGGCGGAGCTGTGAATCAAGGTTGACGCCTACAGTTATGCTTTTTATATCGCGGACGCGCTGTGTCAGTGCGGAGAGTTTTTCATTTAAGTCACGATAATACTCGCTTTCCGTCAGCTCGTTGATGCGGGTGGCAAGTGTTTTAAATGCCTCGCTTTTAACTTTATCAGCAAGCGGCGCAAAACCGTCGTGCAGTATAGATATACATAACGTGTAAAGCTCTATTTCCGTAATTGAGAAAAGGTACGATTGTGTTTCCGCGGTGCCGACGGCGGTGCCAGCCGCAAGCCTGCGAAGCTCGCCAATGTCAAGCAGTACCGGGACAACGCGCGAGAGAGTCTCAGCGATCTCGGGAAATTCGGCCATATCGTCGAAAACATCCTGACGATACCGTATGACTTCAGGTGCCACTGTGAAAAAGTCAGAAAGCGAGCAGTTTTTCAAATCAAAAAGCAAATCAAGCTCAAGCTGCTCGACTGTTTCTTCAGTGATGTCCGGTAACGGGGTTGATTCATCATACATTGGCGGATATAAAAGGCTAAATTCGGATAAATCCATTGCTAATACACTCCGAAAACTACAGCATCACATGCGAACACAGGTGAGTGTGAGGTGCATGTGAGCTAATTATTCTGATGATGATCGTATGATTATAACACAAAACACGACTTTTTAAAAGTTTTGATATAAAAATATTCTTACTTTTTTCATTGTGGCAAATAAACTTTTATGATAATATTATATTTGAGGTATTCTGTTTTTTCATAATTATTATATCAATATTACATCAAGCTGTGAATTTATGCCGCTTGATGGAGGGAGCGTTGAGTGGCGAAAGGTAAGTCAGATTATGATTGTTATATAAAGACAGAATTTGCTAATATTCCTGTTCGTAGTTATGATGCCATCGTCGTCGGAAGCGGCGCCGCTGGCTATGGCTGCGCCGTTTCGCTTGCTCAGGGAAGCGTGGGGAGTGGCAGCAATATTAAAATATGCATAGTCACCGAGGGAAGGCTGATGGGAACCTCCCGAAATACGGGCAGCGATAAGCAAACGTATTATAAATTGTCGGCGGTGGCCGATTGTGATGATAACGCTCGCGCGATGGCACTTAATTTAATGGCGGGCGGTTCAATGCACGGTGATATTGCATATGCCGAGGCGATAGGGTCGCAGAGGGCATTTTACAGGCTCGTTGCGCTCGGCGTGCCATTCCCGCATAACGAATACGGTGAATATATAGGGTACAGAACCGACCATGACACACGCTCGCGCGCGACATCATGCGGCCCCCTGACATCAAAATATATGACTGAGGCGCTTGAGCGCGAGGCAACGCTTCTTGGTGTGCCGCTACATGACGGTTATCGTGTAGTTGCCATTATAACCGATTCAAATGGAGAGGCGGCAGGCGTGCTTGCCATGGCGAAAGATGAAGCAACAGATGAAAATCCATTTGGACTTAGCATTTTTGCATCAAAAAACATTGTTTACGCCGTTGGCGGGCCCTCGGCTATATATGTGTCAACTGTTTACCCGGAGAGTCAAACGTGCGCTCTCGGCGCCGCCCTGATTGCCGGTGCAAGAGGAGCAAACCTGACGGAAAGCCAGTATGGTATTGCGTCCATCACACCGAGATGGAATTTGTCCGGTAGTTATCAGCAGGTATTGCCACGTTACATATCAACTGATTCTGACGGTAAAAACGAAAGGGAGTTTCTTTGTGATTATTTTGCATCAGCAGGCGAGTATCTCAATGCACAGTTTTTAAAAGGGTACGAATGGCCTTTTTCACCGTCAAAGGTATGTGACAAAAGCGGCCGGCTTTTATCGTCTGCCGTTGATCTTGCCGTAATATGCGAGGAGAGAAAAGGGCGGCGTGTATTCGTGGACTTCACACGCAATCCCACCGGACTTATGCGCGGCTGTGAGGCAGACATTTCACTTGCGGGAGTTGTTGCCTGCGAGTACCTTGAGAGGTGCGGCGCTACAGGCGGCACGCCAATATCGCGTCTTGCCCGCATGAATCCGAAGGCTATTGAGCTATATCGCTCGTATGGCGTCGATTTATATAAAGAGCCGCTTGAAATTTCAGTCTGTGCTCAGCACTGCAACGGCGGGCTTGAAGTTGACATGTGGTATGAAACTACTGTCCCCGGCCTTTTTGCAATCGGCGAGGCTGCAGGCGTTTTCGGCGTTAGCCGCCCGGGCGGCAGCGCTCTCAACTCAACTCAGGTCGGCGGAATCCGTGCGGCTGAAAAAATACTTTCACGGCTCAGAGCGGGCAATGCCACGCCGCCAACACTCGCACCTGATGATATTTACCGCATAACACCGGATATTTTTCTCCCAGGACGCGGATGTATATTATCACGTGATGATATTATGCGCAAGCGCGACCAGTACGCATCAAAAATGACGGCGGCCGGGGCTGTTTTCCGCCGCGCAAAGGATGTCGCGAGCGCTCTTGACTTTGTAAGGGCGGAAATAGCTCGCTTTGGTGATTACGGTGCCGGAACATTTGATGAGGCACGCGAGCTTTCAATAAATCGTGACATTTTATTAACGCAGTTTGCATTTTTGTCGTCAATATCCGCCTATATAGAAGATGGCGGTGCTTCAAGAGGCTCGTATCTTGTAACAGAGCTGACACCGGAGGAGATTTTGCGTCAAAGAAAGCCGATAAAAATTGACACCGCTCACAAAAAATTCGTATTGTCTGTCGCTATGGATAGCAGGGCATCGGTTGCAAAGCCAATTTGGACGCCCACAAGACCCCTTCCCAAGAAGAGCGAATACTGGTTTGAAACAGTATGGGCGGATTTTGAAAACGGTGCCATATACAACCGATAACGCTGTTAATTTTAGATTAATTAGATTAATAAGTAGTTATGATATTCTTATTTATTTTTTTATATGTAACAAATAGTTGACAAAATATACATATATGGTAATTAAAATGTTAATAATGAGTTCAGTTTTTAAGGAATCCTCGATAAAAAGATACAGTTTTACAAAAAGGAGACGAGCAATGCCTGATATCACACAAAAGCAAGCAGAAGACATAATAACAGAGGCATCACAAGAGTCGCAGGAAACTCAGTTGACACAGGATGAGGCATACTCAATTTTTAAGGCACTCGTTGCAGAGGTTGATAAGGTGATTATTGGAAAACACCCTGAAATTATACTTATAACTTCTGCGCTTTTAGCGGGCGGCCATGTTCTCATCGAGGATGTGCCCGGAGTTGGGAAAACGACACTTGCATCAGCACTTGCAAAGGCAGCGGGCCTTTCTTTTAAACGCGCGCAATTTACCCCTGACGTTATGGCATCTGACATAACCGGATTTAATATTTACAACCGTAAAACGGAAAGCTTTGAATTCCGCGAAGGGCTTGTTATGTGCAATTTGCTTCTTGCCGACGAAATCAACCGTGCCTCTCCTAAGACACAGTCGTCTCTACTTGAAGCAATGGAGGAATCACGCGTTACCGTTGACGGTAAAACATATACGATCCCAGATCCTTTCATGGTCATAGCAACGCAAAACCCGGCGGGTTATGTTGGTACTTATCCGCTCCCCGAAGCTCAGCTCGACCGTTTTATGATAAAAATAGCGATGGGATATCCTACACTTAACGAGGAGATTGAGATAATCGACAGCCGACGCGAGAATAACCCTCTTGCTGATGTGAAAACTGTTGCTGATGTTGCAACTATCAGAGGCATGCGTAAACATATTTCCTCGATTAAAGTTGATCCCAAAATCTATAAATACATCGCAACTCTCGTACAGGTTACGCGCACTCACCCGCTTATATCGCTTGGCGCCAGCCCGCGTGCATCTGTCGCTCTTATGCGCATCTCACAGGCGTTTGCTTTTACGCGTGGGAGGTCATATGTGCTGCCGGACGACGTTGCTGCAGTATATACGCATACAGTCGCCCACCGTCTAATTCTGAAGCAGGAAGCGAAGCTTAATCGCATCTCAGCAAGAGATATATTGACGGAACTGAGCCGTACGGTTGATGTGCCGTATGTAACAGAGCGCGAACAAAAGAAATAATAGCCGACACCCACGCGCGGGAGCCGGCAGATTAATGCCGGGCCGCAAACGCGGCCCGTCTTTGGATTTTTACATAAGCAGCGGAGATAGAACGAAACAGCGCACAAATGGGCGCTATAGTGCTCAAGTAACGCTATTGTAGCGCTGCAAAAACACCGCTGGCGTTTCCATGATTATTATTATCGCCCCCCTGATATAACGCTCAACTCCTCTTTTGAGCCAGGGGCAATTACATGTGTACAAGGACGCCATAGATGAAAACTATGAAAACAATAAAAGCAGATAATGTTATTAAGCAAGAGAATATAACGCGACATCGGTTTTCCGTTTGCCGGAACTTTATTATGTATATATTTCTCCTTGCGTTCGCCATCATTTTCACACAGGCGTTGCGTTCTCCAGTATCGAACGTACTTTTCTGGTTCATGTTGCTGTTGCCAATCGGTCTTTTAATTTATACTGCAACAGGACTTAATGCGATACGTGTTTACGTCACATCAAAAGAGACAACGGCCGTAAAAAACGAAATCGTTTCGTATGAATTCCGTATTATAAACGATTCAATAATCCCGTATCCATTTGTCGATGCGCAGCTATCAATACCGAGCGAGGATGGCGTCAAGTGTGTAGACAGAATTGTTTCTATGTCACTGATACCGACAGGCTGTTACATCTTTGAGAATAAAATGCGCTTTCGGTATCGCGGCAGCTATCGTGTTGGTGTTGCTAATATATATGTGCAGGACTTTTTCCGTATATTCCGCCTACGCCTTACTGTTGATATATATAACGATATTTATATATTACCACGCCGCATTCCGCTTGAGCGGAGCACATACAACGCCCCCTCCGATATGCCGACAGACAGCAATGTGATTGTTCGCGGCAACGAGTCAAGCGAACGGAGCAATATTCGTGAATACCGTACGGGAGACTCGCTCAAGCATATACACTGGAAGCTTTCCTCAAAAATGCAGGACATTCAGGTAAACGAGTATATGCCCAACACAGGTAAAAACGTTTACATCTTCTGTGACTTTGCCCAGCTGCAGAGCAGCGAGGAGAAGGAAGTCAAAAAAGGGCGGGTGGAAAGCAAGCAGAAGAAAGAGAAAAACAAAAAGAAACGTGTCAAAGTTAAGCTGAACCCGGCATCACCGCGTGAGAAAAGCCAAGAAGAACGCTTCGCTGACGCTGCATATGCGGCAAAGGCTGTTGCCAAAGCAAGGGAAGCGTTGAAACAAGAGGGCAACGCTGATGAGACTTTTGCCGCATCGGAGACGAAGAATATATCAGTTGACACATCCAACACCGGTACTTCCGATACAGATACAATAGCAAATACTGATGCTGATAAAGATGTCGTTTTAAGTGAAGATAAAGATAACGATATTAAGCGCGACAACGAGAGGTTTGGTACGAAGAATTCAAAGGACAGTATTTCATACGAGAGTTATTTCGCACGCGCGAACGATATCTTCCCCGAACATAAGAATGATATGGATTATTTCTGTGCAGATGGCGTGTCAGAGCTTGCAATCGGTGCTGCCCTACGTGAAATTGCTGAGGGTAACAACGTCACTCTTATGTGGTTCGACAGCCGCGCCGAGAGTGGCTACGCCAGTTATATGCTGCGTTCTTATGCTGACATTGATGCTGTGTTCAAATATTTTGCAACAGCTCCGCTTGCGCCATATGAATGTAAGGTAACACGTTTGCCTGATTTGATAAGTGACGTTCAGAATCCGACATTCTTATTTGCTACAGCTGCGGTTTGCATTAATAATACGGAGGAATTTGCCAATGCGGCAAATAGAATGGGGGCCGAAAGGACAGAAATATTGTTTTTTAATCCAATGGAGCGCTATCAAAATCCCGAGCTTAGACGCGAATATATCGAAGTTTGCCGCTCTCAGCTTGAGTGGAGCAATATTACCCTAAACGAAACACGTATTGCATGAGATAAGCCTGCGCGTGGGCAACAATGCAAATCTACCGGCAAGTTTTGACGCTTTATACGTTAGACTAAAGATAAAAAAGCTATTAAAATGCAAAAGGAGGGGTGCTGCGTGTTTTAACACGCAGTCGAACTCAAGTGGTCCGTAAAAAGGATGAATTAATCACTAACAATAATTTAAATAATGGTGCTGGCACAGAAAAAAAGCACGCAAGGACAGCCATACTTGCTAAATTTAAGAAAAAAGCAAGGGATGCTGAACCTTCTTTGCCTAAAAAGCAAAATAATCAAGAGAGTCCGTCGAAAAGAAGCGTATCAATATCGACGCTTGCGTGCCTGCCGTCGCAGCAAAGACGCTCCCGATTCTCTTTATATATCGGGTTTTTTAGTCGTGCTTTGACGGCGGCAGTCGCCATTTGTGGGTTATCTCTTTTCGTATGCGATGCTTTTTTAATTGTTACAGAGAGGGCCCCGTTTACTGCTGTTTTATACCCGTCGCTCATTTTTTCAGTATTAGTCGGCGCAATGTGTCTGAATTATTACGCCCTCATCGGCGGGATTGTTTTGATTGGCGGTGGATTTACGGCATGGGCGTCAACGAATTCAGTCGATATATTTAATTATATCGCCGCGTCAATCACATCGTTTTATAACGCAGCAATTGAGAGAATTGCTTATGCCGGTTTAGTCGGAATAAAACGCTATGCGTTGCCGGAAAACTTTGCCGCCGCATACGATAAAACCTCTCTGTATAACATGAGCGTCGCCATTTTTACGCTTATTATGGCCATAATTTTCGTACCGGCCATAATTAAGCGTGTCAGGATGAAATACATCATCATAATGGGCGCTTTGATTGTCACACCCATATTTTTATATAACGTGATGCAAGACAACTGGGGGTTTTCCCTATTGCTTGCCGGATTGTCAGGTGTTATCGTCCTTTGGCTTTATGACAGGCGCTATACTATGCCGTCAAAACGGAAGATGATAATATACGAACTCTCCGAGCTTTCACCTGCAATAGCAGATTCTCTACGTGATAATGGCGCAGCTCCTATGGGTGAAGATGCGGACAGCAAAACCGGTGATAGAAATAAAAAGAAAAGCCAAACTTTCTTTGCGCTGTTTAACCGGCCGCACGGCAAGGATACTGATATTGAATCCGCTCTTACATTAATGAGCCCGCGCGAGCGTCGTTCCCGCATGCGAGAGCAGCGCACTATTAAGCGCGCTCAGCGTGCTGAAGCTAAGCGTCTGTGTAAAAAAGAAAAGAGGGAAGCAAAAAAGCAGTCTCGTCTGACAGACGATATGCTTTTACCAAACACAGCTCTCGGAGGCTTTGCTGGATTGCTTTCATCCGCATTCATTTTTCTTTTAATACTGTTGCCGACTCTTGTCATTGACAAGGCTTATAATAGAATTGGCTTTATTAGTAAGATCATGGAAACAGCTCGTATTTATGTATCCGCATTTATCACGGGCGAAGACGTGGACTTAAATAACGTATCAATTTTCGGTGAAAAAGGGGAGAACACAGGACCTCGTTCGATTGCTCTCGATTATCCGGAGTTTACAGGTGAGAAGGTCGCCCTTATCGAGACACCTTATAACACGCCTGTATACCTGCGCGCCTGGATAGGCACACGGTATGAGGATGATCACTGGTATTCGGCGACTCTTAAAGAAATTGACAGCTATAAAGATAAGTTTGGTAAGAATTTTACACCGGAGTCAATTACGGAGAATTTCTACAAAGCCATTTATCCGAGGTACGATGACTACGCTTCAATTTCGGGATATAAAAACAATATGTCCTATGGCTTTATAATCGAGCATGTAAGCTTTACGAAACTGAATGGTAAAAGTTCGCTTTTATATATCCCATCGTTTATAAAGCCGTCCGCCGGATTGTTGCGTTATAATACGACAGAACCGACATATCTCCCAAATGAACCGTATTTTGATGGTGTGTGGATATCAAAATTCTTCATTAAAGACACGCGGTATACGACGATTTCACTTGTCACGACGATGAGAAACAAAGATGTCGGGCTTAATATGTATAATAATATGATTTATTACGACGAGATGATGAGTATTATTTTGTCGGACAAGATCAAAGAAATCGAGAAAATGAGCGAGCAGGAACGGGAGAATTATTATGAACTGCTTGAGCTTTGGCTTGCTTGTGGTTTTTGCAAAGCAAAGGGTTACAATTCGACAATAGAAAATATTTACTTTGGCATACACTCAAGTAAAGACGATGAGACTTCGCAAATTAACGAAAGTGATATTGATAAAAAACTGATTAAAAACCCGGAACTCCTCAAAGAGCATTATTCACAGCTGTTGAATAATCCGAGTAAAGCAATAAAATATGAAGGAGAACTCCTTGTAAAGCGCTATGTTGAAGATATGACCGCCAAAGAACGTGAGGCGCTTATCGATGCGTATAAAAAGGAGAAGATTTACGGGGAATATGTAAAGAAAACTTACACTCAGATAGACAAAAAAGATGAAAAATTCTTAAAGAATTTTACAAATGAGATTCTTTTGGAATCCTTAAGTGATATAGCGATTATCAATGACGAGGATTCTCAATTACAGTTTGACAAAAAGGACTATCACCGTGTAATCCTCACTTTCATCGATTATCTTAGTAAAAACTATACCTACAGTCAGACACCCCCTGAGGAGGAAACAGATATATCAACTGATACATTAGACAGCGCCGAAACGAACAGCGTTGAAACGGGCAGCGTTGAAACAGAAAGCGCTGAAACAAACGAGCAGGCGGATATTAGGGCAATACAGGATTTTCTCCTAAGATCTAAACGCGGCTATTGTGTGCAGTTTGCATCAGCCCTAACCCTTATGCTGCGCTCGGTTGGTATTCCCGCGCGATACTGTGAGGGATTTATAGCATCAGAATTTATAAACACTTTCCTTATAAATGATGACGCACTTACACGTTATAAATGTGAAGTGAAGGACAGTAACGCGCACGCATGGGTTGAAGTTTATTACGATGATATAGGCTGGGTGCAGTACGAAGCGACACCGCCTTATCTTGCCGGTATGTATGGTGATGAAGCACCTGACAGTCAATCACCCGAAAAAGAAATAAATATTGTAGATCCAAATAAAGACACAACACCGGAAGATATAAATGGTCCCGAAGTTGACAAAGGCTACAAGATCTCTGATACCCCTTTAATGATTATTATTTGCGCGTCGATTGTCATAGCTGTCGCTTTAGTCATAACGGTGATAGTAATTATAACTGTCAAAAAATCAATAGCTGAAAAAACTGTTGCGGCACGAGAGAGGCTTATACGCCGGACAATGGATTTATCAGTTGATATGACGGATGACGAGATACGCTCCGGCGCTCGCGATATGTGCTACGGGATTTTTGCTCTCTTTAAAGCACTTGGCGAGGAGCCGGCGGCAGGTGAGCTTTCTGATGCTTATGCGGAGCGTCTTGACGAAACCTTTGGCTCGGCATCACCGATTAAGCCACGCGAGATGCTTGATTATGTCCAAAAAGAGGAGTTCGGAGACGGCTTGACTCGACGTGAGCTTTCACTGCTTGCCGAGTATTATCGCGATCTTACAACAAATATTTACAACGGTCTTGGACGTTTCAATAAGATCCGATTCCGTTATGTCAAGAACCTGCTATAACAAATGTGTATAGTATCCGTTATGCGATTTACGCATGCACTGATTTGATCGGAATAACGTCCGCATTATAGTAGAAATTGTGCGATTTTTACTTTTGCGGCACAACCCCCGTGTTAAGCCGCAGGCTTTACAACGGGGGTATTGATTTATTGCGAATCATAGTTTATAATCACGATATTGTTAAAAAAACTTGAGCGGAGGGAATACTTTTGAGCTGTAAGGCATCAGCGCCAGCGCTCGCATATCTTGGCGATGCCGTGATTACCCTTTTTGCGCGCCGCTTCCTTTTATCGCTCGGCATCGAAAACCCCGCCGTATGCAGCGAGGAATCGCTTTTATTTGTAACCGCGACAGCCCAGAGCGCTGCTTACGAAAACATTAAAGACACATTGACACAAAAAGAAGCTGATATATATCGGTTGGGGCGAAATGCCAAACTCACCACTCCAAAAAGCTCAACCCCACTTGAATATCACCGTGCAACAGGATTTGAAGCTATTTTTGGATATCTTGATTCGATAGGTGACACCGCTCGTGCGAAAGAACTGTTTTCGCTTGCGTATAGCGGTGTTATGGAATATATACGAACAAGGCACATGGTGTCATATGAAATAAATGAGGCTTTGTGATAATGAAAAAAATAAGAGTAATGAGTATTTTCGGGACAAGGCCGGAAGCTGTTAAAATGTGTCCCCTTGTATTAGAGCTTAAACGTCGACCCGAAATAGAATGTATAGTTGCGCTGACAGGACAACACCGCGCTATGCTCAATTCTGTCATGAAGACGTTTGGTGTTGTCGCTGACTATAACCTTGACATTATGCGTCCGAGACAGACGCCGACGACGATAGCAGCCGATGTGTTATACGGACTTGATCCGATTCTTAAGGAATCGTCACCGGACATTGTGCTTGTACACGGTGACACAACGACAAGCTTCGCATCAGCGCTTGCTGCTTTCCATCTAAAAATCCCTGTTGGACATGTGGAGGCAGGACTTCGGACGTACAATAAGTATTCGCCTTTTCCAGAGGAAATGAACCGCACTCTGACAGGGCGTATAGCGACGCTTCACTTCGCGCCGACTGAGAGGAACCGTCGCAACCTTCTTGCCGAAGGGGTGTGCGATTCTTCAATATACGTGACCGGCAACACAGTCATTGATACATTCCGTTATACGGTGAGGGAAGATTATAAATTCGAAGCGGAGCCGCTTCGTGCTCTTGATTTTAACGACAAAAAGATGCGGTATATTACGTTGACTGCCCATCGCCGTGAAAATCAGGAGGGCAACAGCCATGGCGGAATTGCAGCCCTTTGCCGTGCTGTTAAGAGATTAACAGAAAAATATGACGATATAGCGTTCATATATCCTGTTCATTTATCACCCGATGTGCGCGATATTGCCTTCCCGATACTTTCTAAAGTTGACCGTGTAATACTGACAGACCCTCTTAATTTGACCGATATGCACAACCTCATGGCAAAGTCCTACATAGTCATAACGGATTCAGGCGGGCTTCAGGAAGAAGCACCGTCGCTTGGCGCACCGGTACTTGTCGTACGACGTGAAACGGAGCGACCTGAGGCAGTTGAAGCGGGAACGGTGAAAATTGTAGGCATATCGGAGGATGATATATTTGCCGAAGCTTCCCGGCTTCTTGATGATGCGACTGAATACGCTAAAATGGCTCGCAGTATCAATCCATATGGCGATGGCCATGCCTCGGAAAGAATTGCCGACGCAATAATCGCTTATTTTAAAGAGGTGTGGGGAAGCAGCAATGAAAAATAAAATAGAAGACGGTGGTAAGAAAATGAAGAAGTTCGTATCGGAATTCCGCGATTTTATCATGCGAGGCAATGTTCTTGACATGGCGGTTGGCGTAATCGTCGGTGCTGCTTTCAACAAAATTACAGCGTCGCTCGTTAATGACGTTCTCATGTCTTTTATCGGTATGATTGCCGGTGGCCAAAACTTTACGGACAGGCTTAATATAGTTTTGGTCAAACCGACATACAATGATGTCGGTGAGGTCATTGATGCGGGCGTGACAATTGGCTTCGGGTCATTTTTAGCGACTATAATCGATTTTATAATTATTGCATTTGTTGTCTTTATTATCATCAAAATTTTCAACCGTGCGCGAGCCATTGCAACAAAGCGTAAGCTTGAGGCGGAGAAGGCAGAAGCAGAAGCTAAAGCTGCTGCGGAAGCGTTAAAGCCTTGTGCTCCAACGCAGGAGGAGATTCTCATTGAGATACGCGATCTTTTGAAGACCGCATACAGCTCGGATGAAGCGAGCGGCAATAAGACTACAATGTAAGGTAAAACATAAGATATAAAAAATGATTCCAGCACAAACGCCGGGCGGTGATGTATTTATTCATCTCCTTTACGCCCGGCGGATTTTTGAGGAATAAGTGCAGGAGGAAATAATATTGGAGCTTTACGAAAGGACTCTTGAGCGTGACTATGTGTTCAAAGGTAAAGTCATAAATGTACGGCGCGATACGGCACAGTTGCCAAATGGGAAGGCAGCAGACCGCGAGGTTATTGAGCACACAGGTGGCGTCACCATAGCGGCACTCACGGACAATGATGAGCTTCTTTTCGTTCGTCAGTTCCGTTATCCTATTGGTGAAGTTTTAATGGAGCTGCCGGCGGGGAAGCTGAAGGCGGGGGAAGACCCGCTTACCGCCGCCGCGCGTGAGTTGCTTGAAGAGACAGGCGCTGTTGCGCGTAACTTTTATGATCTTGGCTGGATTTATACATCCTCTGGAGATACGACGGAACGTCTTTATATTTATGCGGCGGATGGCCTCACTTTCATAGGCCAACGCCTTGATGAGGACGAGTTTCTTGATGTTCTGCGCGTGCCACTCACCGAAGCTGTCAGGCATTCAGCCGCGGGCGGCTATGGTGATGCTAAAACAGACATCGCTATATTGCGTTTTGACGCACAGCGCCGGATCGGTATGCTGGAGCCGATTCGGTTTTAACGCAAATAAATCCGCATGTGTGGATAGTTTCAGCAAGCAAATACTACGAAGTCAGGATATGTATTAACTTGAAAACCATAAGTTCAATTAAACGCAATTTTGTCCGTGAAAAACTGTTTTACATGACGCTTCTGAAGGTAGGAATCCCCATAGCGCTTCAGAACATGCTTGGTTATTTCGTAAACTTAGCAGACACGATTATGCTCGGGAAAGCCGATAATACAGGTCTGCTCATGTCTGCGTCATCGCTTGCAAACCAGCCTTTTTTCATTATGGCAATGGTTTGCTTTGGACTTTCAGGTGCGGCAGCCGTTCTCAATACGCAGTATTACGGTAAAGGTGATTTTGATGCGATACGCACCGTATTTGCGATTATTTTAAGAGCGTCTGCTGTAATATCAGTTGTATTTGGCGCGGCTGTTCTTCTGTTTCCGACGCAGATAATGACATTATATTCGGCTGACCCAAAAACTGTTGCAACCGGAGCTGTTTACCTTAGTGTTATGGGCTGGGCGTACATATTTTATGCCATAACAAGCGTCATGCTTCTTGTACTCCGCTCCGTCGCTGTTACAAAAATCTCAGTATGGGTCTCACTTGCGTCGCTCATAACGAATGTTATCGGAAACTGGATTCTTATTTTTGGCAATCTTGGGTTCCCCGCGATGGGTATAAAGGGAGCGGCACTTGCTACTTTATTTGCACGTGCTGTTGAGTTTATAATAGTATCGGTTTATGTATTTAAATTTGAGAAAAAGCTCTCTTTCCGTATTACTGACATATTCCGACGCAGCCGTGTTCTATCGAAGGATCTATTAAAATACGGAACTCCCGTCCTTGCTAATGAAGTTTTGTGGTCGCTTGCGATGACAGCACAGGCATCAATACTTGGTCACATTACTTATTCAACCGGAGATCCGGTTGCTGCAAATGCAATATGCAGCACAGTTCAGCAGATCTCGACACTATTCGTATGGGGCGTTGCTCATGCAGGTGCGGTTCTTGTCGGCGGGGCAGTTGGTGAGCGTGATACTGAAAAAGTTATTATACGCTCACAGACGCTTCGATATATCAGTTATATAGTCGGAGCACCCGGCGTTCTGTTCATAATCGCAACGCGCGGGATAGTTCTTGATATTTACGATATCGAACCGGAGACGAAACAGCTTGCAAATGCCATGCTGATAGTTACAGCAATAATTGTTTTCTTCCAGTCAAGCGCTTCCATACATATTGTCGGTACGCTGAGGGGAGCAGGCGATACGAAATTCTGTCTTTATATAGAAATTTTATCGCTGTGGGCTGTTATGCTGCCCTTGGCATTTATTGCGGCAAACATACTCCATCTTCCGGTTCCGATTGTTTTAGTATTTATGCGTTCAGACGAAATTGTTAAGGGAATAATATGCCACTTCCGCGTGAAGAGCGGTAAATTCATTAAAACGGTAACGCGCGAGCGCGGTGAAGACGGCTCATTTAAAACGGTAGAAGTGTAAAAGTAGAAGAATAGCCATCATTGTTGTGTCAGCATAATAAAAGGCATAAAAAAACATTCATCCATGCGGGAATAAGCATGGATGAATGTTTTTTGTTCACTCTGGCAGCTCAACTGTGGCTTCGCTTGGCAACAGCTTCGAAAAAAGCAAAGCGAAATTTTCATCAGGCTCAAAATCAATTCTTACATAGCCTTCATCGGTGTTAAATACGGCTGTATATAATATATTCGGGCGCATTGTATTATAAAAAGCATAGCGGGGAGTTTTTTTATATTCATCAGGGACGGTGGGTGCGCCCTTTTTTCGTCTTTTTTTCTTATTATGAGTGCTTTTCTTTTGTCCTCCGCGTTGCCCTCGCTCCCAGCGGGCAAAATAAACAGCATTTTTCATAGATAAGCTTGCTATAAGCGTGCTTTTTTTACCCTGGATGCGATTGACTTCAAAATCGTATGGGGCAACGTCGGAATCAGAGCCGTCACTGTCTTTTTCCCGCAGAGTATAAACAAATGACGGGAGTGTGTATCGCGTGACGGCATATATTCCCGCAGTGCTGAAAATAACAGAGAGCAGCTGCAGAAGCCAAGGCAGCTTTATACTTGGAACTGCAAGCGTAAAACCGTAGCATGTAATGGCAGAAATGAAGCAAGCAAGCTCAAACGCTATATCACAGTTATTTTGGCGCCGCGTTTTATAGCTGTAAACGTTGTGTGGTTCGTTCACTGTGAAAGCCTCTCTCTGTCGGATCTTGTTAGTCTGTAAGTTTCAGTTGATAGCTCAGGGTTATATATTGTCATAGTCCCAAGTACGGTATCATAATCAGGCGTGCCATTGCAGATCGGATATATTTCAATGTCAAATTTACCGTTGAGAACCTTTATTCCGTTAAATGCAAGTTTTCGGTAGACATACATGAAACGGGAGGAGCCTTCTGTGAATGCCGGCTCGTAGTAATTGCCGTAGCTGTCCTTTAGGCGGAAGGCAAAATATTCATTTTCTCTTATTTGCTCAGCGGTAGGCTCAGAGTCATACCCGTTTTCTATGAAATAACCTTCTAATGCATGTACGTTGTAGCGGATGGCAACTTGGATTTCATCTGCTTCAGCTATATAGTAAAAAGCAGTTGAATAAAAATGCCCGTCTTTTGTGTATATATCGTATATTTCTTGAGTATAAATTGTCAGCGAGCCGTCGGATGCGGCATATGCTTCACGTGCGCGGGGCGTTGCAGCGAAATTTTCGATTTTTTTAGGGTCATTGTACATACATACGCGCAGAATAATGGCCGTATTCAAAAATAGTATGAATAAATAAAAAATAATGCGTATAATAGTGCCTAAACGGCTCTTCTTTTTTTTATAATCATAACTGATTGTTTCTGCGCCTTCATTTTCATCGTAGATATAACTCTCGTCTTTTGGCATGGATCCCCCAGAATGGCATTGTGCCATGTTATAATTGTTTAAATTATTCAAATCGCAATACATTATTATACCACAACCGTGAGGTATTTTTCTCGCATGATACTGAAAATTGCGGAAATTAACGCGAAGTTACGCGATATTGACATGTAAGATAAGGTGTGTTATACTCATTTCATTGTAAATTTATTGTTTTTTATAGGCCTTTTAGCTTGTTTTATATAAAGGAGATTGAGAGTGCCGATGTCAGCGGAAAAGAAAATGGTTGAATCTATCACCCCGATGGATGTGGATTTTGCACAGTGGTATACAGACGTGTGCAAAAAAGCAGATCTCATTGATTATTCAAGTGTTCGCGGGTGTATGATAATCCGCCCATACGGCTATGCTATTTGGGAAAATATACAGAAAAACCTTGATGCACGCTTTAAGGCGACAGGACACGAAAATGTTTATATGCCGCTTTTCATCCCTGAATCGCTTCTCAACAAGGAAAAGGAGCATGTCAAGGGATTTGCGCCAGAGGTTGCGTGGATCACGCACGGCGGCGACGAAGAGCTGACGGAACGCCTTTGCGTCCGCCCGACGTCAGAAACGCTTTTCTGCGAGCATTATGCAAATATTATAAAAAGCTATCGCGACCTTCCGAAGCTGTATAACCAGTGGTGCAGCGTCGTCAGATGGGAGAAAACTACTCGCCCGTTTTTGCGCTCCCGCGAGTTCCTCTGGCAGGAAGGGCATACAATGCACGCAACAGCGGAAGATGCCATCGAGGAAACATTGCGGATGCTGGATATATACGCTGATTTTCACGAGAGTGATCTTGCGATACCCGTTATAAAGGGCAGAAAGACCGAGAGCGACAAGTTTGCAGGCGCTGTCGCGACATACGCGATTGAAGCATTAATGCACGACGGGAAATCGCTTCAAGCCGGAACATCCCATTATTTTGGGGACGGCTTTGCACGTGCATTTGGAATTCAATACACAGACCGTGAAAACAAGCTTGTTTATCCGCACCAGACGTCGTGGGGCGTCTCGACACGTATGATTGGCGGCATAATTATGACGCATGGCGACAACGACGGACTTGTACTGCCGCCGTCAATAGCGCCGATACAAATAGTCGTAATACCCGTCGCACAGCACAAGGAAGGCGTCCTTGATGCCGCCCGCTCGCTTGCCACAAAGCTCAGTGAACACTTCCGCGTGAAGCTTGACGATTCGGGCTACACGCCCGGATGGAAATTTGCCGAATACGAAATGAAGGGTGTGCCGCTTCGCATAGAAATTGGTCCACGCGATATTGAAGCGGGACAGTTTGTTGCAGTAACGCGTCACAACAGAGAGAAGATAGTAGCGCCGATAACCGAAGCCGTAAGCGTTGCCGCCGAGAGGCTGAAGGCAGTTCGCGCCGGTCTTTACGAAAAGGCGCTTGCCAACCGAGTCGCACACACGTATACATGTACTACGATAGAGGAGATAAAAACGGCGCTGCGTGAGCATGGTGACGGGTTTGTCCGCCTGATGTGGTGCAGCGATGAAGCTTGCGAGGATTCGATAAAGGAACAGACAGGTGTGTGTGCGCGCTGTATACCGCCCGAGGAGGATCAGGAGAAGATTTCCGACGTGTGCATTTGCTGTGGTAAACCTGCTAAATATATGGTTTACTTTGCAAAAGCGTATTAATAGCCCACTCGAAACAAAAGTTTATAATATTAAACTTCGGTGTTTGTATAAAATAAAGCAAAATGAAAGTATTTTCGACATCTATAAAAGAAAAGCTAAAAAGGCTTGACTTTGTTATAATCGGTTGCGCCGTCGGTATGACGGCGCTATCGGTTTTGACGCTTTATGGTGCAAAGGATAATTATGCCTATGGGCAGAGGATGTTCATTATACAGACGTGCTCGGCACTTCTTGGACTTGTTTGTATGGTGATTATATCGCTTATCGACTATGATGCGCTGATAACAAAGTTTTGGATTCCTTTAATTGGTCTTTCCGTTGCACTGATTGGCGCCGTCCTTCTCTTTGGGGACAAAACGGAAAACCAGACGCTTTACATATCAATAGGACCGCTGCACCTACAGGCGTCAGAATTTGTAAAATCACTTTTCATTTTGTCATTCGCAAAACACCTTGATTTATTAAAACACAAGATAAACAGTCCTCGCAGTCTTATTATGCTTGCCACGCACGCTGGTCTCATTATTGGCATGATGCTTATTACGGGCGACCTCGGCACAACTCTTGTATTTGTGGCTATAACGGCTTTTATGCTTTTTGCAGCAGGGCTTTCACTTTGGTATTATATAGGCATTATTGGCGCTTTAGTAATAGCGACACCATACATTTGGCCTCATCTCGGTGAATATCAGCAAATGCGGATACTCTGCGGGTTTGACCCTGAGATTGATCCGATGCACTATGGTTATCAGTCACTTCGCAGCCGCGAAGCCATATCAGCCGGCGGATTCTGGGGTGCTGGGATCATGGGCGGGACGGAATATTTGAATATCCCCGTTGCAACGACAGATTTTTTATTTTCTGTTATGTGCGAGAAGTTAGGCTTCTTCGGTGCGCTTTTATACATAGTTCTTATGTGCACGCTGATATTCCGCATAATACATATAGCTCGCCTTGCACGCAAGGACACAGGGACATTTATATGTATTGGTGTTGCGGCGATTTTAATTACACAGACTACGGAAAATATGGGGATGTGCCTTGCCATGCTTCCTGTAATCGGAATAACGATGCCCTTTATAAGCTATGGCGGATCCTCAATGCTTGCTATGTACTGCGCACTTGGTCTGGTACAAAGTGTCCGTTTACATAATCAAAAATATTTCTTTGAACGAGAAAATGCTTAACGATAAGAGAGCTTATTAGCAGTTATCATAAAAACGAAAAAACCGCGGCTATCAGCCGCGGTTTTTTTACGCAATTGTTTTAATCTTTTTCGATGATATTCATATTAACAGGCAAAATTCCCGCTTTCTTATATATAATTTCGGTAATCTGTGCCACTTCGCTTGGCAAAAGATTTTTTGCTTTTACGATGACTGTTATTTCACCTCCGCTGATTACGGCAACGCAGTCCTCAAACCCCTTTGCTTTAATGAGTGCTTCGATATTTGCTTCTGCCTCGATGTCCTTCGCTATCTGTGCTATGTCTTCTTGTGCCTGTATACGAATCTCGTCAACAGCAGTTTCACTGCGCATAACGGTGTTTAACACCTCAATTGCCTCATCACGGGCGCGATTGCGACTCAACATAGCGTTTACAAAATAATCACTGCTATTGTCTTCATCATCTGTGTCGCCGAAGGCATTTTGCGCCTCGTCATCAGTTCTGGCTTCTCCTCCATTTGCCAGGATGTCTGAATAATAATCGGAGTCAATTGTGTATATGCCGTTGGCCTTTTTATCATTATTTATTATAGCTGGGATAATGAAGTTTAGCCCAATAGCGACACCGCAAAGAAGCACAGCGCATATAATTATTAAATTCTTTGCTCCGATTTTTTTCATCGCGAGCGCGCATTTTTCCTTAATTTTATCGAACTTTTCACGAATAACCTCTTTTTTCATGTGAATCCCCCGCGTATGTATTGATTTTATTTTATTTATATGAGCATCCTCTCCTGTGTATTCCTATCTTTATCTTCCGGTTCCGGCAATGGATATTTTATTTGTCGGCAAATTAAACGCAGAGGAAAGAAGCTCAGTAAGCGTCGCTTTAATCTTTGCCGAATCACCGCCATCGCAAACGATTGCTATACCGCGGACAGATGCGTATATTTCCTTTATTAAAACAGGTTCTTCACCGTCTTTACCGTTGATGACAAGATAATCGTAAACAGACGCTCCCGATGAGTTTTCAGCATAGACATATTCATTGCTGCTCTCAAGCGTTAAGAGAACGCTTACATTTGATACACCTGCAACCTTATCGCAAATGTCCCTCACGCGTCGCTCAAGCTCCTCCGTATAAGCGGTATAAACCGTAGCTGAAATATTGCCTTTATTTTTATCACTGCTGCCCCTTATAAAAATCAAATCAGCGGCAAGCAGAAGGATACCTGCTGCCACAAGGAAAACTATGAGCTTTTTGCTTTTCACAGCGCGCCAGACACCGGTGAGCTTGCCTTCTTCCATTATGCGTATTCATCCTCCGTATACGTTATGTTTGCATACAAAAAAATTAGTCATAACCGATTGTTACAGGGCAGGCGAAGAGGTCACCTATATAGTCAGCGGCATCCTCAGCATCAATCCACGAGCTGTATCCGGTGAGCGTTACGTAAATATGCGTGACAATGATATTTGAATAGTCGGATGCGTCATATTCAAGCTCGACCGAAACGTCGCCTATCCTTACATCATACCGTGTCGCAAGCACAGAAATTACAGTTTCTTTCATTTTATCGACGGCAGCTGCGACTATCGCTTCTCTATAATCAGTTGTATCTTCATTTGTTGTTTCAGATGGCGTAAAAAGTGTATCGGAGCCATCACCAGGTGCATTATGTGATGCTTTGTTGCCGATAAGTAAGGAAAGCGGCGCGATTATGACAAGTAATGTCATAAGAGCGGCGACAAATTTAATATAGCGGCCGATGCCTTTGCCTTCCGGAGCTATTGCGCAGGCGATTGATGCGACAAGAGAGACAGTTATTACCGAGTTGATGTAATTACTCATTTTTTATACCGATAGTGCAGGATTTATCTTTAAAAACACGGACAAACCTATGATAAATATAGTTGTTGACAAAGCGACAACGGCAAGGATGAAGCCGGAGACGTTTTTAAGCTCCGCCATTAAGGTGGCAATGCGGTCGCAGCCCAAAATTTTCGCAGCGGCTGAGCATATGCCAAGGATAGCTCCGTTTAAAAATAAGTTTATAAGTACCGGCGATACGATGAGAATAATAACAACAATACCGACAGCGCCGACGCTGCTCTTTATCAGCGAAAGTCCTGCTGCTGTGCCTTTGATAGCATCGCCAAGTGCGCCCCCGACGACAGGAATTGAGCTTCCGATGGCATATTTAATTGAGCGTGCGGCAACGCCATCGGCTGCAGCGGTAAGGGTCGTCTGGTAAGTCATCACGGCAGTAAAGAGAGCGGCGGCAAACCCTGCTGTAACGGTGAAAGTCTTTTTAACAATACCGCATATTCCGTCGGTATGACCATTTTCTGAGATAGCGGCAATGATAGCAAGTCCGAAACACGCACGACAAAGCGGTAAAAAGCAGTATTCCGTAAAATTTGCTAAAATTGTTGTGAATTCAAGAAGTCCTGCCCCTGTGACCGACGCCGTAAGAGTGTTACCGGAGGATATAAGAAGTGCAGTTAGAATAGGAATGATTGCATTTGAAAAGACAGTCATCGAACCGATGACAAGAGCAGCGCCGTTGATAATGCCGACTTGCGTATTTATGACGTGACAAGCGACAGCGAGCGTCGCGCAAAGAGTAAACATACGTCCGATAGCAGCACAGCTAAGCCCGTCCGCAAGAAGCCCGAACGATGCGGCGAGCGCTGTCATGCCAAGAAGCGATGCAAGGTTTCCTGCCGCGGGCAAAAGAGAGCGTTTTATAAAGCTCCAGAGCTTGCCAAATATATATTTAACCCCGATTTTTTCAGGGAGCGACGAAGAGGTATCTTCTCCATCAAATATCCCCTCGGGAAGCTCTGACAGCACGTCCTCCGGAATGAACTTGCGAAGCTCGGAGAACGAATCATTTACATCACTTGTGGCGTTTGACATCGCTTGTGTTGAGCCGTCACTGCTTTTATGTGTATCAACAGCGCTTATGTGAGATGAGAGCAAAAGTAGTGCCGATATAAAAGCGGCGATCGCCGCTCCCCAGCGCCTCATATAAGCCCCGCGACACCTGATAACAGCTCGGTGATAAGCGGGAGAGAAATCAAAAGTATTTCAGCTCGCCCCAAAAGTTCAATGCCGCTTGCAGCCGTATCAGCGCCTGCCCCTCGGCAGGCATCAGCAGTGATGACAGTGCAATAACCAATGCCGATTGCTTTAAGAAGAACAGCGGCGTAAGATTCAAAGGCTGTCCCCTCTGCTGCCGAAATAAGGAACGAAACCGACGGATAAATCGAAGCAATCGCAGCTGCGGCAGCCATTATAGCAACGGCGGCTGAAAGCAGAGCCGACATACCCTTCATTTCGCGGAGTATCGGTACGGCGGCGGCACAGAGCAGAGCAGCACCGCATATTTTAAGCGTCGTCACAGTCCAAACACATCCTTTATCATTTCAAAAAGCTGTCCGAGTTTGCCCGTGATCATAAGTAAAACAACAATTATTCCCGCAACGGAAACAAGCATCGACTGTTCGTCCCTGCCGGAATTCGAAAGCACCTGACACGAAGCAGCGACAATAATTCCGACGCCAGCAATTTTTAATATAAGTCCAACATCCACTTCTAAACACCGCGTTTCTTAAAGAAGTATTATTATAACAGTAAGAATTATAAAAAGGCATATTGTCCGCTCAAGCCGACGACGTTCGGGGAGTGTTTTTTCAAGCACCTCTATTCTTTCTTTTAATCGTGATGAGGTGATAGAGCATAGCTCAAGCTGAGATTTTTCATATCCGCGGCCAAGTTCCGCCGCAAACTCTTCCATTATCGACAGTGTGCCCAAGTCAAAAAGCTCACCACCGCACGACGCAAGTGCCGAGGTAAGGGAAGTAATAGCAGCACGCCTGCACAAATTTTGAAATAACTCGTCGGATGTACGGAAGCCCATTAGTATCTCCGGCACGGTGGCACGTCTGTATTCAATTGATTCAGCTGTGTACCGAACAAGTCTGAGTGCCTCTTTTGCGCGTGCGAGTTTTTGTGTGCCGTCGCTTGCGCTTTGCGATAGAAGAATGGCTCCGCCAATCAGTAAAAGAACAGCTCCTGCGGCTTTGTAAATATATACGTTCATTGTGCAGCCTTTAGAAGTTCATGCTGCCTTGTTACCGTGAAGTCAAATTCACGGCTGCCGGGCGCACGTTTTATGCCAACGATAAGCGAAAATACAGATGACCGAATCAAATCCCGAAGCTCCGGGCGCAACATCAGCTCGTCCACGGAGCCTCCGTGAGCCGATGCAATGGTATAGACGCCGCAGGAACGGGCGTAAAGCACAGCTTCAGCGTCAGCGCGCCCGCCAAGCTCATCGCATACGATATAAAGTGGCGACATTGAACGGACGGCGGAAACCATGCCCTCCGCTTTCGGGTAACCGCGGAAAAAATCGGCTCCGCAGTCATATGCCCCGCAAGCGGCAAGCTCGCCGCGGCTGTCAATAACGGAGATGGGGAGTCCTGCGCCGGCAAGCTTAATTATCAGGTCGCGCAGGAGTGTTGTTTTCCCCGTGCCGGGCGGAGAATAAATAAGCACGCTGTCCCGGTAACCGCCATCGCGGAGCATATCCCATACAATGCCGGAAGCACCCGGTATTGCGCGAGGCACACGTATGCATACGGAATCGATATCGTGTACTTCTGATATGGCTCCGTTTTTTACAGAGGCACGTCCGCAAACACCGCAGCGAAAACCGTCTGATAGGTCTATGTACCCTTCGCGAAGTGTGTCCGCGCAAGCATAAACGGATCCGTTACATAGTAAAAAAACAAGGTTAGCGAACAGTTTGTCCGTCATAATACCACGAAAATCAATTGTTATTCGGTCGGCAAATCCTCCCCCGCATGAAACTGAAAGGTATGATGTGCCGCGGCGCTTCAGACGAATATCTGTTACATTTTGTGCAAGTTGCGGTGCGCGGCGTATAGTATCGGTGATGGCTAAGCGAACAGCATCGGGGAAAAGCTGTAAAGCCGGATTTAAATAATCCGGAATCCGATTTGTTGTCTGCTTGTCTTTCATGGTATATGTATACGGTGGAGGGCGAGAGGATATGACGGGCACGCTATCTGACATGCAAAAAGACACCCTACTTCATCTGAAGTAGAGCGTCTTTTTGCGCCTTACTTTAAATAATCAAACGTCAATCTTATTTTACCCAACATCCTGCAAGGCGCTTTAGCTATTTTCATAAATAGTATATGAGCTGTCAATCATCCAGCTCATCAACGTAGGTACGTTCTGGGCGGCGTTTCCCGCGTCGATTCTCATGGTACCCGTCAATCTGTGCGCGTTCAATCGCCCTAAAAATAGACTGGCGTATTCCGAGATAGCGGTGCCCGAGCTCAGAGAGTAGCTTTTTTATCTCCGTGCGCTCGGTCCCTCCGTCGGCTGTGCAGGGAGATTTCATTACCGGTATTCCGGCCTTTTTTGCGTAAGAGGCTATTTCATATTCCTGCGCGTATATAAACGGCCTTATGACGGTTATATCCTTGCGTGAAAGGTATGTTACGGGCTGAAATGTAGAAAATCGTCCGCCGTAGATGAGATTAAGCATGAAAGTATCTACGACATCGTTATTATGGTGTCCGAGAGCAAGCTTGTTACAGCCAAGCCGTTTAGCTTCATCGTGGAGCGCTCCGCGTCTCATCTTTGCGCAGAGAGAACAGGGATTCGGTTCACGCCGCACATCGAATACAATCTCTGCGATTTGTGTCTTAACGATGGAATAAGGCACATTAAGCGACTCACAAAAAGCTCCAATCTCCGAAAAATTGGTGTTCGGAAAACCCATATCAATAGTTATGGCATAAAGCTTAAACTGCTCGGGTAAGAAGTTGCGCAGTGCTGCAAGAGTTTTTAGAAGGACAAGCGAATCTTTGCCGCCAGATATGCCGACGGCAACAGAGTCACCGTCGGCGATCATTGAATAATCCTCAATAGCACGGCGCGCATAACCAAGAAGCTTTTGAAATTGGTTCATATATTAATCCTTTTTGTTATTAACGCATATCCTATATTAGCATAATTTTAGAAAGGGTGAATATTTTAGTTGATAAAAATATTTATTGATCAGGGGCATAATCCGTCAGGCCCGAATGCAGGTGCAGAGGGACATGGCTACCGCGAGCAGGATCTCGTATATATAATAGGCGTACGGTTAGCAGAGCTATTGCGCAACAACGGCAATTTTGAGGTTATGCTTTCGCGTCCAACGCCGCAAACTCAGCTTGGCACAAGCAATGCGACAAGTCTTCGCGCGCGCGTCGATATGGCGAACAACTGGGGGGCAGATTATTTTATAAGCCTGCATGCAAACGCGTCATCAATTCCTACAGCAAGCGGGACTGAAGCTTTTGTTTACTCCACATCATCGCAAGCATACCCCTTAGCTGTTGAAATTGTCAGGGGAGTATCTGAGGCAACGGGCGAGCTGAACAGGGGAGTGTCGGCAAGGCCGTCGCTGTATGTATTGCGCCGCACAGCAATGCCGGCGACGCTTGTTGAGCTTGGCTTTATAACAAATCCAGTCGAAGCTGAAATGATGGCAACAAATCCAGGTCTTTATGCACAGGGTGTTTACAACGGCATACTTTCATTCTTCGGTATGTTGTGAACCCTCTGCTTCATTAATCATCAACAAAAGTGTTGCCTCGTCAATAACCGGAACACCAAGTGCCAGGGCACGATCAAGTTTTGAGCCTGCTTCAGCACCCGCAACTACATAACTTGTCTTTTTTGAGACAGACGATGATACTTTTCCACCGGCGGTCTCAATCTTGGCTGTTGCTTCTGCGCGCGTGAGATTTGGAAGTGTCCCCGTTAAAACAAAAGTGAGACCTGCAAGATTCGTTTTTGTTACAGTGACGTCCTCGGTCGTTTTCACGCCGGCTTCGGCAAGCCTTTTAATCAGCGAAATATTCGCAGGTTCTGCGAAATAATTGATGATTGATTTTGCAACGACCTCGCCTATATCCTCAACTTCCATCAGCTCCTCGCGAGACGCCGACGCAAGAGCTTCTATTGATAAAAACCGCTTTGCAAGAGCGGCGGCAGTAACTGAACCGACATTGCGTATGCCGAGCGCATATATGAGACGTGCAAGCCCGGCAGATTTTGACGCTTCTATCGCGGAGATAAGGTTTGAAGATGATTTCTCGCCCATCCTGTCAAGAGCGGCGACATCCGACGTGCGAAGCGAGTAAAGGTCTGCCGCATCCCGGACAAGTCCGGTTGCGATAAGCTGTGCTGTGACGGCGGGGCCAAGGGATGCAATATCCATAGCGCCTTTTGACGCGAAGTGTTCAATATTGCGCGCGCGCTGGGCGGGGCATGCGGCGTTTATGCAGTAAAGGGAAGTTGCCGTTTCCGCACTGGCAGATGCACTGCTGTCAATATCGGCTACGACGCGCTCGCCGCATGAGGGGCATACAATAGGCGGTGTCCACGGGCGCTCGTTGCCTGTGCGCGCGGATGTAACGGCGCCGACAACCTCAGGTATTATATCGCCGGCTTTTTGTATTATAACGGTATCGCCGATCATAATACCGAGTTTTCTTATAATATCAAGGTTGTGAAGCGTCGCACGGGAGACAGTCGAGCCTGCTATTCGCACCGGCTCAAGGACGGCTGTCGGCGTAAGAACTCCGGTGCGGCCAACGGCAACAGTTATGTCGAGCAGCTTTGTTTCTTTCCGCTCCGGCGGGTACTTAAAAGCTACTGCCCACTTCGGTGTAGCCGTTCCTTCGCCGAGGGTTCGGCGAAGGGCGAGAGAATCAACCTTTATAACAGCTCCGTCTATGTCAAAAGGCAGCGTGCCGCGCATGGAGCTGATTTTTTCTATATGTGCGATAATTTCATCATCGGTTTTAGCTTTAATTGTGTGCGGGAGTGTTTTAAATCCAAGCTCACGCAACAGAGAAAGTGTTTCTGTATGGGATTGCGGCTCATGTCCGTCGCTGTAGAGAGTCCCGCCTTGAAAGTTGAAAACGAAAATATCAAGGGAGCGGGACGCTGTTATCTTCGGGTCAAGCTGGCGCAGCGAGCCTGCGGCTGCGTTGCGCGGATTCGCCATGAGAGCCTCGCCTTTTGCTTCACGCGCTGCGTTAAGCCGCTCAAAGGCTTCGCGCGGCATGTAAACTTCGCCGCGGACAGTGAGGTTGAGTTTTTCGCCGCCTGCAAGAGAGAGCGGAATTGCGCGGATAGTGCGCAGGTTAGCCGTCACATTTTCACCAACGGCACCGTCACCGCGCGTAGCGCCAACGGTAAAAATCCCGTTTTCGTATGTGAGAGCGACGGATAATCCGTCAATTTTAGGTTCGACGGAAAACTCCGCGCCAGGCGCGACGTCGCGAACGCGAGCTGTAAATGCCTTTACCTCGGCAAAAGAAAAAACGTCCTCAAGACTACCGAGGGGATATACGTGAGTAACTTTTTCAAAGCGTTCGGACGGCTTTCCACCGACGCGTTTTGTCGGTGAGTTCGGTGAGTCAAATTCGGGATGCTCCGCCTCAAGCTGTAAAAGCTCGGCAAACGTAGCATCATACTCGTAGTCGCTTATTTCGGGTGAATCCAGGTCATAATAAAGATGTGAGTGATGCTCAATTTGGCGCCGCAGCTCCTCAATTCGTTTTTTTATATCACTATTACTGTTATTATTTTTATCGTCCATATCGCGCAAAAGGAGCCTCCCACAATAAAAATAAAACCATATCTTTTGGTTATTATTCTACCATCGGGGCATTTTCATGTCAACGTGCACCCACATATGCGCACGTATGCCTATTAATAAAAAATATCTGCAGTATAATACAAAAAAATGATTTTTATGCGTTAAAATGTTAGTGTCATAGTGTTTTACTCTTCCTATAATCATCATATTGTGTTATAATGTATCGATATCTCTTTTATTGTTATTGATGTATAATAACACAAGAATTTCAGCTTAAAAGAGCGGTATCAAAACAATATTTGAAAGGCTTAGTCGCATGAATATGAAAGTGAAGACGAGGGCTGTGCGCCTTTATGGGAAAAATGACCTAAGACTTGAGGAGTTTGAGCTTCCAGAGACAAAGGATAATGAGATTCTTGCTAAAGTTGTCACAGACAGCATATGTATGTCTTCATATAAAGCGGCAAAGCAGGGGGCGGATCACAAACGAGTACCGGTTGATGTCGCCACAAACCCTGTTATTATTGGGCATGAGTTTTGCGGCGAAATAATTGAGGTTGGTGCGGCAGTGTCGGGCGAATTTAAACCTGGTGACAGGTTTACAATACAGCCCGCACTTAATTATAAAGGCAGCTTGGCTGCGCCCGGCTATTCGTATCAATATATAGGCGGAGATGCGACATATATAATCATACCCCCCGAGGTAATGGAAACGGGGAACCTTCTCCCTTATTCGGGCGATGCGTTTTTCTATGGAAGCCTTGCGGAGCCAATGAGCTGTATTGTCGGAGCTTTTCACGCAAGCTACCATACGAAGGCCGGTTCATATGTCCATGAAATGGGCATCCGCGAGGGTGGTTCAATGGCGATTCTTGCAGGTGCCGGGCCTATGGGGCTTGGTGCCATAGATTACGCTGTTCACTGCGACAGAAAACCGTCACTGCTTGTCGTCACTGACATAGATGACGAGAGACTAAAGCGTGCGGCGTCGATTATAACGCCTGAAAATGCATCGGAAAACGGAGTAAAACTCGTTTATATCAACACAAAGACAACGCCGGACGCAGAAGCTTATATGCGCTCGCTTACGCCGGGCGGGGCAGGTTTCGACGATATTTTCGTCTTTGCTCCTGTCCGCGATGTCGTCGAGAGTGCAGACAGGCTGCTTGCGCGTGACGGGTGCTTAAACTTTTTCGCAGGGCCAACGGATCCCGGGTTTTCGGCAGAGCTTAATTTTTATAATGTCCACTACTCGTCAACCCACGTCGTCGGCACAAGCGGCGGTAACACTGACGATATGCGCGAAGCTGTTGCCATGATGGAATCGGGACGCATAAATCCTGCGGCGATGATTACGCATATAGGCGGGCTTTGCGCTGTTGTTGATACAACGCTGCGGCTTCCCGAAATACCGGGCGGTAAAAAGCTGATTTACACAGAAATAGACCTCCCTTTGACTGCAATAACCGATTTCAGGCGCTTATCCGAGGAGGGAGGGGAAAACGCCCATTTATTTGTGGCGCTTGCTGATATAGTTGAGAGAAATGGTGGCCTTTGGTGCGCGGAGGCGGAAAAATTCCTTCTTGCGCACGCAAAAAAAGAAAGGCAAAACTGATAAAAAAGCATATGTTTGTAGATAAAGTCGATATTTATGTAAAAGCCGGAGACGGCGGCAATGGACGCGTGTCTTTTCGCCGTGAAAAATATGTTGCTAAGGGTGGGCCCGATGGTGGCGACGGTGGGCGTGGCGGAAATGTCATTTTTGAAGTTGACGACGGGACAAATACGCTTCTCGCCTTCCGCTATAAGCGCAAGTTCATCGCTGAAAACGGCGAGGACGGCAAACCCGACAAAATGCACGGAAAATCCGGTGAAGATTTGATAATCCGAGTGCCACGCGGCACCCTCATACGCGATACAGCGAGCGGAAAAATTATTCACGATATGTCTGATGGCAAGCCCTTTATACTATGCCGCGGTGGTCGCGGCGGATGGGGCAACCGTCGATTCGCGACTCCGACGCGTCAGATACCGCGATTTGCAAAGAGCGGTACTAAGGGCGAGGAGGAAAATGTTACTCTTGAGCTGAAAATGATAGCCGACGTTGGTCTTATTGGTATGCCGAACGTCGGGAAATCGTCTATTCTTGCGGCTGTCAGCTCTGCGCGCCCTAAAATAGCCGACTATCCGTTTACAACGCTATCCCCGAACCTTGGTGTCGTTTCGTTTGGCGACGATGGCGGCTTTGTCATGGCCGACATTCCGGGGCTGATTGAAGGCGCGGCTGAAGGGGCTGGGCTTGGACACGAGTTTTTACGGCATATTGAACGTTGCCGGCTGCTTGTTCATGTCGTTGATGTGTCCTCTTATGCAGAGCGCGACCCGGTGGCTGATATTGAGACGATAAACGGTGAGCTTGTGCGTTATAACGCAGACCTTATGGCGCTCCCGCAGATAATAGCTGCAAACAAATATGATGTGGCAAGCGAAGATGCCGATTTTTCAGCTCTTAAGGCATATGCGAAGGAAAAAGACCGCGACTTAATCTTCATATCGGCCGTTACCGGATACAATATGGACAAACTCATATCGACAATAGGCCGTCATCTTGCTACGCTGCCTCCGATAACAGTTTACGAGCCAGAGTATGAACCGGAAGAAGATTATAAGGGCGAAAAGAAAACGTTTGTCCACCGCGAAAACGACAAGTTTATCGTTGAGGGCGAATGGCTTTTCAATTTGCTTGGGCAAGTAAACCTAAACGACCGGGACTCGCTTGCGTATTTCGGGCGCGTGTTAAAGCGGAACGGTGTCATAGATTTGCTTGAGGCGCACGGATGCAAAGACGGGGACACTGTGTCGATATACGATTTTGAATTTGATTTTGTTAAGTAAATTGTGCACAAGCGTTGCGCATTATAAGACAACAATATAAAATATAAAAATCGGAAATCAATCGTAACCAAAAGGAACAAGATAATGAAAACGAAAAGACTTATGCTCGGTAATGAAGCCGTCGCGAGGGGGCTTTACGAGGCTGGCGTTCGCTTTGTGTCAAGTTACCCGGGCACTCCGAGCACAGAAATAACTGAATATGCCGCAAAATACGATGAAATTTACGCCGAATGGGCGCCGAATGAAAAAGTAGCACTTGAAGCGGCGATGGGCGCCGCTGTCGGCGGAGCTCGCGCTTTCTGCGCGATGAAGCATGTTGGGCTTAACGTTGCTGCCGACCCGCTGTTCGTTGCATCGTACACGGGTGTAAATGCCGGTCTGCTTATTGCAGTTGCCGACGATCCTGGCATGCATTCCTCGCAAAACGAGCAGGACAGCCGCCATTATGCAAAAGCGGCAAAGATACCTATGCTTGAGCCGTCCGACTCACAGGAATGTCTTGATTTCACCAAGCTTGTATACGATTTATCAGAGAAGTTTGATATCCCGGTTATACTCCGTACGACAACCCGCATTGCTCACTCCCAAAGCTTAACGGAGATTTGCGAGCGGGAAGAGAAGCCGATACTCCCTTACGAAAAAAATCCTGCGAAATATGTCATGATACCGGCAAATGCGCGCGGTCGCCATACATCGCTTGAGGAGCGGCTTGCCGCGCTGCGGGAATATGCCGAAACATCGCCAGTCAACAAAATCGAGCGTGCGCCTGATGGCAAAATCGGCATTATAGCAGCAGGAATCTCTTATATTTATGCAAAGGAATGTTTCGGCAACACGGCTTCTTACCTGAAGCTTGGACTTGTAAATCCGCTTCCCGAGCGCCTGATACGTGAATTTGCTGCGTCTGTTGAGCGTGTTATCGTAATAGAGGAGCTTGATCCGGTGATAGAGGAGCAGGTGCGTGCCATGGGCATTGCCTGCGATGGTAAAAACCTCTTGCCGGTTGAGGGCGAGTATTCAAGTGCGCTTCTTGCAGAGCGCCTACTTGGCAAAAAGCCTGAGTATGTTCGGCTTGATGTTCAAATGCCGCCTCGCCCGCCAGTTCTTTGCCCGGGATGCCCGCACAGAGGTGTCTTTTACATACTGAAAAAGCTGAAACTCACCGTATGCGGCGATATCGGCTGCTATACGCTTGGCGCCGTCGCGCCTCTTTCGAGCATTGATACGACATTTTGCATGGGGGCGAGTGTGTCATCACTTCATGGCCGCAACATTGCCACGGGTGATGAAAAAACGTCTGTTGCTGTCATAGGCGACTCAACGTTTGTTCACTCCGGCATAACAGGGCTTATAAATATGGTCTATAATGGCAGCAAATCAACGGTTTTGATTCTTGACAACAGGATAATCGGCATGACCGGCCATCAGCAAAACCCATGTACAGGTCTGACACTTAAAGAAAAACCGGCACCTGAACTGTCGCTTGAGCGGCTTTGCGCTGCTGTCGGTGTTGATGAAACTCACATCAGAGTCGTTGATCCGAACAATCTTGACGAGCTGGAAAAAACAATAAAAGAGGAGCTCGAAAGCCCATGTGTGTCTGTCATTATATGCCGTCGTCCGTGCGCACTTCTGAAGTATGTTGCGAAAAAGAAGCCATATTCGATTGATGAGAATAAGTGCCGTGCCTGCCGCGCGTGCATGAGAATAGCTTGCCCTGCTATTTCGGTAACTGAGAGCGGCAAGGCAAAAATTGATGACTCTCTCTGCACTAACTGCGGGCTTTGCACTCAGATGTGCCGCTTTGATGCCATACGCGAGTGAGTGTAGACGTGACGCACTTATCTTGTAAAACCCTCCCCGAAAGGATGTAAAAAATGGATAATGTAAAAAGTATATTGATAACAGGCGTCGGTGGGCAGGGAACACTGCTTGCTGCGCGTATACTTGGTGATGCCGCCATCCGCTCCGGATATGAAGCGAAAGTTTCAGAGGTTCATGGAATGAGCCAGCGCGGAGGTTCCGTTGTGACATATGTCAGATACGGGAAATCGGTCGTCTCGTCGCTCATATGCGAGGGAGGTGCGGACGTTATACTAAGCTTTGAAGTGCTTGAGGCTGCAAGATGCCTGCCTTACCTTAAAAAAGGCGGAGTTGTCGTCACCTCAACGCAACAAATAAATCCGATGCCCGTAATATCGGGCGCCGCCAAATATCCGAGCGATTTAATAGGTCAAATGAAAGCCGCCGACGTGCGTGTTATATCCGCCGACGCGTTATCAATAGCACGTGCCGCTGGCAGCATTAAGGCGTCGAACGTTGCGCTTATTGGTCTTGGCGCCGATCTTTTCGGCTTTTCGCATGATGTGCTATACGAATCTATCATGTCGTGTGTGCCTGAAAAAGCAAAAGCAGTGAACGAAGCGGCATTCAAAGGCGGTCTTGCCGCCGCTTCGCAAAAACACAATATGTAAAAAAAAGAATGACAAAAAATCAAAAAAAATGATAAAATAATAAAAACACATATAACCGGGGTTTAAGATGAAGTATTACAACGAAGCTATTGAAACAATGCCTCGCGACGCTATGCGTGCCTTACAATCCGAGCGCCTTCGTAATACTGTCGAGCGGATGTACGCATACGTTGCCCCTTATCGCCGCTTAATGGATGAAGCCGGCGTAAAACCTTCAGACATACGCACAATCGACGATATTACTAAGCTGCCGTTTTTAAGCAGCGAAAACTTGCGTGAAAATTATCCCTTAGGAATGATTGCCGTCCCGCGTGAGAAAACAACAAGAATCCACGCTTCCTCTGGAACAACCGGAAAACCGAAGGTTGTTGCTTACACACAGCACGATGTTGATGTCTGGAGTGAATGTGTCGCCCGCTGCATTGTCTCTGCCGGCGCAGGTGAAAACGATGTTATACAGGTCGCCTATGGCTATGGCCTTTTCACAGGCGGGCTGGGGCTTCATTATGGCGCTGAAAATCTTGGGGCTACTGTTATCCCGACGTCAAGCGGCAATACGTTACGTCAAATTGAAATGATGATAGATCTCGGCTCTACATACCTTTGCTGTACGCCGTCATATGCCCTCTACATAGCCGATACAATGGAAAAGAACAACATACCAGTTGAATTACTTTCGCTAAAGGGTGGCATATTTGGCGCTGAGCCGTGGACGGAAGAAATGCGACGCGAAATTGAAAAGTGTCTTAACATCAAAGCCTACGATATATACGGTATAGCAGAGATAACAGGGCCCGGTGTCGCCTGTGACTGTGAGTGTCAGAACGGAATGCATGTCAACGAGGATAACTTCTATATAGAAATAATCGATCTGGTGACAGGAGAACCTTTACCGGACGGTGAGCGTGGGGAAGTTGTCTTTTCTTGCATTAATAAAGAAGCGTTACCGCTTCTGCGTTACCGCACACATGACATATCGTATATCACAAGAGAGAAGTGTGAATGTGGTCGGACGCTTGTTCGCCTTATGAAGCCTTCAGGCAGAACCGACGATATGATAATTGTGCGCGGTATCAACGTTTTCCCATCTCAAATCGAAAGTGTGCTGCTTTCGGTTAAAGGAGTGTCACCGCATTACCTCATAATTGTCGACAGACACGACAATCACGATACGATAGAAGTCAAAGTGGAGGTTTCACCCGAGATTTTCTCCGATAAAATCAGAGGTCTTCAGAGTTACGCTGAAGAAATTCAGAGGAAGATGGATAGTGTCCTGCAGATTTCAGCGAAAATCACATTTGTTGAGCCGGGGACATTACCACGTTCCGAAGGCAAGGCAAAACGCGTCATCGACAACCGCAAGCTTTACACATAAAAATAAAGGAGGCAGCGCGATGATTAAGCAGGTATCGATCTTTTTGGAAAACAGAGCCGGCCGTGTCGCCGAAATTACAGAAATGCTTGCTGGAATGGGCATAAATCTTGACGCTATTTCGATCGCTGACACAGAAAGCTACGGAATTCTCCGCATTATCGTAGAAAATCCAGAACAGACATGTGATTTTCTGCGCAAACGCGGAGTTACAGCTACGCTGACAGATGTGCTCGATGTAAACGTTCGCCACGAACCGGGTGGACTTGCGCGTATCTTGAAAATATTTGCGGATAATAGCATAACTATCGAGTATATTTACACCTCAATGTCAACAAAAGACGGTTATGCGTCAATAATTATCCGTGTTGAACACCCGGAAGAAGCTGAAGAACTGCTCCGCGCCGCAGGATATACACTTGGAT
This sequence comes from Clostridiales bacterium, assembly GCA_012522015.1. GTDB lineage: Bacteria > Bacillota > Clostridia > Oscillospirales > CAG-272 > DTU064. The sequence continues at coordinate 61,544 of JAAYLD010000026.1, forward strand.
AACAAAAACAAAAAAATCGGCACGATGATTGATCTGCTCCTTCTGCAAAAGGAGTTCATTATGCGGCATCTTGCGCCGGGCGGCGTAGCAGCCGATTTCACGATGGGAAACGGTAATGATACGGCTTTTCTCTCTCGGGCAGTAGGCGAGAGCGGCAGAGTATACGCTTTTGATATTCAAAGTAAGGCCCTTGAATCAACAAGGCGCAAGCTTTTGGCAGAAGGGTGTCCTGATAATGTGACGCTTATACATGACTCGCATGCAAATGCAGCCCTTTATATAAAAGAGCCGATAAATGCCGGCATGTTCAATCTCGGATATTTGCCCGGCGGGGACAAATTAATAACTACAATGACATCGTCGACTATGCAGGCAGTCCGGACAGCCATTGAGCTGCTCGCACCGGGAGGTGCGATAACAGTCGCCGTTTATCCGGGGCACGCTGAAGGCAAAGCGGAGGGGGTAGAGCTTGCCCGGTATTTCGCGACACTTGACAAACACATTTTTACATGTACGGAAGTCCGTATAATTAATTCGCCCGCGTCGCCTTATTTTACACTTATCGAGAAAATATGACAAATGACGTATAATATCACCCTATCATAATACCAAATTAAGAAAAACCACTCCGTTGCGTGCGCATAACGACACGGAGTGGCTTATAATGTAACATATGATAATGTGATATATAGGGCAGCGATCGGGTTTTCTTTTGCCTTTTAGGAGGGTATTTATATTGGGCGTCGGTTTTGGTAGTAACAGGAGAGGTAATAGTGGTTCCCGCGGTAACGACAGTTCCCGCGGTAATAATAATGTTTCCGGCGGCAGAAACAACAGAATAAATACAAATAATAGCGGCGGGCGCGCGGGTAATAGCGATTCCCGCAACGTTAATAATAATCGTAGTCAGGTGGGTGCAGGGGGCAATGCCAACACCAAAAAAAGTGGCAGAACTTTTCCTGTGCGTACATCTGGCAATACAAACAGAAACAGCGGCAGAGGTGTGACGGCATATAATCGCGCGGGTGAAGATCCAAATGTAGCGGCGATACGCGACGAGCTTCTTCGAGCGCAAAAAGAACGCGAAAACAGAACCCAGCTTATGACAAAGCGTGCGCGGCGCGAGACGCTGTTTGCGCGTATCTGGGCGTTTTTTTTCATTTTTATATTGATCATAATAATCGTCACCGCAGTTATTCTTATATCTTTCCGAAGCACCAATGTTCAGGACACAGATGATGAGTATATCTATGTCTACGGCACAGGCGATGACGAAAGCGATGTTGTTCCGTTCGATTCTGCCATGCGTGATGGAAAGCTGTATATAAATTATTCTAAGCTTGCACGCACACTTGACATGGTTGTGACAGGTGATGGCAATGTATTTCGATTTATAACAAAAGATGGCTCAGAGGATGTTAAATTTACCGTTGGGACGAGGGTTATACATGTAAACGGCACCGAGTGGCGTATGTCTTTACCGTCATACAGGGAAGGCAACGATATTTGGGTTCCGCTTGATTTTGTCATTGATTCAATGATAGGTATTAATGTTGATGTTGATGAAAAGGAGCGTACCATCACTATAACGCAAGTGACAGATGAAGCAGGAGATGTGGTGCCGGTCGCATTTAAGATGAAGGAAGCTGATACGCTTGCGCCAATTACGGAAGACGAGAGCTACGGTGAGATGACGGAGGGTACAGATACTGAACAAACTGGCATCGAAGTACCTGTGTTCGAGTTTAAATCAGACTTATCAGAATACGAAGAATACATGAATCCAGCTGACGACAGCGAGTACCTGATTATTGTAAATGCGGACAATTCTCTTAATGAAAATTACATTCCAGATGATCTGGTTGATGTTATCAATACGCGCGCTGACGGCCGCGAAACACAAAAGATGCGCTTATATGCAGCAAAAGCGCTTGAAGCAATGTTCATTGAGCTTTTCGCAAATGGTTACGACGGAAAAGGGCCCTCCGGTTATCCTGTTTCTGTAATGAGCGCTTATCGCTCATACGCAAAGCAATCGTCGCTTTTTAATACGTATGTAGAGCGTGAAATGGAAGCTAATCCAGCTCTTACACGAGCTGAGGTAGAGGCGATAGTGGAGACATATTCGGCGCGGCCGGGCGCAAGTGAGCACCAGACGGGCCTTTGCGCTGACCTCCACAATCTTTCAAGCGCAGCACGGTCTTTTGCACGTGAGGACGTATATAAATGGCTCGTCGAAAACTGTTATAAGTTCGGTTTTATCCTTCGTTACCCCGAAGATAAAACGGAAATCACAAAAATTACATTTGAGCCTTGGCATTACCGTTATGTCGGCCGTAAAGCTGCTTATGAAATGTATGAGCTTGGCATGTGCCTTGAAGAGTATGTCGAGTATAGAAATAAAAATCAATAGATATGTCGAGAGATAGTAAGCGTTTAGCCGCACCGAAAGCTATTTTGCGCAGCGACACGCAGGGAAGAGAAAAGCAATAATACAAATATGGATACAAAAAGCCGAGCCATAAAGTGGCTCGGCTTTGCTATGCTATTATGAATCGTTATAAATCTGAGTTTGAAGCTATTTTTGCTTCTGTTTATGAAAGTCTTGCTGCGCTTATCTTAATACCCGGACCCATTGTGGATGCGACGACGCAGCTCTTGATATATTGACCCTTCGCAGCAGCGGGCTTCGCCTTGATGATAGCGCTCATGAGGGCGTTGAAGTTCTCAGTGAGCTTTTCAGCACCGAATGAAGCTTTGCCAATCGGGCAGTGTATAATATTTGTCTTATCAAGACGATACTCAATCTTACCGGCTTTTGCTTCCTTGACAGCACGCGCAACGTCCGTTGTGACGGTACCAGATTTCGGGTTAGGCATAAGTCCTTTCGGACCAAGGAGACGGCCGAGACGGCCAAGCGGGCCCATCATGTCGGGCGTTGCGATTATGAGATCGAAGTCAAACCAGTTTTCACGCTGAATTTTATCGATCATATCCTGGTCGCCAACATAGTCAGCGCCTGCTTCTCTCGCTTCATTAGCCCTATCACCCTTTGCGATGACAAGGACGCGTACATTTTTACCAGTTCCGTTAGGAAGAACGATAGCGCCGCGAACTTGCTGGTCAGCGTGTCTCGAGTCGACACCGAGACGCACATGAAGTTCGATGGTTTCATCGAACTTAGAATTTGCTGTCGAAACAACAAGAGCAAGTGCTTCCTTTGGATCATAAAGCTTGCCGCGTTCGACGAGCTTTGCATTTTCTTTATATCTTTTGCCTCTGAACATATTCTTGTCCCTCCTTAGTCCGCGACGACAATGCCCATGCTGCGGGCAGTGCCTGCTATCATACTCATCGCGGCTTCAAGCGAGCCAGCATTCAGATCTTTCATTTTTTGCTCAGCTATCTGTTTAATCTGTTCCTTTGTAATCGTAGCAACCTTCGTATTATTAGGAACTGCGGAGCCGGACTCGATACCGCATGCCTTCTTAATGAGCACAGGAGCGGGTGGCGATTTTGTGACAAATGAGAAGGAACGGTCGGCGTATACTGTAATGATGACAGGGATGATAAGTCCTATGTCACCCTTTGTGCGCTCGTTAAATTCCTTTGTAAAGTTGGGGATAGACACCTGATGCTGGCCGAGTGCCGGACCTACTGGTGGGCCGTTTGTTGCCTTACCGGCGGGCAGCTGAAGCTTAATATAAGCAACTACTTTCTTTGCCATTTAAAAAATTACACCTCCGATTGTGGTATTATGCGGGAGAATTGTTTAAGAATTTATTTTCTCCCTCCCACGGCGGCGCATAGCGCCGCATAAAAAAGAAAAGTTTTGTCCTGTTAGACGGACTGTTGTTTTTTCACGTGCTTTGTCTCCATTATGACAGGGAACTCACGTCCGGCAGTCTCTATAATGACAGTTGCCCGAGTGCCATCTTGCGAAATCTCTTGAACCTTGCCGGAGAAACCAACAAAAGGCCCATCGATTATCGAAATTGGGTCGCCTACAGCAATTGCAACCTTTTCCGTGTGTGTCTCAAGATTAATAGCGGCTACTTCCTCATCTGTAAGCGGCACCGGCTTTGATCCGGGGCCAACAAAACCCGTCACTCCGCTGATATTGCGGACGACATGCCAAGATTCGTCCGTCATTATCATTTTGATAAGCACATAACTCGGGAATCTTTTAGTCTCCGACCTTTTGCTTATATTGCCGTTGTGTTCGGTTACAATATCAACAGGGATTTGCACGTCAAATATTAAGTGGCCGAGGCCTCTGTTCTCGACGATTTTCTCAAGATTTGCTTTTACCTTATTCTCGTATCCAGAATAGGTATGCGCCACATACCAGCGTGGACCGAGGTTCATTTCATTTATGTCGCTCATGTTCCCGTTAGAATAGCCTACCAAGGGCTATAATACCCTGTGAAAGTAGATAGTCAACTATTCCGAATATCGCCGCGAAGATTATGATAGCTATAATTACCATAATCGTTTTCTTGACAGCATCATGATGTTTTGCCCACGAAATCTTTTTGAACTCACTCTTGAAAGAGCGCCACATTTTTGATGAACGCTCCCTATCGCGAAGCGCCCATGCAGCAAATGCAACAACGCATACAGCTATGATGATAAGCGTTATAAAACCGCCCTTACTATCTTTCTTTACCTTGCCGGAATCTTTTTTACCCTCATCTTCACCTGAGTCATTGTCGCCAGCTGCATCTGTATCGGACTCGGAATCCGTGTCGGCACCATTATCATCGGCATCATCGGAATCTGCAACTGTATCAGATTCGGATTTGGATTCAGATTCGGCTTCGGTGTCGGTGACTGCGATCGTGTCAGCATCTGTGTCGTCGGCGAAAACGGAAACAGCAGAGAGCGTCATCACTAAGACCGCGGCCAATGCTGCAGCCAGCAGCTTTATGATGTATTTATACTTCGTCATAACGCGCTCTCTTTCGTTACTTAGTTTCTCTGTGCAATGTGTGCTTACGGCAGAAACGGCAGTACTTGTTCAACTCAAGCCTGTCGGGATCATTCTTTTTGTTTTTTGTTGTGTCGTAATTTCGCTGCTTGCACCCCGAGCATGCAAGTGTGATTTTGACTCTCATCGTTTATCGGCACCTCCGCATTTAAAATTATTCACCGCACTTATATATTTTTGTTTGCGTGCGGCGTCGTGTACCTCCCTCACGCGGTGCACTCTGACGGATGTGGCGCGTCCGTCAATTCTGCATATTGCTTTATTTTAAAAAAATAAGCACGCAAAAAAAGAGCCCTCCGCAGAGGTAAAGTAATTATACCACTCGGAAGAGCTTGTTGTCAATATATTTATTCTTAAAATACTATATTTTATTGCAAAAATTTAGTATATCGAAGGCAAAAAGCATTTAACCCTTCGTTATTTGCTGCCTGTGCCCTCATTATCATCAGTTTTATTTATAACTGCTATGCCAAGCTCATGAAGCGCTTGAGGATCAGCTGGGGCAGGGCAGCGGGACATCGGCTCGCTTGAGTTCTGCGCTTTTGGGAATGCAATAACATCACGTATGTCGTCGTAACCAAGTGTAAGTGCAACGAGCCTGTCAAGGCCGAAGGCAAGTCCGCCATGCGGTGGGATGCCATATTTAAGCGCTTCAAGCAGAAAACCAAATTTTGCTTCGGCCTCTTCCTCGCCTATTCCAAGCGTTTCAAACATAAGACCCTGCATATCGGGGGTGCTGATGCGTATTGAGCCGCCGCCAATCTCCGTGCCATTTAGCACGATATCATAAGCACGGGCGCGGACAGTACCGGGATTTGTTTTGATGAGCGGTATATCCTCTTCCATTGGCGCTGTGAAGGGATGATGTCTTGCGTAAAAGCGTCCGTCTTCCTCGTTGTACTCGAAAAGCGGGAACTCAACAACCCAAAGAAACTTAAAATCGTCCGGACGCAGAAGACCCAAGCGTGCGGCACACTCCCGACGCAGTGCGCCCAGCGCGTCAAATACGATTTTATTATTATCAGCAACGATAACGATTAAATCGCCCTCAGAAAAGTCCATTCTTTTGTCGATAGCGGCGTTTTCAGCATCGGAGAGGAATTTTGCATAAGATGATGTGACCTCGCCGTTAGCTTTTTTGCGCCATGCAAGCCCCTTAGCGCCGTACTGCTTTGCGACCTCACCAAGAGAGTCGATTTCGCGGCGGGTGAAGCTTGCACCTCCCTTGACGTTGATAGCGCGAACGCTGCCGCCGGCAGCAATTGCTCCTTCAAAAACCCGGAAGGTGCAGTCTTTGAGAAGGTCGGTCAGGTTGCAAAGCTCAAATCCAAAGCGAATGTCAGGTTTGTCGGAGCCAAAGCGCTCCATTGCCTCAGCATACTTTATGCGCGGGAACTTTTCAGGCAGAGTTACGCCGAGAAATTTCTTATAAAGATAGTGAATTAATCCTTCGTTCATATCCATGACGTCGTCTTCGGTTACAAACGACATTTCCATATCTATTTGCGTGAACTCAGGCTGCCTGTCCGCACGTAAGTCCTCGTCACGGTAGCAGCGGGCTATTTGAATGTAGCGGTCGAAGCCGGCGTACATTATAAGCTGCTTGTAAAGCTGTGGCGATTGAGGCAGTGCGAAAAAATTTCCGGGGAATATGCGGCTTGGAACGAGGTAGTCACGAGCGCCTTCCGGTGTCGGCTTTATAAGGTTTGGCGTTTCGATTTCAATAAAGCCTTTTTCGTGGTAGTAATCACGAACGAGTTTTGTAATTTCGGAGCGGGCTATGATATTTTTCATCATTTCCGGACGGCGCAGGTCAAGGTAGCGGTAACGCATACGCAGTTCATTGCGAACGTCAGTGTCACCTTCTGTAATGAAAAACGGTGGCGTTTCCGCTTTGCATAAAATCTTCAAGCGATCCACAGCTATTTCTATTGTGCCTGTCGGACGATTCACGTTGATATCAGCCCCGCGGGACCGGACAACGCCGGATGCTGTTAAGACATACTCAGAGCGCACATTTGCGGCAGTTTCAAACGTTTCCCTGTCGGTCGATTCGTCAAAGGCAAGCTGTATTATGCCCGAACGGTCGCGCAAATCTATAAAAATAAGACTTCCAAGATTGCGCTGTCTTGCGCACCAACCGTTGACTGTAACTCGGCGTCCAATGTCAGCGGTGGCGAGCTCGGTTGCGTATGCTGTTCTTTTATCTTCATTAACAAATGGCATGATGACATCTGATTCCTTTCAGTATAAGTTTAGCTTGCTAAAAAAGTGAAAAATCCGTATGCCGGGAAACAATATAAAGCTAATTACACCGATAACACATGAATTGCGCTATCATGATGCAAATAGCCCCGTTACATATGTTATCCCAGCTTTTTTCATGCGCCAAACGGGTGGCGCACGGAATCAATGTCAGATATTATACAGATGCCTATACTATTATACATACGTATAATATGCATGACTGTTCTCCTTCCGAGAGTGAGCATGGCAGTTATTATAGAAATAAATCTGTAAACGACTCTATAAAGTTTGAGAGCAATATTAAACTCAGATAATATGATAATTATATCACTTTATTCTGTCTGTGCAATAGCAGCGGTGTGATTTATCGTGTTTATATGTGGGCAGTACTTATGATATTGTACGCTCAGCTCCCTCGATTGGTGCTGTTATAGCGGCAAGAGGCTCGTGTTCGGGTTTTGAGAGTGTCGGGTCGTCCGACATAATTTCGCGAGCGTCAGAAAAAGCCGCATCAAGAAGCTTCATTGCACACGCTCCTTCTATTCCGGCAAGATTAATCGGAAGGTCACCGCTTTGTCGGGTGCTTTCAGATGATGGCAAAAAGTCACCGGGGCCTCGCAGCGCAAGATCACGCTCTGCAATAGCGAAACCGTCATACGTAGTTCTCATTGTTTCAAGCCGCTCATAAGCTGTTGTGCCTTTTGCTTTTGCATAACGTGATATAAGAATGCAAATAGATTTTGCTGTGCCGCGCCCCACGCGTCCGCGAAGCTGGTGAAGCTGTGACAGTCCGAAACGCTCAGCGTTAAGTACTACCATCAGTGTTGCGTTCGGTACGTTTACGCCAACCTCAATGACGGTCGTTGAAACAAGAATTTTTATTTCATTTGCGGCAAAGGCCCGCATTACAGCGTCTTTTTCCGCCCCCTTCATTTTGCCGTGAACATATGCGACCTTTATATCCGGAAACTTTTTTGAAAGAGCCTCTGCGTAACCAACAGCCGTCATCATTTCGGGCCGTCCAGAACCGGACGCACCGTCTGTATTGTCATCTTCGACAGCGGGGCAAACAACGTAAACCTGATGTCCGGCTTCCGTTTCTCGCTTCATGAAAGCTTCGATGCGTTCAAGATAGCTCTCATCAACAACATATGTTGTCACGCGCTGGCGTCCCGGGGGCATTTCGTCAATTCTTGATTCGTCAAGATCGCCGAGCATAACAAGGGAAAGTGTCCGCGGGATTGGTGTTGCGCTCATAACAAGCACATGAGCCACCTCTCCTTTGCCGGAAAGAGCTGCTCTTTGCATTACGCCAAAGCGGTGCTGTTCATCCGTTATTACAAGGCCAAGACGGCGGAAGCGGACGCCCTCTTCAATGAGAGCATGTGTGCCGACAGCAAGAACCGGCGGGCCGTTTGGATCACAACACGCATTAATGCTTTCGCGTTTTTCGCGTGCTTTAAGCGAACCGACGAGCAGAACGACTTTTATTCCAAGACTACTAAGAAGGGCGCTTAAATCAGCATAATGCTGACGTGCCAAAATCTCCGTCGGTGCCATCATGGCACAGTCAAAGCCGTTTTTTATTATAATGTAGGCGGCTGCGGCGGCTACAACTGTTTTACCGCAGCCAACATCACCGACAATGATGCGGTACATCAGCCCGCGTTTGCCGTTTTTGCCGCGCAAGTCGGCATAAATATCATTGATTGCGCGCTTTTGTGCTCCTGTCAGCGGAAAGGGAAGCTGTGATACAAGCGGCTTTATATCGGTTTTGTTAATATAATGAGCACAAAGTGTGTCTCTTGTGGCTCTTATGCGCATTACTTTGAGCGCATATATTAAAAATTCTTCGTAAACGAGCCGCTGGCGCGCTGCATTGAGAGATTTTTCATCAGCGGGGAAGTGTATATTCTTGATAGCATAACGAATTGTAGGCAGAGAGTGCTTTTCTCGGAGTTTTTCAGGAATCCTGTCAACGAGCGATGATGCTGCAAACGAAAATGCTTTTTTAACAAGCCCGGAAAATATCTTTTGTGTCATTCCGCTCGTCAGACTGTAAACAGGGACGACGGGCGCCAGCTCTGCACCCGGCGGCGCCGCTTCATATGAGGGAGATGTCAGGCGCAGACTTCCGCGCGCGAGCGTTGGCTTCCCATAAAAGCGAAAGCGTGAGCCTGTCGGGAATGCCCGTTTTAAGTATGGCTGATTGAAAAAGACAATTTCGCAAACTCCTGTGTCATCTGCAGCACGAAACTTTATAAACGAAATGCCGCGTTTTGCTGTCACCAGTTTTGGCTCGGTTACTACCGTAAGAATAAAAGATTTCGGGGTCAGTTCATATGATGTATCTATATTATCATTATCTAAAAAAGAGGGGAAGGGATATAAAAGTGATGGCACGCTGAGCTCATCGAGCACACTCTTAACCGTCACAACATCGCCGCGAAACTCGTAGCGGCGCGGATAGTGACGTAAAAGGTCGCCGACAGTATAAATGCCAAGTTTGTGAAGCTGTGCTTCGCGCACGCCGCCGGGCGAGACGCCACTCAGCGACGACACTGGCATTGTGTCAGCGGGAGCACCACTTGGTTTGACATTTGCCATACTAACCTCTCCAAAATTTTGCCGCAAAAAGCGTTACATCAGCGTATCAATAATCAACATTTTATACTATCACACTGTGAATATTTAGTCAAATAAGCGATTTTAAACTGTTAATTAACATTGTATTTGCAACAATAAGTGTTGACAATGTAAAAAGCTAATGATATAATAATCAACGCATTAGCGTTGTTCTTTATGTTATGTGGCGGAATAGCTCAGTTGGTTAGAGCAATCGGTTCATACCCGATAGGTCGTGGGTTCAAATCCAACTTCCGCTATCAAATGGCCCGTTGGTCAAGAGGTTAAGACACCGCCCTTTCACGGCGGTAACACGAGTTCGATTCTCGTACGGGTCATACATCAAAGCGAAAACACGCTCGAAAGAGCGTGTTTCAGACTGAAGAAAAACTCCTATCAGGCGAAAGCCGGATGGGGGTTTTTGATATATAGGCAAAATATTCGTAATAAGTCGATAAAATAACATAAAGAAGGGATGGGTGAGCCGGTTTTCCGCTTCC